>JAXDGY010000034.1:0-22242 GCA_034664785.1 Solirubrobacteraceae bacterium
TCTGCTTGGCCTGCTCGAAGAGGTCGCGGACGCGCGAGGCGCCGACGCCGACGAACATCTCGACGAAGTCCGAGCCGGAGATGGAGAAGAACGGGACGCCCGCCTCGCCGGCGACGGCGCGCGCGAGAAGCGTCTTGCCGGTGCCCGGAGGGCCGTAGAGCAGGACGCCCTTGGGGATCCGCGCGCCGAGCGCCTGGAACTTCTTGGGGTTCTCGAGGAACTCCTTGATCTCGTGGAGCTCCTCGACGGCCTCGTCGGCGCCCGCGACGTCGCGGAAGGTGATCTTGGGCGAGTCCACCGACAGCCGCTTGGCGCGCGACTTCCCGAAGGACATCACCTTCGATCCTCCGCCCTGCACCTGGTTCATCAGGAAGATCCAGAAGCCGATGAAGATCAGGAACGGCAGGACGTAGGTCAGCAGGGACAGCCAGCCGTTGGACTTCTTGCCCTCGACGTTGTAGTCGTCGAGCTTGCCGGAGGCCTTGGCCGCCTGGAGCTGATTCGTGAGGCGGTCGGCGCCCTGGTCGACGAAGCCGACCTCGTACTTCCCGCCCTGGCCCGCCTTCGGCGTGATCTGGAGCGTGTTGTCCTTGGTGCGGACGTCGACGTTCTTGATCCGGCCCGTGCTGAGCTGGGCCTGGAAGTCCGCGTAAGTCGGGTTGTGACCGTCCGTGGAGGGACTGATCAGCTTCTGGGCGAAGAAAGCGAGCACCACCACGATGAGGATCGGGAAGGCGGCGCTCTTGAAGAAGCGGCTCATGTGAGCATCCAAGCCTAGCAGCAGGTTTCGGGCGATCCGCCGCCTGCCACGCTGCCTCCAGGCCCTTCTGGGGGGCGTTTGCTGACCCTTCGGCCAGGAGGCTCCCAGGATCCTGCGTCCCGCCCCCGATGGTTCCTACGTCCCGCCGCCGGCGGTTCCCGCGCCGCCCTCCTCGCTGAGCGCGGCCACATAGGGCAGGTTCCGGTACTGCTCGGCATGGTCCAGGCCGTAGCCGATGGCGAACTTGTCCGGGATCTCGAAGCCGAGGTAGCGCGGCTCGAGCTGGACCTTGCGGCGGTCGGGCTTCGTCAGCAGCGCGCAGACCTCCAGCGACGCCGGGTTGCGCGCCCCGAGGTTGCGCAGGAGGTACTGGAGGGTCAGGCCCGAGTCGACGATGTCCTCCACGATGAGCACGTGGTGGCCCTCGATCGGGCGGTCGAGGTCCTTCAGGATCCGCACCACGCCGCTCGACTCCGTCGCCGAGCCGTAGGACGCGACGGCCATGAAGTCGACCTCGCACGGGACGTCGATCTGGCGCATGAGGTCGGCGAGGAAGAAGACCGCGCCCTTGAGCACCCCGACCAGCAGCAGGTCCTTGTCCGCGTAGTCGGCGCTGATCTGCTCGCCGAGCTGGCGCACGCGCCGCTTGAGGTCGTCGGGCTGGACGAGGATCTCACCGATGACCGGGTCGCGCATGTCCCCGCAACCTAGCGACCTGCCGGTCGCTCAGCCCTCGCGGCGGTAGGGCACGCCGTCGGCCGCCGGGGGCCGCGAGCGCCCGATGATCCCGGCCACGGCGATCAGCGTCAGCACGTAGGGCAGCGCCTGGAACAGCGTGGCCGCCGACGGCGAGAACTCCGGCAGGCGCTGGGCCAGCGCGCTCGCGAAGCCGAACAGCAGCGTCGCGGCGAGCGCCCCGAACGGGCGCCACCGGCCGAAGATGACCGCGGCCAGCGCGATGAAGCCCCGGCCGGCGGTCATGTTCTGCGTGAAGGAGTGCACGAAGCCGATCGACAGGAAGGCGCCGCCGAGCGCGGCCAGGCCGCCCGAGGCGATCACGGCGAGGTAGCGCGTGCGGAGCACGTCGATGCCGACCGTCTCGGCCGCCTTGGGGTTCTCCCCGACGGAGCGCAGCCGCAGCCCGCCGGCGGTCCGGAAGACGAGCACCCACACGACGACGACGGCCAGCAGGCTGCCCCACACGAGCAGGTTCTGCTGGTCGAGCGCCTGGCCGATGAAGCCGAGGCGGTCGGTGTGGAGCGTGAGGTCGGGCACACGCGGTAGGTCGTCCGGCGTCCCCTGCTCGCCGTAGATGTCGACGTAGAGGTAGCCGGTGAGGCCGAGCGCGACGAAGTTCAGCGCCATGCCGGTCACGATCTGGTCGGCCCGCAGGGTCACCGCGAAGACGGCGAGGACGGTCGCCAGCGCGGCGCCGGCCAGCACGCCGATGAGCAGCCCGAGCAGCCACGAGCCCGTCTTGTCGGCCCCCAGCGCGGCGAAGAAGGCGCCCATCAGCATCATGCCCTCCAGGCCGATGTTCACGACACCCGAGCGCTCGGAGACCAGGCCGCCGAGCGCCGCGAAGGTCAGCGGGGTGGCGTACCGCAGCATGGCGGCGCAGAGGGCGCCCCAGCTGACGACGGTCTCGAGGTTGCCCACCCCTGACCGGGTCGCCGCGTAGGCGCCCGCGGCGCCGCCGACGCCGGCCACGACGGCGAAGATCCCCAGCCGGCGCTCGCCGCCGCGCAGCGCGGTCGCGCCCGCGCCGACGGCCAGCACGGCGAGCACGAACGACGGCGCCGGGCTGCGCACCGTGAACGGCGGCAGGGCGAGCAGGAAGGCGAGCACGCCGACCGCGATGCCGGCCCAGCCGGCGAGCGCGGGCCGCGGCACCGCGCCGCGGGCGCCCGCGGTGGAGGCGGCGGCGCTCACGTCGCCGCCACCGAGGTCGCGGGCGGATCGGGATCGGCGCGGCGGCGCAGGCGCACGCGCACCAGCCAGGCCACGAGCACGTCGGCGGAGACGATCAGCACGACCAGCCCCTGGATGATCGTCGTCAGGTTGCCCGCGAGCTCCGGCGGGAAGACCGACGGATCGAGGTTGCGGACCGAGGTCCCCTGCAGCAGCGCGCCGAACAGCAGCGCGGCCAGGCACGTCCCGATCGCGGTGTTGCGCCCGAGCAGCGCGACGGCGATGCCGAGGAAGCCGATCTGGGACACCTGCACGTCGTTGGTCGCCACCCGGAACTGCCAGCCCAGGACGTCCATCGCGCCGGCCAGGCCCGCGAAGAGGCCGCAGGCGCCCATGACGAGCACGTAGGTCCAGCCCACGCTGATGCCGCCGTAGCGGGCCGCATCGGGGTTGAAGCCGACGGCCCGGGCCTCGTAGCCCTTGGTTGAGCGGTTGAGCACCACGGAGAAGACGACGGCCGCGGCCAGCGCGACGAAGATGCCGATGTGCAGCCCTTGGAGCTCCGGATCGCCCCAGAACACCGGCAGGTGCGCGCTCTGGACGATGTCGTTGGAGACGGGCACCTCGCGCTGGACGTCGCTCTGCAGCGGGCCGCCGAGCCCGAAGAGGAACACGCCGATCCAGAGCGCGGTGTAGTTGAGCATGATCGTGGTGATCACCTCGTTGGCGCCGGTCGTCGCCCGCAGGCCGCCCGCGATCGCCGCCCACGCCGCGCCGCCCAGGGCGGCGAGCACGACCGCGAGGACGATGTGCAGCGCCCCGGGCATGCCGGCGAAGGAGGAGCCGACCCAGACGGCGATGATCGCGCCGACCGTGTACTGGCCCTGGCCGCCGATGTTGAACAGCCCGGCGCGGAACGCGTACGCCACGGCCAACCCGACCAGGATCAGCGGCGTGGTCAGGATGAGCGTCTGCTGCAGGTTGATCGCGGCGGTGTCCCGGTCCGCGCCCGAGGTCCACGGGAACAGCCAGTTCAGCCCCGTCCCGTCGAAGATCGCCTTGTAGGTGCTCAACGGGTCGTGCCCGGTCACCAGGACGACCAGCCCGCCCACCACGAAGGCGAGCAGCGTCGTGAGCAGCGGGGTCACGACGCCGCCCACGCCGACGTGCGTCGTCAGGCGCGTGGCGACGGTCGACCCGCGCCCGGGCGCCGGGTCGAGCCCGGCGTCCTCGGGGCCCTCCGGCGGTGGGGCCGTGACGCTCATGCGGCCTGCACCGTCCCCGGGCCGGAGCCCGTCATGAGCAGCCCGATCTCCTCCTCGGAGGCGCTCGGCGGCAGCTCGCCGACGACGCGCCCCTCGAAGACGACGAGGATGCGGTCCGCCAGCGCGCGGACCTCCTCGAGCTCGAGCGAGACGAGCAGGATGGCCCGGCCCGCGTCGCGCTCGGCGACCAGGCGGCGGTGGACGAACTCGATCGCCCCGACGTCGAGGCCGCGCGTGGGCTGCGCGGCGATGAGGACCTCCGGGTTGCCGCCGATCTCGCGCGCGATCACGAGCTTCTGCTGGTTGCCCCCGGAGAGCGACCGCGCGGGCGTCCCCGGGTCGCCGCCGCGGACGTCGAACTCCTGCAGCAGCCGCTTGGCGCGAGCGAGCATGCGGCCCGGGCGCAGCAGCCCGAACCGCGCGCTCTCGCGGTAGTCCCGCAGGGCGAGGTTCTCGGCCAGGGAGAAGTCGAGCACGAGCCCGCGGCGCTGGCGGTCCTCGGCGATGTGGCCGACGCCGGCGGAGCGCACCGTGCGGGCATCGGCGCCCGTCAGCTCGCGGCCCGCCACCCGCACGGTCCCGGAGGTGGGCGCCCGCAGCCCGGCGACGGCGTCGATGAGCTCGCTCTGGCCGTTGCCGTCGACTCCGGCCACCGCGACGATCTCGCCGCCCCGGACGGTGAGCGACAGGCCCCGGACGGCGTGCAGGCCGCGGTCGTCGGTCACGTGGAGGTCCTCGACCTCCAGGAGCGGCTCGCGAGGCTCGGACGGCTGCTTGTCCACGCGCAGGAGCACCTCGCGGCCGACCATCAGCCGCGCGAGCGAGGCCTCGTCGGCGCCCGCGGTCTCCACGGTGCCGACGGTCCGGCCGCGACGCAGCACGGTGACCCGGTCGGCGACGTCGAGGACCTCGCGCAGCTTGTGGGAGATGAAGACGATCGAGGTGCCCTGGTCGCGCAGGCGCCGCAGGACGCCGACGAGCTCGGCGGTCTCCTGGGCGGTCAGCACGGCGGTCGGCTCGTCGAGGACCAGCACCTCGGCGCCCCTGTCCAGCGCACGCAGGATCTCCACGCGCTGCTGCTGGCCCACGGTGATGTCCTCGACCACCGCGGAGGGGTCGACGGCCAGGCCGAAGCGGTCCGACAGCTCCTGGACCCGCTGCTCGGCGCCGCGCTGGTCGAGCAGGCCGCCGCGCCGCGGCTCCGAGCCGAGCACGACGTTCTCGGCCACGGTCATGACCGGGATGAGCATGAAGTGCTGGAAGACCATGCCGATCCCGAGGTCCATCGCCCGGCGGGGCGAGCCGACCCGGACGACCTCGCCGCCCACCCGGATCTCGCCCGCGTCGGGGGTGAGCATCCCGTAGACGACGTTCATCAGCGTCGACTTGCCCGCGCCGTTCTCGCCGAGCAGCGCGTGGATCTCGCCGCGGCGCAGGGTGAAGTCGACGCCGTCATTCGCCTTCAGGGCGCCGAACGCCTTGGTGATGCCCCGCAGCTCGAGGGCGGGCGATCCGGCCGCGGCCGGCGCTTGAGCGCCGGGCGCGGCCCGACCGCCTTGGGAGTCCGGCGCCGGAGCGCCGGACTCCCGGTGCTGGTGGTCGTCGGCCAACCGCCAGGCCCGACTACTTGACGGTGTCCGGGGGCGTGACCGTGCCGTCCGCGAGCTCCTTCTTGGCCGCGTCGACGGCCGCCTGGTACTGCGTCCCGTCCGCCGAGATCTTGCCGAGCCCGGCGCCGTCGTTGGAGACCTCGAACGTCGCGTTCGTGCCGGCCTTGAAGCCGTCGGCCTGGACCTCCTTGACCGTGTCGAACACGGCGACGTCCACCTTCTTGATCGCGCTCGTCAGCACCTGCGGGCCGAGGTAGGACTGGTCGGCGTCCACCCCGATGGCCTGCACGCCCTTCTCCTTGGCGGCGTCGATGGCGCCCAGGCCGCACTGGCCGGCCACCTGGAAGACGACCTTGGAGCCCTGCTGGATCTGGTTGAGCGCGATCTCCTTGCACTTCGCCTGGTCGACGAAGTCCTGGGAGTAGGCGTTGAGCGTCTTGATCGACGGGTCGACCTTCTTGGCGCCGGCCTGGAAGCCCGCGATGTAGTGGTCCACCGGCGGGATCTTCTGGCCGCCGACGGTCGAGATCGCCTTGATGGCGTTGTCCTTGGCGTAGCTCGCGGCCAGGACGCCGGCGAGGTAGCCGGACTGCTGCTCCTTGAACAGCAGGCCCTCGACGTTGGCCGGCTTCCCCTTCAGCGACGTCTGGTCGACGTCGATGATCGCGAACTTCGTGTTCGGGAACTTCTTGGCGACGGTGCCGACCGCGTCGGCCATCAGGAAGCCGACGCCGATGACGAGGTCGTACTTCTGCTGCGCCAGCGTGGACAGGTTCGGCACGTAGTCCGCGTTGGACTTCGAGGCCAGCACGCGGCCCGTGATCCCGAGCTGCGCCTCGGCGTCCTGGAGGCCCTTGTTGGCCAGCGTGTTGAACGAGCGGTCGTTCAGGCCGCCGATGTCGGTGACCAGGCCGACCTTGATGGCCTTGCCCTTGGCCGGCGTGGTCACGGCGGCGACGGCGCCGCCGGACGTGGAGGACGAGGACTTGTCCGACGAGCCGCAACCTGCGGCGACGGGGACGAGGACCCCGGCCAGGCCCATCGCGACGATGGCCCGCCTGGAGCGAATGGCGAACAACAGATCCTCTTTTCGTTGGTGCTGGGGGGCGTGAGCGGCGGGACGCGACGGCGGTGACCCCGCGCCGACGCGCGGCAGCCTAGCGGGGGCCGCCGGACGGCACCGTCCCGACCCCGCAACGTGCGGACGTCGCAGCGGGAGGCGCCCGGCGGCCGATCAGCGCCCGGTCCGCGCCGCCGCGACGGCGCCGAGCAGCCGCTCGCGCAGCGCCGCGTCGGCGAAGCTCGCGCGCAGGGCGGTCTCCGTCACGGCGGCGAGCTCCGCCGGGCCCAGCCCGAAGTGCTCGGCCACCACCGCGTACTCGCCGCCGATCGTCGCCCCGAAGTAGGGCGGGTCGTCCGACCCCAGCGTCACGGGGACGCCGGCGTCGCGCAGGACGCCGAACGGGTGGGCGGCGAAGTCGGGGTAGACGCCGAGGCGGACGTTGGAGGTCGGGCAGACCTCCAGGACGATCCCGCGGTCGGCGAGCTCGGCCACGAGCGCCGGCTCCTCGACGGCGCGGACGCCGTGGGAGATGCGGGAGATCCCGGGCAGCGCCAGGGCGGCGCGGACGCTCTCGGGGCCGGCGTGCTCGCCCGCGTGGCACGTGCATCCGAGCCCCGCGTCGCTCGCGGTGGCGAACGCCCGGGCGTAGTCCGCCGCCGGGTAGCCCGCCTCGTCCCCGGCCATGTTGAAGCCGACGACGTAGGGGTGCGGCATGGCGGCGGCCTCCGCGGCGACGCGCTCGGCGGCCTGCACGCCGAAGTTGCGCACGACGGAGACGAGCACGCGCGCCTCGATGCCGTGCTGCCGTCGCGCGTCGTCGATGCCCTGGAAGATCCCGGCGCGGTGCTCCTCCTCGGTCAGCCCGACCGCGCGCGCATGGTCCGGCGAGGAGATGAGCTCGACGTAGAGCGCGCCCTCGGCCGCGCACTGCGCCAGGTACTCGAAGGTGACGTCGCGGTAGTCCTCCGCGGTGCGGATGACGCCGGCGGCGAGGTCGTAGCTCTGCAGGAAGTCGAGGAAGTCGCGCCAGGCGAAGGTGTCCTCGTCGGCGAACAGGCCGGCGGGCAGCGCGAGGCCGTTGCGGGCGGCGATGCGCCGGATCAGCTCGGGGCGGGCGGTGCCCTCGAGGTGCACGTGCAGCTCGGCCTTGGGGACGGCGGCGACGTGGTCGGTCAGGGCTCCCAACGGGTCAGACCTCCTCGGTGACGACGGGCGGCAGCGGCTCGCCCGCCGGGGGCTCGGCGGAGACGGTCATCGCGGCGCGCACGGCGCGCTCGGCCGCGGCCCAGCCCGCCTCGTCGCGGGCGTGTACGACGGCGAGCGGCGCGTCGGGGCCGACCTCGGCGCCGAGCGGGGCGAGATGGGCCAGCCCGACCGCGGGGTCGATCGCGTCGGCCTCGGTGCGACGGCCGCCGCCGAGGGCCATGACGGCCAGCCCGAGCTCGCGGGTGGCGTGGGCGGTGACGTGACCGGGGCGCTCGGGCAGGACGGGCCGGACGACGGGCGCGACGGGCAGGTGGTCGCCCGGGCGCTCGAGCAGATCGGCGGGGCCGCCGAGCGCCGTGACCATCGCCGCGAAGCGCTCGGCCGCCGCGCCCGAGCGCAGGGCGGTGATCGGGTCGGCGTCCAGGCCGCCGAGGGCGAGCAGCCGGCGGGCGAGCGCGAGGGTGACCTCGAGCAGCCGCGGGTCCGCCGCGGCCGGATGCGCGAGCGCCTCGATCGACTCGCGGACCTCCAGCGCGTTGCCCGCCGTGCGCCCGAGGACCTGGTCCATCCGCGTCAGCAGGGCCACCGTCGGCAGCCCGTTCGCGCCGGCGACCTCGACGAGCGGCCGGGCGAGCTCGCGCGCGCGGTCGCGGTCGGCCATGAAGGCGCCCCCGCCCCACTTCACGTCCATCACGAGCCCCTCGAGGCCGGCCGCCAGCTTCTTGGAGAGGATCGAGGCGACGATGAGCGGGATCGACTCGACGCTGCCCGTCGCGTCGCGGATCGCGTACAGGCGCCGGTCCGCGGGCGCGAGATCGGCGGTCTGGCCGACGATCGCGCAGCCGACCTCGCGGACCGTCCGGCGGAGTGTGTCCGGGTCCGGCGCCGTGTCGTAGCCCGGGATCGCGTCGAGCTTGTCGAGCGTGCCGCCCGTGTGCCCCAGGCCCCGTCCGGAGATCATCGGCACCGCGCCGCCGCACGCCGCGACGATCGGCGCCAGGAGCAGGGAGACCTTGTCCCCCACGCCGCCCGTGGAGTGCTTGTCCAGGACCGGCGCCTCCACGTCCTCCCACGACAGGACGGTGCCGGAGTCGCGCATCGCGGCGGTCAGCGCGGCGCGCTCGCCGGCGTCCAGGTCGCGGAAGAAGACGGCCATGGCGAACGCGGCGACCTGCCCGTCGCTCAGGCCGCCGTCGGCGATCCCCCGGACCAGCCAGGCCATCGCGTCGGCGTCGAGCGTCCCGCCGTCGCGCTTGACGCGGATGAGCTCCTGCGCGAAGTACGTCGTCACGACAGGTGGAGCGCCAGGTCGTCCACCAGGGAGCTCGCGCCGATGCGGAAGGTCTCGGGGGTGGCCCAGGCCGGGCCCATGGTGGCATCGGCCAGCGCGAGGTAGGTCGCCGCGTCGGCGGCCGTGCGCACGCCGCCCGAGACCTTGACGCCGCCCGCGCCGTGGGCCTTGACCGCGTCGAGCAGCGCCTGGGCGGCCTCCGGGGTGGCGCCCTGCCCGTGCTTGCCCGTGGACGTCTTCACCCAGCCGGCGCCCGCCCCGAGCGCGAGTGCGGCGAGCGCGCGGGCGGCGGCGGCACCGGACAGCGAGCCGGTCTCGAGGATCACCTTGAGGGACGGCGCCTCCGCCGCGCAGGCGGCGATCAGGCGCTCGGCGACCGCGTGGTCCCCGTCCGCCCAGGCGCGCCACGGGGCCACGACGTCGACCTCGTCGGCGCCGTCGGCGACCGCCTGCGCCGTGGCCGCGCGCGCGGCCTCGACGTCCGGCCTGCCGTCGGGGAAGTTGGCGACCGTGGCCACGCGCACGGGGCTGCCGGCCAGGGCGTCGGCGGCGGCCGCCACCCACGCGGGCATGATGCACACGGCCGCGACGGGACCGTGCGGCGTGACGGCGCGGGCGCACAGCGCGCGGGTGCTCGTCTCGGTGTCGCCCTCGTCGAGGCTCGTGAGGTCGACGAGCGCCAGGGCGCGGGCCGCCACGGCGGCGACGGGGGTGCTCGTCACGGGGCGAGGTCCTCCAGCAGACGGGTCAGGAGGCGCTGCAGGTCCCCGGCGGCGTCGGCGGCGCTCGCGAGGGTCTGCTCGTGGGAGAGCGGCTGGTCGCCCATGCCCTCCGCGAGGTTGGTGATCGCGCTCACCGCGGCCACGCGCAGCCCGCAGTGCCGCGCGGCGATGACCTCCGGGACGGTGGACATCCCGACGGCGTCCGCGCCGAGCGCGCGGAAGGCGCGGATCTCCGCCGGCGTCTCGAAGCTCGGCCCCGTGACGGCGAGGTACACGCCCTCGGCCAGGTCGATGCCGAGCGCCCGCGCCGCCTCGTCCAGCGCGGTGAGCAGCGCGGGGTCGTAGGCGTCGCGCAGGCTCGGGAAGCGGGGGCCGACCTCGTCGTCGTTGGGCCCGATGAGCGGGTTGGTCCCCATGAGGTTGATGTGGTCGGCGATCGCCATCAGGCGGCCGGGACCCACCTCCTGGCGCAGGGAGCCCGCGGCGTTCGTGAGGATCAGGACCTCGGCGCCGAGGGCGCGCAGCGTCCGGATCGGGACCAGGATCTTCGCGGGGCCGGTGCCCTCGTAGAGGTGCGCCCGGCCCTGGAGGACCGCCACGGGGATGCCGGACAGCGTCCCGAGCACGAGGCGCCCCGCGTGGCCGACGACGCCGCCGAGCGGGAAGCCCGGGAGGCGCTCGTACGGGATGACGACGGGGTCCTGCACGGCGTCGGCCAGCCCGCCGAGGCCCGAGCCGAGCACGAGGCCGACGCGCGGGCGCACGTCGGAGCCGGCCAGCTCGCGGATCACCGCCGCGGCGTCCGTCACGTCCCCACCTCCTCGGGCAGGTCCTCCGGGCCGAAGCCGAGGGGCAGCAGGTCGCCGAGCGTCACGGTCCGCCGGACGCCCTCGGGGCCGCAGAGGTGCACGGCGACGTCGGGCCGCGCGAACTCGGCCAGGCGCTGGCGGCAGCCGCCGCACGGGGTGATGAGCTCGGTGTCGGCCATGACCGCGACCTCGTGGATCGCCGTGCCGCCCGCCACCACCAGCGCCCCGATCGCGCTCGTCTCGGCGCAGTGCCCCTCGGGGTAGGACGCGTTCTCGACGTTGGCGCCGGCGTGCAGGCGGCCGGCCTCGTCGCGCAGGGCGACCCCCACGTCGAAGCGCGAGTACGGCGAGTAGGCGCGGGCCATGGCGGCGCGGGCCAGGCCGACGAGGCGCTCCCGCGCCAGGCCGTCGGCGAGCAGCAGCGCGGCGTAGCCCTCGGCGACGATCCGGTCGTCGGCGAGGCCGAGCAGGCCGCGCAGCTCGGCGACCTTCGCGTGCTCGGCGGCGAGGTCGGAGTCCGCGCCGGCCACGGCCTCGAGCTCGACCCAGGTCCCGAGGCCCTCGACGTCGTCGAGGTGGATCCGCACGTCGCGCCACAGCAGCAGGCGCCGCGTCTTGACGACCTCGGCGACCGTGCCCAGCGCGGCGTCCAGGGCGCTCCGCAGCGCGTCGGGGTCGGGGACGTCGACCAGCGTGTAGGCGCTCTCGCGCGCCAGCGCCCGGTCGGCGCGCACGTAGGAGATGAGCTCGGCGCGCCCGTCCTGCTCGCGCAGCTTGAGCCGGCCCTCGCGGGCGCCGAAGTAGGTGTCGCGCTGGTGCAGGACGCCCCGGTCCTCGGCGCCGGCGGCGAGCGCCGCGGCCAGCGTCGCGGCGGGATCCGGATCGCGTCCCTTGAGCTCGACGTTGCGCCGGGGCTGCATCGGGACCCAACCTAGCGGGCCGGTATCTTGCGCATCCTCGTGGCCGGACCCCTCGTCGTCGACCATCCGCTGCTCCAGCGCCACCTCGCCGTGCTGCGCGCTGCGGGCACCTCGCGGGAGACCTTCCGCCATGCCCTCGGGGAGGCCGCGGCGATCCTGGCCTACGAGGCGATGCGGGATCTCCCGATGCGGTCCGTCGAGGTCAGGACGCCGCTGGAGACGATGACGGGGACGACGCCTGCGCTGCCCATCGTCGTCGTCGCCGTCCTGCGCGCGGGGCTGGGGATGGTCGACGGCTTCCTCCGCGCGGTGCCCGAGGCGGCGATCGGCCACCTCGGCATGCAGCGCGACGAGGGCACGCTGCAGCCGCGGGGCTACTACGAGAGCCTCCCGGACGCGATCACCGAGGCCACCGTCTTCGTGGTCGATCCGATGCTCGCCACCGGCGGCAGCGCGCTGGCCGCGCTCGGGCGGCTGCGCGAGGCGGGCGCGCGCGACCTGCGCCTCGTGTGCCTGGTCGCCGCGCCGGAGGGCGTCGCGGCGGTGCAGCAGGCGCACCCCGACGTGCCGATCGTCGTCGGCGCGGTCGACCGCGAGCTCGACGAGCGCGGCTTCATCCTCCCCGGGCTCGGCGACGCGGGCGACCGGCTGTTCGGGACCGACTGAATCCGGTGCCCACCGTGTTGTTCGACCTGGACGGGACGCTCGTCGACTCCCGCCCCGGGATCGTCGCCGCGACCAACGCCACGCTGCGCGCCCTCGGGGAGCCGGAGCGGCCGCCCGCGGAGCTGGAGGGCTTCATCGGGCCGCCGCTGCACGAGACCTTCGGGACCCTGCTCGCCCACCGGTCGCCGGACGGCGCCCGGATCGACGAGATCGTCGCGGACTACCGCGAGCGCTACCGCGCCGGGATGGTCGAGGGCTCGACGGTGTACCCCGGGATCACGGAGCTGCTCGACGCGCTCGCGGCCGCGGGCGCCCGGCTCGCCGTCGCGACCTCCAAGGCCCGCCCATTGGCGGTCCCGCTGCTCGAGGGCGTCGGGCTGGCCGACCGCTTCGACGTCATCGCCGGCCCGATCCCGCCCGCCCGCGACGACAAGGCCCAGACGATCGCGCAGGCTTTGGCGGCGCTCGGCGAGGCCGCGGGCGACGGGGCGGTCATGGTCGGCGACCGCCACCACGACATCGACGGGGCCCACGCCCACGGGCTGCGCGCGATCGGCGCGGCGTGGGGCTTCGGCGGCGAGGACGAGCTGCGCGCCGCCGCGGCCGACGACGTCGCCGCCGACCCCGCCGCCCTGCGCGCGCTGCTCGGCGTCTAGCCCGTCGACGATCAGCCGGCCCGCCCCGCCGCGACGCGGTCGGGCAGCGGCGGCGTGGGCTCGAAGCGCAGGACGCCGGCCGCCACGACGGCCCGAGCGCCGTCGCCGACGTCGAGCGCACCGTCGCCCAGCGCCAGGAGGTCGTCCAGGCGCCCCGGCGCCCGCGCGCACAGCCCACCGGTCGCCGCCTCGGCCAGGCGCCGGACCACCAGCCGCGCGAGCGCCCGCGGGAGCGCCGCCAGGTGGGCGACGGGGATCTCCTCGTGCCCCGCGAGGGCGGCGTCGACCACGACGTCGAGGACCTCGGCCTCGTCGCGCAGGAGCTCCGCCGTCCGCAGGACGTTGGCCTCCGCGCGGCCGTCGACGGCCCGCAGCGCGGGCACGAGGCCGTGGCGCACGCGCCCGCGGGCGAAGGCGTCCGTCGCGTTGGAGGCGTCCTCGCGCCACGGCAGCCCGCGGTCGGCGCACCACGCCGCGGTCTGCGCGCGCGTGACCCCGAGCAGCGGGCGCACCAGGCGGCCCGAGCGGGCGGGCATCCCCAGCAGCGCCCGGCGGCCCGGCGACGCCGCGAGGCGGTAGAGCACCGTCTCGACCTGGTCGGTGGCGGTGTGCCCGGCGGCCAGGACGCCGCCGCGCGCCGCGACGACCCGCGTTCCCGCCGCGTAGCGCACGTCGCGCGCCCACGCCTGCAGGTTGCCGGGGGCGCCGGCGGGACGGGCGGCGTGCTCCACCTCGAGCTCGACGCCGAGGCGCTCGCACAGCGCGCGGCAGTGGTCCTCGTCCTCGCCGGCGGCGTCCCGCAGCCCGTAGTTGACGTGCACGGCGGCGACCCGGCCGCCGAGCTCGAGCGCGACGCCGAGCAGGCAGACGGAGTCCCGCCCGCCCGAGAGCAGGACGGCCACGGGGCCGCCGGGCGCGAGGGTGCCGGTGGCGCGGACCTGCTCCAGGAGGTCCATGGCGTCGATCGTAGGCGCCTGGGACGGTCAGGCGCCGTCGCGCAGCAGGGCGCGCCAGCGCTCCGGGTCGATGTCCGACGGCGGCCGCCCGGCGACGAAGCGCTGGATCGCCTCCACCAGCGCCCCCGGAGCCTCCAGCAGCGGCATGTGCCCGACGCCCTCGAGCAGGACGAGCTCGCTGCGCGGCATCGCGGCGTGCGCGCGGCGGGCGTGGCCCACCGGGATGATGGGATCGCGGTCGCCCCAGACGATGAGCGTGGGCATCTCGGCGGCCAGGTACAGCTTGTCGCCCGCGAAGACGCGCTGGCCCACCGGCCCGACCACGGCCCGCAGGGTCGACAGGAACGCCGCGCGGGTCTCCGCGTCGGCCAGCCGGGTCATCCCGCGGCCGATCTCCGCCAGGTCGGGCTGGACGCTGAGGCCCGAGAACCGCACCGCCGGACCGAGCACGGCGCCGACGGCGCGCGCCCCGTGCCCGATGCCGGAGACGACGAGCTCCGAGCCCGGGAGGGCGGCGCTGCGCAGCAACGGGTTGACCGTCTTGCCCAGCCCGCCGCTGCTCACGAGCACGAGGCGCTCGGTGTGCTCGGGGAACAGGTAGGAGAACTGCATCGCGATGCCGCCCCCGAGCGAGTGGCCGACCAGGGTGGCGCGCTCGTGGCCCAGGGCGAGCAGCAGGTCCCGCATGGTCGCGGCCATGGCGCCGAGGGAGTAGTCGCCGGCGGGCCGACCCGAGGCCCCGTGGCCGGGGAGGTCGGGCGCGATCACCGTGCACCCCTCGGCGAGGCCCGGGATCACCTCGTCCCAGTTCTCCTTGCAGCCCGCGATCCCGTGGATGAGCAGCAGGACGGGGCCCTCCCCCTCCCGCCGGAAGGAGACCGCGTGCCCGTGCAGGGTGAGGACCTCGACGCCCATCGGCGCGCAATGGTCCCAGACGCGGGGGTCAGTCCCACGCCTGGCGCGCGATGAACAGCTCCGTCGCGTCCGAGAAGCCCTTCAGGCGGACCTCGCCGATCGGCTCGAACTCGAGGTGGGGCCCCGCGGCGTCGACCACGGGCCGGGTGACGATGACCTCGCCGCCGGCGCTGCGGGCGGCCACGCGCGCGGCCAGGTTGACCTCGCGCCCGTAGTAGTCCCCGTCGCGGTAGATCGTCTCGCCGTGGTGGATGCCGATGCGCGGCAGCGGGCGCTCCTGCACGAGCGTCTGGAAGCCGACCGCCCAGTCCACCAGCGCGCCGGGGTCCGAGCCGACCACCATCACCTCGTCCCCGATCGTCTTGATGACGCGGGCGTCGTCGGGCAACGTGTGCTCGACGGCCTCGACGAAGCGCTCGACGGCGCCGACGGCCTCCTCCTCGCCCTGCTCCTCCGTCAGGCGGGTGTAGCCCGCGAGGTCGGCGAAGGCGATCGCGACGCGCAGGCGCCCGAGGTCGAGCCGGCCGTCGCCCAGGTCGGTCTCCATGTGCCCCACGACGTCCTGCTCCACGAAGTGCTGGAGGTAGCGCTGGTGCATGTGGTCCATCATCGGGCTGGCCAGCGGCAGCAGCTCGCGCGCCAGCGTCTCCATCTCCTCGGCCATCTCCAGCCCCGGGATCCCCTCGCGCATGAGCGGCTCGTGCACGTAGATGTGGAAGAGGCGGACCTCGGCGTCGGCGACCTGCGCGAGCGCCTGCCCGTAGACGCGGCACAGCTGCAGGAAGGCGACGAGCGGGAACCCGGCCGCCAGCGACGCCGCCGCGTAGCGCAGGAACTGCACGTCGTCCTCGCTGATCCGCTCCAGCGCCCTCGAGTTGAAGCCCATCGTCGAGTAGATGCGCTGGATGAGCGCGGGCTCGAGGCCCGTGGCCTCCGCGGCCTGCTCGAGGGTCGTCGCCGCCTCCGCCGTGGGCAGCAGGTCCTCGATGTAGCCGAAGGCGAGCTTCCCGGACTCCGTGGCCTCGCGGATCTCGCGCAGCGGGTGGCCCCGCTCGCGCATCCGCGCGACGATCCGCGCGCTGGCCACGGCGGGGGTCGTCCAGCCGTCCTGGGCCGCCGGGATCACCCCGGCGCGGACCCAGCGGCGCAGCGTCGGCGCGGTGACGCCGAGGCGGCGGGCGACCTCCGCGGTGCTCAGCCGAGCATCCGCTTCCGCGTCCGTCATGTCGCCCGGCGCAGGGGCGGAATGAGAGCGGCGGGTCCCCCGTCGGGGATCCCGCCGCCAGCGGGCTGATCGGCCCGCGTCGTCGGCCGTTGACGCTCGTCGCTCATGCGGCGGCGCCTCGCGGATGGCAAGCCATCCACTGACCGGCCTGATGCCTGGTTCGTGAAGCAGGGGATACCGCGCACGGGGATGCCTGTCAACCGGGAGCGGCCACGCTCAGACCCGGAGGTGCGGGTACTGCTCGTCGACGAGGTCGGTGAACTGCGCGTAGATCGGCTTGGTGATCGGGATCAACGCGAGCGCGGCCTTCACGTCGCCCCCGGTCTTGATGCGCCGGCGCGCGATGGCCATCGCGACGTTCTCCTTGCCCTGGAAGTAGCGGTTGGCCGTGGACGAGGACATCGTCATCCGGACCTTCGGATCCCAGTCGACGTCGTCGCTCCACTCCCAGTGCAGGTTGCCGTCCTCGTCCGGGTCGGCGGCGCGGACGTTGACGACGAGGTCGAGGTCGGAGAACTCGAAGCGCTGGGGCACGTCGGCGTCCCGGAGCTTGGGACCCATGTCGGGATCCTGGTCCATCAGGGTGAAGATCGCGTCCATCACCTCGCGGAACTCCTCGGGGGATGAGAACTCGGGATTGGCCATCAGACGAACGCTCCTGCTCGTTGGATGAGGTTCTCGTGCACCATCGCCTGGATCCTCTCGCGGATCCGGTCGGCGTGCTCGAGGACGAGCGCGCGGTCCGTCGCCGCCTCGGGCGGACCGGGCGGCGCGATGGGCGCGCCGAACGCGATCCGCCACTTGGAGGGCAGCGGCACGAGGCCCAGCGGGCCGAGCCACGGGAAGGTCGGCGTGATCGGGATGTACGGCGCGCGGAACAGGCGCGCGACCACGGGCAGCTCGCCGAGCTTGGGGTAGATCTCCTCGCTGCCCACGACGCCGCACGGGACGATCGGCGCCTGGGTCCGCAGCGACAGCTCGACGAAGCCGCCGCGGCCGAAGCGCTCGAGGCGGTAGCGCTCCCCCCACGGCTTGCCGACGCCCTTGGCCCCCTCGGGGAAGACCATGACGGCGTGGTCCTGGTCGAGCAGGCGGCGCGCGTTGTGCGGGCTGGCCGGCACGCCGCCGAAGGCGCGGATCGCCGAGCCGGCCCACGGAAGCTCGAAGGCCCAGTCCAGGACGAGGAAGCGCGGCTCCCGCCCGACCTCGCGCCGGATCGCCGTCGCCATCATCGACGCGTCCCACGGCAGCACGCCGGCATGGTTGGCGACGATCAGCACGCGGCCCGTGGGCGGGACGTGCTCCAGGCCCTGCGCGCGGACCCGCCACCAGCGGTCGTAGAGCACGTCGAGGCCCGGCTGCACGAGGCGGGCGAACTCGGGGTCGTAGCCCCACTCGTCCTCCGCCCAGTCGCCGCGCAGCCGCCGGGCGCCCGCGGCGAAGGCGCTGCGGACCTCGCGCGGCAGGACGGGCAGGCCGAGCGGCGCGGGCAGGAGCCTCACCGGCGCCCCGCCTCGGCCCCGGCCCCGCGCGTGTCGTGGGCGACCCGCATGATGGCCTCCTCCGTCGTCAGGACGGGGTCGAAGCCCAGCTCGCGGTGCATGCGCGTCGTGTCGACCCCGCGACCGTGGCGGAGGTAGCGCTCGATGTCCTCGGGGAGGGCCGGGCCGCCGGCGGCCCGGCGCAGGAGCGCCGAGACCGGGCGCAGCAGCGGGCCGGCGACCGGGAGGGACGGCCGCCGCAGGCGCCGCAGCATCCGCTGCAGGGAGACGACGCCGTCGGCGGCGATGTTCACCGGGCCGCGGACGGGACGGTCGACCGCGGCCGCGAGGGCGCCGACCACGTCGTCGACGTGGATGACCTGGACGCGCGCGTCGAAGCCGAGGGGCGTGAGCACGAGGGGAGCGGTGAACAGGCGGGTGATCGGGGAGCCGGGCAGCCCGACGACGGGCTGCAGGCGCAGCATCGTGCATGTGACGTCCGCGTGCCGTCGCGCGAAGGTCTCGAACATGCCCTCGAGCTCGCCGACGTCGCGCTGGAAGCGCGTGGTCAGCGGGGCCCGGCGGGCGAGGTCCTCGGTGAAGAAGGCGGGGGCATTGGGCTCGGACCCGTAGATCGCCGCGCTCCCGCGGACGACCAGCGTCCGCAGTCCCGGGAGCGCCGCGATCGCGGCCAGGAGCTGCAGCGTCCCGATGACGTTGACGTCGTGCATCTGGCGCGCGGCCCGGTCCGGCTCGGGGAACTGGACGATGTCGTTGTGGACGACGGTGTCCACGGCGGCCGCGCGCAGCACCGACCCGAGGTCGGGGGAGCGCACGTCCGCGCACACGTGCGTGATGCGGCGCGCGAGGTCCCCCGGGGGCTCGCGGGTGTCCAGGCCGATGACGCGATCGACACCGGGCGCGCCGGCGAGCCGGTCGGCGAGGGCCGCGCCCAGCGGGTTGGCCACCCCGGTGATCAGGATGCGGCTCGCCGCCACGGCCGGCGCGGCGGTCAGGAGCCGCGTTGGTCGGCCTGGCGGCGGGCGGCCGCACGGGCGGCCGGCACGCGGCTGGCGGCCGAGGCCCGGCCGGCCGGCTTCTTCGCCGCGGGCTTGCCGGCGGGCCCGGCGGAGCGGGGCCCCTGGCGCTTGGCCGCCGGGGCCTTCGCGGCCGCGGGCGCCTGCGGCGCGGCCTCCAGCGCCGTGACGCGCTGCCCGAGGGCGGCGACGTCGGAGGCCACGGACGCCACCTCGGCGCGCAGGGCGTCCAGGTCGGCCGCCGTGACCGGCCGCGCGTCGTCGAGGACGTCGCGCAGGCGGGTGACCGCCCCGGCGAGCTCGTCGGCGATCTCCTGCGCCCGGCGGCCGGTGACCTCGGCCCGGCCGGCGGTGGCCTGGAAGGCCTGGTCGACGGCCGACCGCACGGCTTCGGCGCGGCTCGCCGCAGGCTTCGGGCTGGTCTTCTCGGGACGGGCCATCGGAGCGCCCGAGTCTATCCTCCCCCGCCGGTGCCAACGCCCGGCCTCCACCTCCACCCCACGGCCGACATCGCCCCTCGCGCGCTGCTGCCCGGCGATCCCGGCCGTGCGCTCGCGCTTGCCCAGGTGCTGCTCGACGCCCCGCGGATGTGCAACCACCACCGCGGCCTCTGGGGCTACACCGGGACCGCCGCCGACGGCGGCGCCCTGACGATCCAGGCGACGGGGATGGGCGGCCCGAGCGCCGCGATCGTGCTCGAGGAGCTCGCCGACCTCGGCGTCGAGCTGGCCGTCCGGGTCGGGACCGCCACCGCGCTGGATCCGGCGCTCGCACCGGGCGCGCTGCTCGGCGTCACGGCGGCGCTGGCGGACGACGGGACCTCGCGCGCGCTCGGCGCCACCGGCCGCCTGGAGGGCGACCCCGGGCTCGCGGCGGCGCTGGCGGCGGCGGCGGGCCGCGCCGGCGTCGTGGCCAGCACGGACCTGTTCTACGCACGCGCGGGCGACGCGACGGCGCGCGCGGCGGCCTGGCGCGCGGCCGGGGCGACGGCCGTCGATCTGGAGACGGCGGCGCTGCTGGCGGTCGCGGGCCGCCGCGGGATCCGCGCGGGCTCGCTGCTCGCCGTGGCGGCCACGGCCGACGGGCGGCACCTCGACGCCGACGGCGCGGCCGCCGCGGGCCTGGCGCTCGGCGCGGCGGCGGGCCGGGCGCTCGGCCTGCCCGAGTCCGCGGATGACGCCGCGCGGGCCGCGGCGCCGGGGTCCGGCGAGGCGGCCTGAGCGGTGCCGCTGTCCGTCCAGCTCGGCCTGCTGCTGGCCCTCGCCACCGCGTTCGTCTCGATCCTCGGCTTCCTCTTCAAGTACCGCGGGGCCGTCGACGCGCCGCCCGTGGAGTGGCGGCATCCGGTGCGCAGCACGGTCGCGCTGTTCGCCAACCGCTGGTGGACGCTGGGGATCCTCGTCGCGGTCGGCTCGTGGTTCCTGCACGTCGGCGCGCTCGCCCTGGCGCCGATCTCCCTCGTCCAGTCCGTGATCGCGGGCGGCCTGGTGCTCCTGACGGTCGTGGCCGAGCGGCTCTTCGGGATCGACGTCACGCGGCGCGAGTGGATCGGGGTTGCGCTCACCGCCGCGGGGCTGGCCGTCCTGGCCGGCACGCTGGGCAGCACCGGCGACGAGGCCCACAGCGACTACGCCACGGGGGACCTCGCGGCGTGGGTCGGGGGGCTCGCGCTCGTCTCCGTGCCGCTGATGTGGGCCGCGACACGCTGGCCGGCCCGCGGCGGGACGCTGCTCGCAGCCGCGGCGGGGCTGCAGTGGGGCGCCAGCGACGTGACCATCAAGGCCGGGACGGGCGACCTGAACCTGTCCGGCATCCCGTTCCCCGTCCTGCCGCTCGCGCTCGTGATCCTGGTGCTGTCGCTCGTCGGGCTGGTCGTCAGCGCCCGCTCGCTGCAGGTCGGCGAGGCCGTCCCCGTCATCGCCGTCACCTCGGCCGCCGCGAACCTCTGCACGATCGCGTCGGGGCTGGTCGTGTTCGGCGAGCCGCTGCCGGAGGGCTCGGGCGCGGTCGCGCTCCGGCTGCTCGCCTTCGCGCTGGTGATCGCGGCCACGGCCCTGACGCCGGGCCCGGTCCGCGCGGCCGAGGCCTGAGCGGCCCGGCCGGGCGCGCTACTCGGCCGGGACCTTCAGGCGCTCCTGGTTGCGCGCCACCGAGGACTCGGTGCCGGGCAGGGCGCGGTGGATGGCCCGCAGCTCCTTGCCGAGCTTGTCGAGCTGGTCCTCGATCGCGCCGAGGCGCTGCTCGACGGCCGTGGAGCCGGACAGCGCGCCGAGGCGCTCGTCGAGGCGGTCCACGCCGTCCTCGATGCCCTCCAGGCGCTGGGACACGGAGCGCACGCGGCGGGTGAGGCGCTCGATGTCGGCCGCCGACGGGATGTTCAGGGCGCCGAAGGCGACCTCCTGGGCCTGGGCGGCGCGCTCGCGCGCGTCGAACGCCCGGGAGATCGCGCCGGTGACCAGCGGGTTCTCCAGGAGGTCCTGGGCCAGCTTGCCGAGGGCGTCCTCGCCCTGCTTGGTCAAGCGATCGCGCAGGCTCTCGGGGTCGTTCGTGCTCATGGTCGCCAGGCTAGCGCAGCATTCGGAGCACGCCGGCCGCGCCGCAGCGCCACCATGGCCAACCTTGGATCTCTCGTCGAGGGTGAGACATGCCCGTCGGCGCGGCGCCGGCGCAACTTCTCCTGCACCGGCGACCGCCCGGACGGGCGGAGCGCCCGGTTCGACATTGCATTCGCGTTAACCGGGAAGTAGCGTCAGCCACCGTCGCGGCCCCGCTGCTAGGGTCGCCGCGGCCTCCGGCGGGTGTCCCCCACACTGCACGGCGCCGGAGTCGAGGGAGGAATCGTCCGCACCGCATGACCAAGCGCAAGCTGCTCACTGGGTTGGCCTCGGCCGGCGTGTTCTCGGCCGGGTTCGGAGCAGCAGTCCTGCCCGCGTCCGCCGAGCTGCGGATGCTGACGGTCACGCTCCTGGGCGGCACGACGACCCAGGTCGCCGCCGACGTGCCGCCAGGCACGCCGCTCGAGCAGGTGACGATCCCCGGGATCACCGTGCCGATCATCGGCATCTCCGACGCGGGTCCCGTCCCGACGGACACCACCGCTCCCGCGAGCACGACCGACGCCAGCACGGACACGGTCACCGCCGAGGCCCCGGCTCCGGCCGCCCCGGCGCCCGCCGCCGCGGACCCGGCGGCCCCGGCCACCCCCACCGATCCGGCGACGCCGGGCACGCCGATGGATCCGCTGCCGGGCGACGTCCCCGTCGCCGGCACCCAGGACCAGCAGAAGACGACCGGCTCCAAGCAGGCCAAGGACACCAGCGGCGACAAGGCCGCGGCCGCGCCGAGCAAGGCCAAGCCGAAGCCGAAGGCGCCCGCCGACGCGCCCACGCCGGCCGACCCGACCTACTCGTTCGCGATCCCGGGCCCGGCGCCGATCGGCGTCCCGAACTTCTTCATCGAGAAGTTCCGCATCCCGCCCTTCCTGCTCTCCATCTACCAGGCGGCGGGCATCCAGTACGGCGTGCGCTGGGAGATCCTCGCCGCGATCAACGAGATCGAGACCGACTACGGGCGCAACCTCAACGTCTCCACCGCGGGCGCCCTGGGCTGGATGCAGTTCCTGCCCTCGACGTTCAAGCGCTGGGGCGTCGACGCCAACAGCGACGGCCACAAGGACCCCTACAACCCCGTCGACGCGATCTTCTCGGCGGCCCGCTACCTGAAGGCGGCCGGCGCGGACAGCGACGTGA
>JAXDGY010000035.1:0-10592 GCA_034664785.1 Solirubrobacteraceae bacterium
CAGGTCCGCCGCCGCGTGCTCCGCAGCGTCGGCCACCCTATGGGCCTCCGCCGAGCCTGACGAGGACGGCGCTCACCGCCGGGACGACGACGCGGACGCGCCCGTCCCGCGCGGCGCGGCGGTGGAGGTGCCCCTCCTGATCGGCGGTGGGCAGGCCCGACCCCGGGAGCGCCAGGCGCTCGGCTTGCACCGGCGGAGCCTATCTCGGCCGGGCGCGGGAGCGGAGAGGGAGGGATTCGAACCCTCGGTACGCTTTCACGCACACACGATTTCCAGTCGTGCCCGTTCAACCACTCCGGCACCTCTCCTGGAACGTCCCGGCAGCCTAGCCAAAGGCCGCCGGGGGCACGGTTCAGACCTGCCAGTCCCCGCGGCGCAGCACCGGGACCGCCGTGCCCGAGGCGTCCAGCCCGTCCACGTCGACGTCCGGGCCGCCGATCATGAAGTCGACGTGGATCGCCGAGCGGTTGAGACGGTCGCGGTCGCTGTCGGCCGCGGTGAACTCGTAGGCCTGTCCCAGCGCGATGTGGCTGGCGGCGTTCTCGTCGAGCAGCGTGTCGTAGAAGACGGTGTCCAGCGCGCCGATGCGCCCCGCCCCGTCCACGAGCGCGACCTCGCCGAGGCGTGAGGCCCCTTCGTCGCGCGCGGCGTAGGCGCGCAGGACGTCGGCGCCGCTGTCGGCGTCGATGCGGATCGCCTTGCCCGCGGCGAACTCCACCTCGAGCCCCTTGACGATGGAGCCGCCGACGAGGAGCGGCTTGGTCGCGCGGACGACGCCGTCGACGCGCTGGGGGTCCGGCGCCGTGAACACCTCCTCGCTGGGGAGGTTGGGCATGTGGCGCACGCCGTCGACGGTGCTGAAGTCCGCGCACATCCAGTGCGAGCCGGGCAGCAGGCCGACGGTGAGGTCGGTCCCTTCGCCCTGGAAGCGCAGCGCGTCGAAGCGCCGCTCGTTCAGCGCGCCGCTCGCGGCGATGAGGGTCGCGGCCCGCTGCTGCCAGGCCGCGACCGGGTCGTCCTCGTCCAGGCGGCAGACATGGAAGACCTCCTCACCGAGCCGCTGCCAGGCCGCCTCGGGATCGAGGTCGGGGAAGACGAGCTCGGCCCACGCGCGCGTCGGGCAGGGGACCAGCGACCAGTTCACCGTGCGGTCGTTGACCACGCGGCTGCTCTCCTTGACCTGCGGCAGGTGGTCCTTGCCGGCACGCCGCGGATCGACGTCGTCGAGCAGGCCCGGGTGCGCGGGCCCGGTCAGGCCGATGCGCGCGCCGCGCTGGCGGCCGAGCTCCAGGATCCGCTCGCCGTACCACGGCGGCACGAACTCGAGCGTGTCCTCGGCGGCGTGCTCGAGCCGCGCCTTCTTGACGTGGAGGTCGAAGTAGGTGACGTCGACGAACTTCGCGCCATGGCGGTAGGCGCTCGCGGCGATGGCCCGCGTGAGCGACTCCTTGCCGTTCTCCGAGCTGACGCCGACGATCTGGCCAGGCTGGACGTTGGCGCCGAAGCCGACGACCACGTCGGCGAAGCGGTCGAGGACCGCGGGGTCGTCGAAGGGGCTCATGGCGGTGAACGCTAGCGGCCACGCCGCCATCGGAGGCCGGGCAGCCGGGCGCCGACCTACACTCCTAGGACCGTGTCGCTCAGCGGACCCTCGCGCACGATCGTGGTGGAGCCGGTCCATCGGCCCGCGCACGCACCGGCGCCCGCGCCGCCGCCCCCGACGCCCCCGCCGCGGGAGCCGGCCAGGACGTGAGCGCCGGCGCCGCGCCCGACCTCGTCGAGCCCGTCGTCGGGTTCCGCGCGTGGCGCATCGTCGGCGAGCGGCTGCTGTCGCCCTACATCCCCTGTCGCTGGGACGGCCGGACGATGCACGCGGAGTGCTGGCCGGCGAACCGCTCGCTGGTGCGCGGCGTCGGCTGGGTGGCCGAGCCGCACGACTCCCCGCACCCGGCCTGCCAGTGCGGCGTCTACGCCTACCACCGCCCCGGGACGCAGAGCTACTACGGCGACTTCCTCTGGGTCGAGGGCGTCGTGACGGCGTGGGGCCGCATCGAGGCGCACCGCGACGGCCTGCGGGCCGCGCACGTGCGCATCGAGGCCCTCGCCCACCCGCCCGCCAACGAGCCGGAGCGGCGCCGCGCCGTCGAGGCGATCGCATGGCGCCTCGGCACGCACCTCGTCGCCTGGGCCGACCTGCGCGAGGAGGCGGCGCGCCACGGCGCCCCGCTGCCCCCCAGGATGCTGCCCGTCTGAGCAGGAGCGTGGGGCCCGGGCGACCGGCCGTCCCAGACGGGGGGAACGACGACCGGGCCCGGACCCGCAGCCTCTCCTGATGCTTCGACCGGGCGCTGCGGGAAGCGGCGGGCGACCCGAGGCCCGGTCGCGACCATCGTCGGCGCCCGGTCGGGAACCCTGGATCCCCCGCGCGGACGGTGAGCGGGTGGGGCTTCGCCTCCCCCGATCGGAGGAGGCTGCTCTCAGGCCGCGGCTGTCTCGACCCGGCCGCGACCGGCGCGCTTGGCGTCGTAGAGCGCGTCGTCCGCGCTGCGCATGAGCGCGCTGAGGTCCGAGGCCCGGGCGGGCGCGCAGGCCAGGCCGATCGACACGGCGACGCGGAGGCTGGGCTCGGCGGCGTCGCTGAAGCTCACGCGGATCTCGTGGAGCACCGCCTCGGCGACCGCCCGCGCGGCGGTGCCGGTCTCGCCGGCGTAGAGGACGAACTCGTCGCCGCCCAGCCGCCCGGCCAGCCCGTGGCGCTGCAGGACCCGCGCGACCTCGGTGAGCACGAGGTCGCCGGTGAGGTGGCCGTAGTGGTCGTTGACGGCCTTGAAGTGATCGACGTCGCAGATGAGCACCGAGCCCGTCTCGCCGGCGGCGAGGCGGCCGCGGACCTCCGCCGTCCAATGGCGGCGGTTGAGCACGCCCGTCAACTCGTCGTCGCGAGCCTCGCGCTCCAGCGACGCGACACGGTCGGCCAGGCTGCCCTGGGTGTGGCCGGGCTCGACGCCCGGGAGCAGAGCCGCCGCGACCTCGTCCAGGACGGAGAGGTCGAGGCCGAGGACCGCGAGCGCGGCCTCGAGCAGCTCCGGCTCGGCCTCGGCGCCGGTCGCCAGGCGCACGGCGCAGTCGGCGGCCTGTACGCACGCAGCCTCGGGCGTCGGGCACCACGTGCCGTCGGGACCGCCGTGGTGGGCCGCGATCACGACACGGACGGCCTCGTCGAGGCCGGCCCGCTCGGCGAAGCGCTCGCCGGCCTGGGCGTGGTCGGCGCCTAGGCGCTCGCGCTCGGCCGCGACGCGCGCGGCGCCGGCGGGATGCTCGAGCGCCAGCCGGTCGAGGGCGTCCTCCCCGAAGGCGAGGGGCAGGACCAGCTTGCCCAGGTCATGTAGGAGGCCGCCGAGGTGGGCGGCCTGGGCGTCGGCGCCCGCCCGCTTGGCGAGGACGGCCGCGCAGCCGGCCACCTGGCCGGCGTGGACGTGGAGGGCGCCGCGCGACGCGCGGCCGTTGCCCGGGGCGCGCTCGAAGAAGCGGCAGACCGCGGCCTCGAGGGCCAGTCGGCCGACGTTGGAGCGCCCGATCAGCGTGACTGCCTGGCGCAGGGTCGACGCCCGGACGGCGACGGCGTGGTGGGCCGAGTTCGCGTAGCGCAGGACGTTCGCGGCCAGCGCCGGGTCGGACTCGAGCGTGGCGACGAGCTCGTGGGTCGTCGCCTCGGGGTCGTCGGCGAGCCGGCGCACGCGCACGATCGTCCGGTCGAGGACGGGGAGGTCGCCGAGCGCCGCGATCGCATCGTCGAGCCGAGCGAGCACGGAGGCGTCGGGCTCGGCCCTGTCCTGGGTGATCGGCGGCGTCGTCATGGTGCCCGTCCCGGTGGTCGTCCGGAGGTCGCTCGGCTTGAGGAGCTCAGGCGGGCCCGGCGCCGATCGCCCGGGCGCCGCGCCCGAGGGCGCTGGGTTCACGCCTCGCGCGTGATGACGGCGACCCGGGCGGTGCGCGCGCGGGTGCTCGCGGAGGTCTTCTTCTTCGTGGTCTTCTTGGCCTTGGCCTTGGGCTTCTTGGCCTTGGTGGTCTTGGCCTTCGTCGTCTTGGCCTTAGGCTTCTTGGCCTTGGCCTTGGACGTCTTGGCCTTCGGCGCCGCCTTGCTCGAGGCAGCCGTGTCCGCGGTGCCGGTGGACGGTGTCGCCGCGGCCGCGGGGGCGGCGGGCAGGCCGGGGCCTGGCGTGTCGCAGGCGGGCAGCGGCTTGGTGTAGTACGGCGCCATGACGTCGCTGGGGTCGGCGCTGTGCTCGTGGCCGTCGAGGTGGCCGATCTCGTGGACGACGACCGTGCAGAGCTTGGGCCAGTCCCAGAGGGCGAGCTCGTTGTACTCGATCTTGCAGGCCGAGTTCTGGGCCGGGTCGGCGTAGCCGCCGATCGGGTTGGACCAGGTGGAGGTGGCGTTGACCTGGGGCGCGAGGATGGTCCAGGACACGGTGACCTGCCCGCCGCACGGGTCCGTGCCCCACTGCGCCTGGGCGATCGCCGCGGCGGTCGACATCGCTGCGTCGGTGGCGACGGCGGGGGCGGCGGCGGCAGGCGTGGCGAAGGCCAGCACGCCGGCGAGCGTGGCGAGCAGCGCGAGGGGGCGGCGAGGGCGTGAGGAGATCTTGGCGTTCCGGTCCATGGAGGAGGAGGTGGCGGGGTGGCTCGCCGGGACGCCGTGCTTGGCACCCGGTGCGTGGTCCGGATCGGCGGGGCGAGCACTTCCCCGTGCTCTTCGCACCCCAGCTGGACAGGTGGTGGATGAGGCCGAGGGGGTGGTTCTGGACGCATGTCGGCCCCGAGCCGCAGACCATCCAGACCGCGTGGGGGCGGCCGACCACCCGGAGGGCCATGACCGGTCCCCGCCCCGTCTCCCGCCACCGCATGCACACCGCCTCGTCAGCCCCGTCGGGCACCATGCAGGCCGTGCCGTCCACCGCCCCCACCGCCCGCGGCCCGCGCACGGGCGTGAGCGCCTGCGTGATCGCGCGGGACGAGGAGGCGCGCCTGGCCGACTGCCTGGCGAGCGTCGCGTTCTGCGACGAGATCGTGGTCGTGGACAGCGGCTCGGCGGACGGGACCGTCGCCGTCGCGCGGGCCGCGGGCGCGCGGGTCGTGGAGCAGCCGTGGCTCGGCTTCGGCGCCCAGCGCAACGTCGCCATCGACCACGCGCGCGGCGAGTGGATCCTCGAGGTCGACGCCGACGAGCGCGTGAGCCCCGCGCTGCGGGCCGAGATCGAGGCCTTCCTCGCCGCCCCGCCGCCCGAGGTCGCCCTCTGCGGCCTGCCGTTGCGGGACGTCTTCCTCGGAAAGCCCCTCGGGCCGTCGGCGAAGTACCCGAAGTACCGCCATCGCCTCTTCCGCGCCGACGTCCACCGCCACGACGAGGCGCGCACGGTGCACGAGGGCATCGTCCCGGCCGGGCCCGTGCACCCCTTCGCCGGCGACCTCGTCCACCTGGTCGCCGAGGACCTGACCGAGGCCGTCGGGGACGCGTGGCGCTACGCGCGCCTCGAGGCCGGCCAGCTGCAGGCGCCGCGCTCGGCGCGCGGCGTGCTCGTCGGCGCCGTCGCCCGCCCGGCGGCAAAGCTCGCCTACCGCGTCGTGGTCGACGGCGGCTGGCGGGACGGGTGGCGCGGCCTGGTCAAGATCGGCCTGGACGCCGGCGGCGACGCGCTGGTCTGGGTCCGCCACCTGCTGCGCCGTCGCGGAGCGGTCCTGGGCCAGTCGGGCGTCCCGGTCTCCCAGCACTTCGGCGCCTGGCGCACCCGCCTGGGCTCGGTCCGCGTGGTGGTGGTCGCGGGCGACGCCGCGGCAGGCCGTCGCGCCGCCGCCTGGGCCGCGCGCGCGTCCGTGGCCGGGGACGACGTCGTCCTGCTCGCGCCGGGCGCCACGTCCGGCGCGCCCGGCCCCCGCCACGTCGTCCTCGCCGGCGGCGGCCCGGTGCCGATCGCCCGCGCCGTGGCGACGGAGGAGCAGCTGCGCCCCGTCGACGCCGTCGTCGCGTTCGGGCGCCGCGCCGCGACCGCCCTGCGCGTCCTGCCCCCGCCCGCGGGCCAGCTCGTGCTCGACGGCGACGTCCTGACCCCCGAGGCCGTGCGCTCCCGCGCGCTGGCCGACCGCCACGAGGCCGCCGCGTGATCCCGAAGGGCCGCGACATCGTCTGCGTGGGCTTCTCGGACTGGAACGGGGAGCTGCTCACCAACGAGCAGCACCTGCTGGTCCGCCTGGCCGAGCACAACAACGTCCTGTTCGTGGAGTCGCTCGGGCTCCGCCGCCCGCAGGTCGCCGGGAAGGACCTGCGCCGCATCGCCCGCCGGCTCGTGCGCGGGGTCCAGCCGCCGCGGGCCGTCGACGGGCTGCACGTCCTGTCGCCGCTGGTGCTGCCGGTCCACGACCGCCCGGCGGCCGTGCGCCTCAACGCGCAGATCCTCCCCCGCCTCGTGAAGGCCGCCACACGGCGGCTGAAGATGCACGACCCCGTGCTCTGGTCCTTCGTGCCGCAGGCCGAGGTGCTGCTCGACCGGCTGCGCCCGTCGACCGTCCTGTACTACGTCGACGACGACCACGCCGCGAAGAAGGGCATCGACGCCGCCGCCTTCCACGCCGCCGAGGAGCGCTTCGCCCGCCGCGCCGACGCGATCATGGCCAGCGCGCCGGAGCTGGCCGAGCGCATGCGGGCCCTGAACCCGAACGTGCACTTCGCCCCGAACGTCGCCGACACCCGGCTGTTCGCCACGGCGCTGCAGGACGGCCCGATCGACCCCGCGCTCGCCGCGCTGCCCGGTCCCCACATCGTGTTCGTCGGCGCGATCGTGGCCAACAAGCTCGACCTCGCGCTGATCACCGAGGTCAGTCGCCTGCGCCCCGACTGGTCCTTCGCGTTCGTCGGCCCGGTCGGCCCCGGCGACCCGCACACCAACGTCGACGCGCTGCGCGACCTGCCGAACGTCCACCTGCTCGGGCACCGGGCCTACGGCGCGCTGCCGCAGGTCCTGCGCGGCGCCGACGTGGCGTGGCTCCCGTACCTGACCGACGGCGAGATGCGCAGCGTCTTCCCGATGAAGACCTACGAGTACCTCGCCGCCGGTGCGCCCGTCGTGTCCACGCCGCTGCCGGCGCTCGCCGACGTCGACGAGGTCGCCAAGGCGACCGACGCGGCAGGGATCGTCGCGCGCCTGGAGCAGGCGCTGGCGGCCGACGACCCCGCCGCCCGCGCCGCGCGCTCGGACCGTGCGCAGGCCTTCTCGTGGGAGAGCCGGATCGAGCAGCTCGGCGCCGTCCTGGACGGGGCGCGCCCGTGACCCGGCCGCCGTTCGCCCTCTGCTACCACGGGCTCGGCACCCCGCGCCCCGGGACCGATCCCCACGGGCTGCTGCTGGACCCGAGCCTGTTCGCCGCGCAGCTCGACGACCTCCAGCGCCGCGGGCACCGGCTCGTCACCGCCTCGGAGCTGTGGGACGGCGTGCAGCGCGGCGAGGGCCGCGGCCTGGGCGCGATCACCTTCGACGACGGCCTGGCCGCCACGATGCACATCGCCGTCGGGCTGCTCGGCGAGCGCGGCGCCGGCGCGACGCTCTACGTGCCGAGCGGGCTGCTCGGCCGGGAGCACCCCGACCTGGCGTCGGGCGAGCGGATCCTCGACCGCAGCGGCGTGCAGGAGATCGCGGACGCCGGCGTGGAGATCGGCGCCCACACCGTCGACCACGTCGACCTGCGCACGCTGCCCTACGCCGATGCGCTCGATCAACTGCGACGCAACAAGGCCGACCTGGAGGACATCACGGGCCGGCCGGTGCGCAGCCTTGCCTACCCCTACGGCGCGTTCGGCCCCGACACGATCCGGGCGGCGCAGGAGGCCGGCTTCGACTCCGCCTGGGGCTGCTCGGGCCCGGCCCCGTGGCGCTCGCACGCCCTGCCGCGCGAGCCCGTGTTCCCCTCGACGAGCATCCGCCGCCTGCGGCTGAAGGCCGCCGGGCGCTATGGGCCGATGCACCGGGCCGCGCGCGTGCGCGCGCGCCTCCGCGGCTGAGCGGCCCATCGCGGCTCAGCGACGCTGGATCAGCAGGTCGCCGGGCTCGCCGACCGGGGCCTGGAGCTGGCGCGCGGTCAGCGCCACGGGGCGGGGGGCGACGAAGCGCGCGATCGCGTAGCTGTCGGTCGTGCGCGTCCCGGCGAGGGTGAAGCCCGGCGGCGCCTGCGTCGCGGGCACCGGCGGGAGCGAGGCGCGGCCGGTCCGGCGCGTGCGCAGCGTCACCACGTCGACCTCGGCGGTCGTGAACGAGCCGCTCGGGCGCTGGCGCCAGTCCGCGCCCGGCAGGTACAGCGCGAGCGGGGAGCCGCCGTTCTGCGGCGTGACGATGATGCGGTCGGCGGCGGGCTCCGCCTTCACGCCGTCGGCGACGCCGCGCCAGTCGTCACGCTGGTAGCCCTTGTCGGTCAGCACCCCGAGCACGACGAACACGCTGACCGCGCAGAGGACGATCCCGAGCGCCGCGGTCACCCGCGGGGCCGCCCGCGTGCCGAGCGCCACGCCGGCGACCGTGGCCGCCGGGATCCAGCACGCGACGACGTTGCGGCCGTTGAAGAGGTCGGCCAGGCCCGACAGCGAGAGCAGCAGCGGCAGGAGCAGCCCGACCCCCGCGACCACGGCCGCGCGGAAGGCCGTCTCACGCTCGCGCGGGGTCCCGCGGCGCACGAGCACGGCCACCGCCGCGACGATGCAGAGCAGCGCCAGCGCCGCCGTGACGATCTCCGCGGGCCCGTCGATGCCGGCCACGAACTGCTTCGGGGCCTGCGCGATGCGCGAGGCCAGCGAGGTCCCCTCGATCCAGTTCGACTTGCCGTCCTCGCGCTGGCGCAGCGCCAGCGGCGCGAGCGCGAGGCCGACCACGGCCAGGCCGCCGAGCGGCACGGCGAGCCGGCGCAGGCCGAAGCGCCGCACGAGCCAGAGCGCCTCGGGGATGACGAGGAACAGCGCGAAGTAATGGGTCGTGAGCGCCAGCGCCGAGACGGCGGCCCACCAGGCCGTGCGCCGCGGGGTCGGATCGTCGAGGGCCCGCTGCCAGAGGACGAAGCTCAGGCCGGCCAGCAGGATGAGCAGCGCGTACGCCCGTGCCTCCTGCGCGTAGTAGAAGAGCAGCGGGTTGACCGCGGCGATGGCGGCCGCCCAGAGGCCCGCCCGGTCGGACGCGCGCCGGGCCGCGAGGAAGGCGACGGGCACGGTGAGCGTCCCGAAGACGGCCGACAGCGAGCGCAGGTCGACCGCGCCGGTGCCCAGGACGCGCGTCCACCCCCAGGCGAGCACGTAGTACAGCGGCGGCGCGGACTCGCTGCCTGGCAGCTGGGAGAGCGTGTCCCACAGCCCGGGCCGCAACAGGCGCAGCGTGGCCGACTCGTCGAGCCAGAGGCTCTGGACGTCGAGCGTCGCGAAGCGCAGCAGCGCGGCCAGCAGCGTGATGCCGCCGAGGATCCAGAGGACGCGCCCGGCCACGGGGCCGCCCGGTGCGGCCGGGCGGTCGACGGGGACCTCCGCCGCCCGGGGCGGCACGGGGACGGTGCCGGTCTCCACGTCCGCATTCTTGCAGGGACCCCGGCGACCTGGACGAACAACCCTCCCCCCGATCGGCCGTATCCTCGGGCGGCATGTCGCCCTTCTGGATCTGGACGCAGGCCGCCATCGTGGTGTTCGTGCTCGCGGGCATGGTCATCGCCATCACGAAGCTGGTCTGAACCAGGTACAGTTGCTCATGCAACTACTTTGACCCACGCGAGGAGGACGGCATGCGGCTCGAGGGGATCCACCACATCACCGCCATCACGGGGGACGCCGCCGGCAACGTCGACTTCTACACCCGGGTGCTGGGGCTCCGGCTCGTCGCGAAGACGGTCAACCAGGACGACCCGAACGTCTACCACCTCTTCTACGCCGACGAGCGCGGGCGCCCCGGCGCGGAGCTGACCTTCTTCGAATACCCGCGCGCGATCCCCGGACGCGCCGGGGCGGGCATGGTGCACCGCATCGTCTGGCGGGTCGCCGACGAGGACGCGGTCGCCTTCTGGGAGCGCCGCCTGGGCGACGAGGGCGTGCGCACCGAGCGCTCGGGCGAACGCCTGCGCTTCTCCGATCCGGAGGGCCTCGGCCACGAGCTGGCCCCGAGCAGCTCGACGGACACGCCGCTGGTCGCCGAGCATCCCGAGGTGCCGGCGGCGCACGCGCTGCAGGGATTCGACGGCGTGCGCGCCTACAGCGCCGCGCCCGAGCGCAGCGCGCCCGTGCTGGAGCGCCTGCTCGGCGCCGAGGCCGCCGGCGACGACGCGTGGGAGCTCCGCGGGGAGGTCCGCGGGGCGACCATCGCCTATGACGCGCCGCCGGCCGAGCCCGGCCGCCAGAGCGCGGGCACCGTGCACCACATCGCCTGGGGCACCACCATCCCGGAGCACCCGCAGTGGGAGGAGCGCCTGCGCGCCGGAGGCGTGCGGACCTCCGGGATCATCGACCGGACCTACTTCCACTCGATCTACTTCCGCGAGCCGAGCGGGGTGCTGTTCGAGATCGCCGACGACGGCCC
>JAXDGY010000036.1:0-2693 GCA_034664785.1 Solirubrobacteraceae bacterium
CCGCGCACAACCCGTGCCTGAGCGGGGGCGGCCTGGAGATCTTCCTGCAGCCGCAGCTGCCCGCGCCGCGCCTGGCGGTCGTCGGCGACGCGCCGGTCGCGCGGGCGCTCGCGGTGCTCGGCCCCGGGGTCGGCTTCGAGGTCACGGCGACACCGAGCGGTGACGACGCGGCGCTCGTGGTGGCCTCGCACGGGCGCGACGAACAGACCGCGCTGGAGACGGCGCTGACCGAGGGCGTGCCCTACGTCGCGCTCGTCGCGAGCACGCGCCGCGGCGGGGCGGTGCGCACGGCGCTCGACGTCCCCGACGCGCTGAGCGCGCGGCTGCACACGCCCGCCGGGCTGGACATCGGCGCCCGCACCGCGCAGGAGATCGCGCTGTCGATCCTCGCCGAGATCGTCCAGGAGCGCCGCACCCTCGCTCCACGGCCCGCGGGCGGGCAGGCCGCGGACCCCCCGGCCGCAGGCGAGTGCTGTCAGCACCATGGCGCCGGCTGAGCGCCCGTTCGTCGCGGGGCTCGTGCTCGCCGCGGGCGGCTCGCGGCGGCTCGGGCAGCCCAAGCAGCTGCTCCCGTTCGGCGGTGCGACGCTCCTCGACCACACGCTGGGCACGGCGCGCGCCTGCGGCTTCGACCAGCTGCTGTGCGCGATCGGGGGCAGCGCGGACGCGGTGCGTGGCGCCGTCGACCTGAGCGGCGTGGAGGTGGTCGTCAACGAGCGCTTCGGCGCGGGGTGCTCGTCGTCGATCGCCGTCGCCGTGGCAGCCCTCGACGCCCGGGCCGAGGTCCTCGTGCTGCTGCTCGGCGACCAGCCGGGTGTGACGCCGGCGACCGTGGGCGCCCTGCTCGCCGGTCGCGGCGACGCCCCGCTGGCGGTGTGCCGCTACGACGACGGCCGCGGGCACCCGTTCGCCTTCGGCCGGGAGCTGTTCGGCGACCTGGGGCGGCTGCACGGCGACAAGGCCGTCTGGAGGCTGCTCGACGAGCGCGGCGACGCCGTCGCCGAGGTCCCCGTCCCGGGGCCGGTGCCGCTCGACGTCGACACCTGGGAGGACTACCGGGCGGTGCTGCGATGAGCCCGGGCGCCCGTCCCGGGGCGGAGGCCGCCGTGCGGGCGGCGGTGCCGGACGCCGAGGCGCTCGCCCGCCTGCTCGACGAGCGCGACTACCTCGCCGACGAGGGGCTGGCGACGGCGCTGTTCTTCGCGCTCGCGCTGCCCCAGCCGCTGCTGCTCGAGGGCGAGGCGGGCGTCGGCAAGACGGAGGCCGCCAAGGCGCTGGCCACGGCGCTGGACACGCCGCTGATCCGCGTCCAGTGCTACGAGGGGATCGACGCCGCGGAGGTCCTCTACGAGTGGAACTACCCCCGCCAGCTGCTGCGGATCCGGATGGCGGAAGCCACCGGCGGCGAGCTGGCGGAGGACGAGCTCTTCAGCGATTCCTACCTCGTGCGCCGCCCGCTGCTGGCGGCGATCGAGCACCCCGGCCCACTTCCCGCGGTGCTGCTGATCGACGAGCTCGACCGCGCCGACGACGACTTCGAGGCCTTCCTGCTCCAGCTGCTGGCCGAGTCCAGCCTGACCATCCCGGAGCTCGGCACGATCCACGCGCGCCACCCGCCGATCGTCGTGCTGACCTCCAACCGGACGCGCGACCTGCACGACGCGCTCAAGCGGCGCTGCCTCTACCACTGGATCGACTACCCGAGCGCGGCCCGCGAGGCCGAGATCGTGCGCCGGCGCGTCCCGGCGGCGCCGCCGGAGCTGGCGGGCGACGTCGCCGCCGCGGTGCGGCGGCTGCGCACCGACGACATCCAGAAGCAGCCCGGCATCGCGGAGGCGATCGACTGGGTCGCCGCGCTGGAGCTGCTCGGGATCGCGCGGCTGGATGCGGCGGCGGCCCAGCGCACCCTGGGCGCGGTGCTCAAGTACCGCGAGGACCAGGAGCTCGTGCGCGAGCGCGGCCTCGAGCGGCTGGTGACCGGCGATGGCTGACGCGCTCACCCCCGAGGAGGTGCCGGCGCTCGCCGCCGCCTTCGGCCGCGCGCTGCACGACGCGGGGCTCCCGAGCTCGCCCGAGCGCTCCGTGCGCTTCGCCCGCGCGCTGCAGGTCGCCCGGCCCACGACACGGAGCGGGCTCTACTGGACCGCGCGCGCGGTCTTCGTCTCCGGGCGCGAGCAGGTCTCCGCGTTCGACGCGCTGTTCGCCGTCGTCTTCGACGGCGCCGGCGATCCGGCCGACGAGCGCGGCGACGCCACCGCGCCGAACCTCGAGGGTGCCGAGCGCGGGGAGCGGCGCCCCCGCCACGGAGCGCCGGAGGTCGACGCGCCGCCCGCCGACGGGGGCGGGCGGCCCACCACGACCCCAGGCGCTCGCGACGACGACGCGCCCGAGCGCGACGTGCCCGTGCCCGTCGCGAGCGCACACGAGCGCCTGGCCGGGAAGGACTTCGCGGCGCTGGAGCCCGACGAGCTGCTGGCGCTGCGGCGCCTGATGCGCGACCTCGAGATCGCGACGCCGCTGCGCCGCTCCCGGCGGGCGCGCCGCAACCGCCGCGGGGACCGGCTGGACGTACGCGCGACCCTGCGCGCGAGCCGGCGGACCGGCGGCGACCCGGTGCGCCAGGTGCGCCGGCGCCGCGTGCGGCGCCACCGCAAGCTCGTCGTGCTGTGCGACATCTCCGGCTCGATGGAGCC
>JAXDGY010000037.1:0-8367 GCA_034664785.1 Solirubrobacteraceae bacterium
ACACGCGCGGGGGGGGGCGGTGTGGGGGGGGGGGGCGCCGACCCGGCGCCCGCCCACCTCCGGGGTGGCTACTTCTTGCAGGCCACCGTGTCCGTCGCCGACAGCGAGGTGCCGTCGGTGAACGTGAAGTCGCCCTTGAACGACAGCTTCTTGCTCGAGGGGCAGCCGGCGAGGCCGACGTAGGGCACGCCCTTGGACGTCGCCTTCACTGTGGTGATGAACTGCTTGAGCGTCGCGAAGACGCCGGGGACGGGCTGCTGCAGGTTGTCCGGGATCGGGACGACGAGCTTCTTGCCGTACTTGCCGGTGTCCGTCTTCAGGCTGGCCGTGATGACCGAGTCGATCTGCAGCGGCGTGGCGGCGGTGACGTGCAGCAGGAGCTTGCCTCCCGAGCCGTTGTACGCGCTGACCGTCAGGTTCGAGGTCTGGCCGATCGCGGTGCCGAGGGCCGACCCGCTGCCGACCTTGGAGCCCGAGGGGCAGGAGGACTCGTTCGACTGGACCGTCGCGGCGGTGCAGGTCTTGAACTTGCTCGGGCTGAACACGAGGTTCTTGTCGAAGTGGATGACGGCCTGACGCGTCGCGAACGCGGTCGCGTCCTTCGGCGTCGTGGTGGTCGTGACCTTGAGCTTGACGTTGGCGGGCTTCTTCTTCGTCCCGGCCTTGGTCGGCGAGATGGAGATGTCGAGGCCCTGGTCGGCGTTGACGGCCAACGCGGGGCTCGTCATGCCGACGGCCGCGACGACGGTCGTCGCGAGGAGTGCGACCTTGCGCATGTGGGTGGGTCCCTTCTGAATTGTTTGGGCTCGTAGGCAACAGCGCGGCCGGCGCGCAAGTTGCGGGTGCGAGGTGAGATCGGTCACACCGGCGACAACCGCCCGTGGACCGAGTCCAGCCATACCCCGGCCGGGAATCGAGCCACCGGAGCTGGCTTGCACCCTCGCACACCTGTGCGCTGCGCGCGCGGCGCCCGCCCGGCGCCCTCCGCGCTCAGGACCCGACGAGCGGCTCCGCCGTCTCGATCGGCTCGAGCTGGGCGATCTCGGCGCGCCGGTGCTCCCAGTGCGGCGGGATGCACAGGTGCGTGCCGAGCTCCGCCGCGGCCTCGTCGATCAGGAACCCCTCGGGCGTGGAGTAGGCGAGCTCGACGAGGGCGCCGCCGGGGCTGCGGCAGTACACGGAGAAGAAGTAGCCGCGGTCCTTGCGCTCGGACACGTCGGTGTACCCGAGGCCGACGATGCGGTCCTTGACCGCGTCCTGGCTCTCGGCGGATCCGACGTCCAGGGCGTGGTGGTGGATCGTCCCCTCGCCGAAGTGCCAGCTTCCCTGGGGCAGGTGGGGCTCCTCGACGAGCTCGAGCAGGCGCCCGTGGCCCTCGTCGTTCCCGATGCGGAACTGGTGGTGGGGCCCGTCGGAGGCGACGTGCTCGCCGCCGAGTCCGTCGGTGATGAACGACGCCATCGGCCCGGCCTCCCGGACGGAGGTCGTCGTCCCGTGGGCGCCGCGGATGGCATGCTCGCCGCCGACGCCGCTCCCCTCCCACGGGTCGCGCGGATCCGGGCCGGTGGTCCCGATGATCGCGTAGTCGATCCCGCAGGGATGCTTGAACGACAGGCGCGGCTCGCCGAACAGCTCGCCCTGCGCGCAGGCGATCCCGGACGACGCCAGCCGATCGGCCCAGAAGCCGATCGCGTCGACGGGCACGGCGAGGTCGAGGACCTTGATCTGGTTGGTCCCGCGCGTGCCCATCCACCCGGCCTGCCGGTACGGGAAGCTCGTGAGCACGGTGCTGCCGTCGCCCCGCTCGTTGCCGTAGTAGAGGTGGTAGATCGGCATCTCCCCGTCGAAGAGGACCGTCTTCTTCATGTTCCTGAGGCCCAGGACGCGGACGTGGAAGTCGTGGTCCTCCTGGGCGCCGCCGACGCAGAAGGTGAGGTGGTGGGTGCCGCGGATGGCGCCGCGCTCGGACATGGTGGGACCTCGCTGTGGGGGACCGATCGACCGCTCGCCCGATCATCACGCCACGCTGAACACCCTGTCAAGTAGCACCGTACATCGCCTATCGTCGCACTGTGGCGCCTCGCAACCCGCACTTGGCTCGCCGCCCCGTGACGGCCGGAGCGGCGCTCGAGGACGCCGCGGCGGCCGCCCTGCTCGTGCACGGGCGCGACCAGGACGCCGGCGTGATGCTCGACCTCGCCGCCGCCGTCGCGCTCACGGGCGTGGCCTACGTCGCGCCGGAGGCGGCGGGCGGCAGCTGGTACGCCGGGCGCTACTCGGATCCCCTGCCGGCCAACGAGCCGCAGGTCAGCCAGGCCCTGGAGGCCTTCGAGGCGGCGCTCGCCCGGATCGCCCGGGCCGGCGTCCCGGTGCAGCGCACCGTGCTCGTGGGGTTCTCGCAGGGCGCGTGCCTGGTCGCCGAGCTCGCGCTGCGGGCGCCGCGCCGCTTCGGCGGCGTCGCGGTGCTCACCGGCGCGCTCATGGGGCCACAGGACGTCCCCCGACCGCGGCCCGCGGGCCTGGAGGGCGTCCCGGTGCGCGTCAGCTGCCCGGCCGACGACGCGTGGATCACGCTGCACGACGCCGAGCGGGCGGCGGCGGCCTTCGCAGCCTGCGGCGCCGGGGTGGAGCTGGCCCGTCCGGACGCCGGCGCGCACGCGATCCACCCCGAGGACGTCGACGCGGTGCGCGAGCTCCTGCGCGGGGCCGCGGCCGGCTGACGGCGGGCGGGCGCCGGCGCCGAGCGTCGGGCCGCGGACATCGCCGCCCGGCGGCGCGGGACCTGAGCGCGGCGGCGGCTACCGTTCCCGGGGTGGGCGAGGAACCAGGCGACCACCGCCGCGCGGACGACGAGCCGTCGCCGACCGAGCGGGTCCTCGAGCGCAGCCTGATCGATCCCACCGGGGTGGGAAAGCCGCTGCCGCGCAGCAGCATGCAGCGCCAGCGCTCCGTGGAGTCCTACCTGCGCGGCGAGGCGCTGCCGCGCTACATGCAGCGCGCGGTGGAGATCGAGCGGGCCATCCGCGGGCACCTGCAGGAGCTCCGGCGCGCCCATCGCCGCCTGCGCGAGCAGGGCGGCCCGGAGCCCGAGGACTTCGCCGGGGCGTGGGAGGCGCGGGTGCGATCGTGGGACTTCCGCGAGGTCAACGACCTGATCCGCGCCCACAACCAGTGGTACCCCGTCGAGCGCGACCTGCCGATGGATCCGCGCACGGGCGACTACGTCCCCGTCAACGGCCGCAGCTATCGCCGTGACGAGCTCGACGCGGACTGGGCGCTGCGCCACGTCCCCGCGCACCGGCCCGGTCGCTGACCCAGGACCGCGGGCTCCGGCCCATCGATCCGGAAGAGCGTCACCGGCTCGGTGCTCGTGAGGCCGCCGTGGCGAACGTGTCGCGCCAAGGCCGCGCGTCGTCGTTCACGACACGCGAGCCGGGTACGCGAGGACCTCACAACCACGACGAAGGAGGTCCCAATGGCCGATGAGCTCCAGGGCAAGAAGGTCGCGATCCTCGCCACCGACGGGGTCGAGCAGGTCGAGCTCGAGCAGCCGCGGGACGCCGTCCGGCAGGCCGGCGCCGAGGTCCATCTCGTCTCCCTGCAGACGGGCGAGATCCAGGCCATGAACCACGACATCGACAAGGGCGACAGGTTCCCGGTCGACAAGGCCGTCGGCGACGTGTCGCCGGACGACTACGACGCGCTCCTGCTGCCCGGCGGGACGGTCAACCCGGACAAGCTCCGCATCGACGAGACCGCCGTGCAGTTCGTGCGCGCGTTCTTCGACTCCGGCAAGCCGATCGGCGCCATCTGCCATGGCCCATGGACGCTCGTCGAGGCCGACGTCGTCCGCGGCCGCACCCTCGCCTCGTGGCCGAGCCTGAAGACGGACATCCGCAACGCGGGCGGCACGTGGAAGGACGAGCAGGTCGTGACCGGCGACGGGCTCGTGACCAGCCGCAACCCGGGCGACCTGCCCGCGTTCTGCGCGAAGGTCATCGAGGAGTTCGCCGAGGGCCGCCACGAGGCCCGGACGGCCGGCGCCGCCGCGTGATGCGCGCGCCTCGCGTGCCTGCGGGCACGCGAGGCGCCGGCGGCGTCGATCGGGCGCAACCGATTGGGACCACCGGTCGGGGGCGCGCGCGGCCGCGGCCGGGCAGGCTGTGCGCATGGCCGTGAGCTCCCCGCCGGTGCCGCCCCGCTCGTTCGCCGACGACCGGGCGCTGCTGCTCGGCGTCTTCACCGAGGTCGTCGCCGGCGCCGACCCCGACGTCCTGGGTCTCCACGAGGAGACGGTTGAGCTCGCCCGCCGGGCACGCGGCGGCAGCGAGGAGGCGGCGCAGGCGCTGGCCGACAAGGTCGCCGGCCTGGACCTCGACCGGGCCGAGGCGCTCGTCCGGTCCCTGACCCGCTGGTTTCAGCTCATCAACCTCGCCGAGGACAACGAGCGCATCCGCCGGCTGCGGGCGCGGGAGCTGCGCGAGGCGCCCGGCGTCCGCCGCGGGTCGCTGCGCGACGCCGTCGCGCGCTTGGCGCACGAGGGGCTCGACGCCGAGCAGGTCGCGCGCCTCCTGCGCCAGGCCGAGATCCGCCTCGTCCTCACCGCCCACCCGACCGAGGCCCGCCGCCGCACGACGATCGAGAAGCTGGCCCGGATCTTCCGGGTCCTGCGCGACCTCGACGAGCGCCCCGGCGCCTCGCCCGCCGACGCCCACCGCCGCCTGGCCCCGACCGTCCAGGAGCTGTGGGGCTCCGACGAGCTGCGCGCCATCTCCCCCACCGTGGCGGACGAGGTCCGCGCGAGCCTGGTCTGGTTCCAGACCACGCTTGCCCGCGAGGTGCCGGCGGTGTACCGCGACCTCGAGCTCGCCCTGGAGGACGTCTACCCCGGCCACGACGTCCCGGTGCCCGCGTTGCTCAGCTTCGGCTCCTGGATCGGCGGCGACCGCGACGGCAACCCGTTCGTCACCCCCGAGGCGACCGCGGAGGCGCTGGACCTGATGCGCGACCAGTGCCTGCGCTTCCTGGAGCAGCGCGTCGGCCTGCTCGCCGGGCGGGTGTCGCTCTCCGAGCGGGTCGCCGGACCCGCCGAGGGGCTCGAGGCGGTCCTCGCCGCGGGCGAGGAGCTCTTTCCCGCGCTCGCGGCGCAGCTCGCGGAGCTCAACCCGGAGGAGCCCTACCGCCGCGCGTTCACGTTCATGCGCGAGCGCGTGCGGGCCACCCGCCGCGGGACGCCGGAGCGATACGCCGCGCCGGGGGACCTGCTGGACGACCTGCGGGCGGCCGACGCCGCCCTGCGGCACGACGCCGGGGCGCTCACCGCGGGCGGCGACCTCCACGACGTGCTGCGCCAGGTCGAGGTCTTCGGGTTCCACTTCGCCCGCCTCGACGTGCGCGAGCACGCCGCGCGCCATCGCACGGCCCTGGACGAGGTGCTCGGGGTCCTCGGGATCGCGGAGAGCTACGCGGACCTGCCCGAGGCCGAGCGCGTCGAGCTCCTGGGCCGGGCGATCGCCGACCGCCGTCCCGTCGTCCCGACCGACCTCGGCGGCTTCACCGCGCCGACGCGCGACGTCGTGCGCGCATTCCGGATGATCCGGGAGCTGCTCGACGGCGAGCACCCCGGGACGATCCAGGCCTACGTCGTCTCGGGCACCGAGGGGCCGTCCGACCTGCTCGAGGTCCTGCTGCTCATGAAGGAGGCCGGGCTCGCCCGCGCCGGCGGCGAGGGCGCGCGGCTGCGGATCGTGCCGCTGTTCGAGGCCGCCGCCACGCTGGCGTCGTCAGCGGCGACGATGGACACGCTCCTGGCCCGGCCGGAGTACCGGGCCGCCCTGCGCGCCGTGGGCGACGAGCAGGAGATCATGGTGGGCTACTCGGACTCCAACAAGGACGCGGGCTACGTCGCGTCGAGCTGGGCGACGTATCGGGCCCAAGTCGCCCTCGCCCGGGTCGTCCGGGCCCATGGCGCCGCGTGGATCTTCTTCCACGGCCGCGGCGGCGCCGTCGGCCGCGGCGGTGGCCCGACCAGCGTCGCGATCGGCGCGCTGCCGCCGGGGACCGTCGGCGGCCGGCTGAAGATGACCGAGCAGGGCGAGGTGCTGGCCTCGAAGTACGCGGTGACCGAGATCGCCCACCGCGAGCTCGAGCTGACCACGAGCGCCACGCTGGTCTCCGCGATGACCCGCCTCGGCGGGTCCGAGCCCGAGCGCACCGCGCGCCAGGAGGCCCTCATGGACGCCATGTCCGAGCACTCGATGCGCGCCTACCGCAACCTCGTCTACGGCGACCCGGACTTCCCCCGCTTCTTCGCGACGGTCACGCCGGTGGACGAGATCTCGCGCCTGCAGCTCGGCTCGCGGCCGGCCAAGCGCCGGGCGGGGGGCGGCATCGAGGACCTCCGCGCGATCCCGTGGGTCTTCGCCTGGACGCAGGCGCGCATCGTGCTCCCCGCGTGGTACGGCCTGGGCACCGCGCTGGCGTGGGCGCGGGAGCACGCAGGGCTCGAGGCGCTGCGCGAGATGGAGCGCACCTGGCCGTTCTTCGCGGGGCTGCTGTCCAACGCGGAGATGGCCTGCGCCAAGGCCGACCTGCTGATCGCCCGCCGCTACGTCGAGCTGTGGGACGAGGAGGAGCCGCGCGAGCGCATCTGGGGCCGGATCGCCACGGAGTTCGAGCGCACGTGCCGCGAGCTGCTGCTCGTCAACGACGAGCAGCGCCTGCTCGACCGCTCGCCCGTCCTGCAGGCGTCGATCGACCGGCGCAACCCCTACGTCGACCCGCTCTCGTTCCTGCAGGTGGAGCTGCTGCGGCGGCTGCGACGCGGGAACGGCGCGGAGACCGACGAGCTCCTGGGGCGCGTGAGCCTGCTCACCGTCAACGGGATCGCGGGCGGCTTGCGCAACACCGGGTGAGACCCCTCAGGCGGCCAGCCGGGGAAGCTCGATCGCGGGGCAGCGGTCCATGACCACGTCGAGGCCGGCCGCCCTGGCCCGCTCGGCGGCCGCCTCGTCGACGACGCCGAGCTGCAGCCAGATGGCCTTGGCGCCGAGCGCGATGGCCTCGTCGACGTGCACGCCGGCCCGGTCGGAGCGGCGGAAGACGTCGACCACCTCGATGCCGGCGCCGGCCGGCACGTCGGCCAGCGACGGGTAGCAGCGGCGGCCGAGGACCTCGGGGCCCGCGGCCGGGTTGACCGGGATCACCTCGTAGCCGCGGTCGAGCAGCAGCCGCGCGATGCGGTGGCTGTCGCGGCGCGGGTCGGGCGAGCAGCCGACCACGGCCCAGGTGCGGGTCGTGGTCAGCACGCGGCGGATGACCTCGTCCATGTTCCCGACGCTACCCGTCCGGGCTCTCAGGGCTGCAGCAGGACGGCGACCTCGTCGCGCAGGGCCGCGAGCTCGCGGGCCGCACGGGCCCGCGCGGCGGGGACCTCGGCCCGCGTCGCGACGGGCAGGACCACCTGCAGGTAGGCCTTCAGCTTGGGCTCGGTCCCGCTCGGGCGCACGACGACGCGCGGGCCGCCGGCGCAGGACAGCACCACCACGTCGGCGGCCGGCAGGCGCGAGGAAGGCGCGGGCGCGGACAGGTCCTCGATCGCGGTGACCGGCGCCCCCAGCAGCGTTGCGGGCGGCGCCGCGCGGAGCGCCGCCATCACCTCGCGCCTGCGCGAAAGGCCGTCCGTCCCGGGAAGCTCGAGGGTGGCCTGCGCGGTCGCGTGCAGCCCGAACCGCACCGCCAGGTCGGCGAGGTCGTCGGCCAGGCTGCGCCCGTCGCGGCGCGCTTCGGCCGCCATCTGCGCGACGAGCAGCGCGGCGGAGATCCCGTCCTTGTCGCGCACGACGTCGTTGACCGCGTAGCCCAGCGCCTCCTCATAGCCGAAGCGCAGGCGGGCGCCGGGGACGCCGTCGACGGCCCGCATGATCCACTTGAAGCCCGTCAGCGTCTCCACGTAGCCGGCCCCGGCCGCGGCGGCGATGCGGGCCAGCAGCGTCGACGACGCGACGGTCGTTGCGACGAACGTGCCGGATGGCGGGTTCGTGGTCGCCACCAGCGTCCCGGGCGGCACGTTGGTCGTCGCCACCAGCGTGCCGGGCGGCACGTCGCCGGCGAGCAGGCGGGCTCCGAGCAGCGCGCCGATCTCGTCGCCGTGCAGGACGCGCCAGCCCGCGGGGCTGTCCGCGTCGGGCACGGCCACGGCGAGGCGGTCGGCGTCCGGGTCGTTGGCGAGGAGCAGGTCGGCGCCGGTCCGTGCCGCGTGGGCGAGGGCGAGGTCGAGCGTCCCGGGCTCCTCCGGGTTCGGGCGGGCCACCGTCGGGAAGTCCGGGTCAGGCTCGGCCTGCGCGGCGACCACGTGCGGCGCGGGGA
>JAXDGY010000038.1:0-12726 GCA_034664785.1 Solirubrobacteraceae bacterium
CGCAGGTCTGCCCGAAGGAGTGGAAGAGCGGCAGCGCGCCGAGCGTCACCGCGTCGGCGCCCAGATCGAACAGGCCGCGGGCGATCGCGGCGTTGCGGCGCAGGTTGTCGTGGGTCAGCTCGGCGCCCTTGGGCGTGCCCGTGGTGCCCGACGTGTAGAGGATCACCGCGGTGTCGTCGCCATCCCGGTCGGCGACCGCCTCGCGGGCCGGGGCGCCCGCGACCAGCTGCTCGAACCCGCCGGGCTCGACGAGGATGAGCTCCGCGCCCGCCTCCTCCGCGCCCGCCCGGGCCGCCTCGGCGAAGTCGTGCCAGGCGAAGACGACTCGTGCACCCGGGTCGGAGAGGTAGAAGCCGGCCTCCCGCGCCTTGAGCAGCACGTTCATGGGGACGACGACGGCGCCGAGGCGCAGGATGCCGTAGTAGACGACCGCGAAGTACGGGACGTTGGGCAGCATGACCCCGACCCGGTCGCCGGGCCCGACGCCCCGCTCGGCCAGGAGCCCGGCGATCCGCGCGGCGCCCGCGTCGAGCAGCCCGTAGCTCAGCACCGCGTCGTCGAGCTTGAGGGCGTCGGCCGCCGCATCCCGCTCGGCGGCGTCCGTGAGGATCGTGGCGAGATTCGCGCTCATGGGCCGGGAGTCTTACCCTGACTCGGCGGGTCGTGCGCTGTGCCCTCAGGTTCGGCGCGCCCCCGGCCGATGAGGACCCGATGATGTGCCGCCGCCCCGCCACCCTGCTGCTCCTGCTCGTCCTGCTGCTCCTCGCCCCGTCCGCGGCGACCGCGCAGGTGCTGACCCCGCGGATCATCGGCGGGGGCGCCGCCACGCTCGCCCAATACCCCTGGCAGGCGTACATCACCGCCCCCGCCTCAGGCGGCGGCAACACGCTGTGCGGCGGGGTCGTGCTCAGCGCCACGCGGATCGCCACCGCGGGACACTGCGTGCAGGGGCAGTCCGCCTTCTCCGTGTACGCCGGGCGCACGTCCCGGAGTGCGGGCCCGGGGCCGTTCCAGGTGAGCGGCGCGGCGGTCATGCCGAGCTACGACAGCCCCCGCGGCGCCAACGACGCCGCGGTGCTGACCCTCGCCACCCCGTTGCCGCTGCAGACGGGCGTGATCGAGCCGATCGCGCTCGTCGACCCCGGCACCGCGATCCCGGCCGGCACCCCGCTCGAGGTCAGCGGCTACGGATGGACCACGAGCAACGGCCCGGCGTCGGACACGCTCCAGGCCGTGACGGTGAACGCCGTGTCCGACGGCGAGTGCGGCGTGGACTACACCACCGTCACCCCTCCGTTCGACGCGGTCAGCGAGCTCTGCGCCGCTGCGCCCGGCAAGGACTCCTGCTCCGGCGACAGCGGGGGGCCGCTGATCCGGCGGACCAGCCCACCGGTCCTCGTCGGCCTCGTCTCCCAGGGCTACGGGTGCGCCCAGGCGGGCTACCCCGGCATCTACACCGAGGTCGCCGACCCCGCGATCAACGCCTTCCTGGCGGGGCGCTCGTCGCCGCAGAACCTGAGCGCGCCGGTCCTGGCCGGCACGGCGCAGGTCGGTCAGGCGCTCTCGTGCACGCCAGGCTCCTGGTCGGGCAGCCCGAGCTACAGCTACGCCTTCCTGGGCTCCGGTGGCGTGCTCCAGGGCCCGGGCCAGGATGCTTCCTTCCTCGTCCCGGCGGGCACCGAGAACACGCTCATCCGCTGCCAGGTCACTGCGACGAACCCCGACGGGACCACCGGGATCGCCGAGTCCGCGGCGCTCGGTCCCGTGGCGGCCGCGCCGGCGGCGCCCCCCACCGCGGCCTCCTCCGCGGCCGCGCCCGTCGCGCCGGTCCTCGTCGACCGCACCGCCCCGAAGGCCAAGGTGCTGTCCGGCCGCTGCGTGGCGAAGCGCTGCAGCCTGCAGGTGAAGGTCACCGACGCCGGCTACAGCACGGGCGTCCGCGGCCTGACGGTGACGGTGACCAGCACCTATGCATCGACCTGCACGAGCAAGGGCCGCCGCCGCCCGTGCACCCGCTCGGTCCGGCGCACGCTGCACGCGTCGGCGGCCAAGGGCGGGACCTGGGCGGTGGTGGCGTCCGGCGTCCCCTACGGGCGCCAGCGCTTCAGCATCGCGGCCGTCGACAAGGCCGGCAACCGCCAGGTCAAGGCGACGATCGCCACGCTGACCGCCAAGAAGCCGTCGAAGACCTCGAAGCCCAAGTAGCGCGCGCCGGCGCCGGCGCCGGCGCCCTTCGGCCGGGGCGGCGCGGCCTTCACCGGCCCTGGACGACCCTCTGATCTCCGGGCGGTCCGCTCGGGTCGCCGCCGGGCGCTGCCGATGGCGCCCTCGTGCCCACGCTGGCCTTCCCACGCCGCAGCAGCACCCTGCGCGCCCCCCGCGCGGCGGCGCACGACCCGTTCGCCGGCACCTCGTGGACCCTGCTCTCGCTCGTGAGCGACGCGGCGATGCTCTGGGCGGCCGTCGTCACGGCGATCCAGCTGGCGCCGCGCGGGCCCCTGGGTCCCGGCGCCGAATGGCTGCTCGTCGCCTTCGCCGCCGTGACGATCGGCCGCCTCGGCGTGCGGCAGATGTACGGCGAGCGCCCGAGCCGGCTGCAGGCGCTCGACACCGTCCGCGAGTCGGTGACCGCCTGCGCGGTCGGCTCGCTCGGCGCGCTGGCGCTGGCCGCGCTGGTCGACCCCGATCCGGCGACGACCTCGGGCCTGCTGGTCGCGGGCGGCCTGGCGACCGTCGGCGTGACCGCGCTGCGCCTCGCGTTGCTCGGTGCCCAGCACCGCGCCCGGTCGCGCGGCCTCAGCGGCAAGCGCACGCTCATCGTCGGGGCCGGCTGGGTGGGCGCGCAGCTCGAGCAGCGGCTGCTCGAGCGCCCCGGGCTCGGCCTGCACCCGATCGGGTTCCTCGACGCCGATCCCGCCCCCGCCTTCCGCGACCTCGGCGCCCGCGGGCCGGTGCTCGGCGGCCCCGCAGACCTGGGCGAGATCGCCGCCCGCACCGGCGTCGAGCACGTCATCGTCGCCTTCTCCTCGGCCCCGGACTCGACCGTCCTGCCCGTCATCCGCGAGGTCCAGCAGCTCGGCCTCGAGGTCTCCGTGGTGCCGCGGCTGTTCGAGAACGTCAACGACCGGCAGTGGGTCGCCCACGTCGGCGGCATGGCGCTGTGCGGCCTGCCCGCCACGCACCCGCGCTCGCTGCCCTTCACGGTCAAGCACCTCGTCGAGCGCGTCATCGCGTCGATCGGCGTGGCCGTCCTCTCCCCCGTCCTGCTGGTGCTCGGGCTGGCGGTGCGCGCCTCCTCCCCGGGCCCGGTCCTCTTCCGCCAGCGCCGGGTCGGCCGCGACGGCCAGGTCTTCGACATCCTGAAGTTCCGCACGATGCGCGAGGCGCCCCACCGGCCCGGCGGCGCGCTGGCCGAGGAGCTCGCCGGCGCCGGCCACGCGCCCGGCGGCGTGGAGGGCGACGACCGCCGCACGGCGATCGGCACCTTCCTGCGCCGGACGTCGCTCGACGAGCTGCCCCAGCTGTTCAACGTCGTCCTCGGGCACATGAGCCTCGTCGGCCCGCGGCCCGAGCGCCCCGAGTTCGTCGCGCTGTTCGGCACCCAGGTCCGCGGCTACGACGACCGCCACCGCGTGAAGTCCGGGATGACCGGCTGGGCGCAGGTCAACGGCCTCCGGGGCCAGACCTCGCTGAGCGAGCGCATCGAGCTCGACAACTGGTACGTGCAGAACTGGTCGCCGTGGCTGGACCTGAAGATCGTGCTGCTCACGCCGCTCGAGGTCCTGCGCTCGCGCGCCGAGGCCATGACGGGCGCCGCCCAGCCCGCCGAGGCGCCGTCCCTCGCCGTGCCGGCCGAGGCCGAGGCGACCGCCGAGTCCGCCTCCGCCCTGGTCTGAGCGCCCACGCCGCACGGCGACCGCGGCGGCCGGCGTGGGACCATCCGGGGCGATGGTCGATCCGATGCCGATCACCCGCGACGTGGCGATCCCGCTGCGCGAGGTGGAGCTGCGCGCCAGCCGCTCGTCCGGCCCGGGCGGCCAGCACGCCAACGTGACGGCGTCGCGCGTCGAGGCGACCTTCGACGTCGCGGCCTCCGAGGCGCTCAGCGCCGAGCAGAAGGCGCGCGTCGCCGCGCGCTGTGGGCCGGTCGTGCGCGCCGTCGCCCAGGACGCCCGCTCGCAGGCCCGCAACCGCGAGCTCGCGCTGGAGCGCCTGCAGGGCCGCCTCGCACAGGCGCTGCACGTCCACCGTCCCCGCAGGGCCACACGCCCGACGAAGGCCTCCAAGCACCGGCGCGTGGAGGCCAAGCGCCGGCGCTCGGGCATCAAGCGCGACCGGCGGCGACCCAGCGGCGAGGACTAGGAACCCCGGGCCTCGGGATCCTGCCCGAGCGCGGCCCGCCCGCCGTCGACGGGCACGACCGCGCCGTTGACGTAGCTCGCCTCGGGCGAGAGGAGGTGCGCCACGACCGCCGCCACCTCGTCCGGCCGTCCGACGCGGCCGAGCGGATGCAGGCGGCGCATCTCGTCCTCGACGCCGGCCCGCTCGTGCACCAGCGCCTCGTAGCGCGGCGTGGTGATCGAGCCGAGCGCGACGGCGTTCGTGCGGATCCCGCGCGGTCCGTAGTCCACGGCGAGGGCGCGGGTCAGGCCCTCGACGGCCGCCTTGGCCGTCGCGTAGGGCAGCGCCCCCGGCACCGCGCGCTGGGCCTGGTGGGAGGAGACGTTGACGATCGCTCCCGGCGTGCCGCGCGCCAGGAAGCGGCGCACGGCGGCCGCGCACCCGGTGACGGCGAGCCCGAGGTTGAGGGTGATGAGCTCCAGGACCTCGCTCGCGCGGACGAGGTGCAACGAGGCGTCCCCGAACACGGCGGCGTTGTTGACCCACCCGGCGAGCGGACCGGCGCGCTCGGCCGCGTCGGCCGCCCGCTCGGCGACGGCCTCGTCAGCGGCGTCGCCCGCCACGGCGCTCACGCCGGGCTGCCCGGCCGTCCAGCCCAGCGCGTCGGCGTCGCGGTCGAGGACGACCACGTGGCCGTCCCGGGTGAGGCGCTCGGCGAGCGCGCGGCCGATGCCCTGCGCGCCGCCCGTCACGACGTAGGAACGCGTCATGGGCGGACCCTACGTCCTGCCCGCGGGTGGGCGCGGCCATCCGCGCCGGCGCGGCTCAGCTGCCGAGCGGGCGGCCGGGCATCGGCCCGTCGTCCGGACGGTCGCCGTCGGCGGACTCGAGCTGCTCCTCGACGGCCTCGGTGCACACCGCGACGACCTCCTCGGGGTCGTCGGTCACCCGGAAGAGGTCGAGGTCGCCGGGGCTGATGAGCCCCCGCCCCAGCAGCTCGGTGCGCATCCACGTCACCAGGCCCCCCCAGAAGGCGCTGCCCACGAGCAGCACGGGGAAGTGGCGGACCTTGTGCGTCTGGATCAGCACCAGCGCCTCGAAGAGCTCGTCGAGCGTCCCGAAGCCGCCGGGGAAGACGACGAAGGCGTTGGCGTACCGGACGAACATGACCTTCCGCGTGAAGAAGTAGTGGAAGTCCAGCGGGTTGGTCTGGAACGGGTTGTGGTCCTGCTCGAACTCGAGCTCGATGTTGAGCCCGACCGACATGGCGCCTACGTCCGAGGCGCCGCGGTTGGCGGCCTCCATGATCCCGGGGCCGCCGCCCGTGATCACGCAGAACCCTGCGCGGCCGAGCGCCCGCGCGACCTCACGCGCCAGCTCGTAGTCCGGGTGCCCCTCGGGGATCCGGGCCGATCCGAAGATCGAGACGGCGCGGTGGACGCCCGACATGCGCTGGAAGCCCATCTCGAGCTCGCCGCGCATCCGCTCGACGCGCTCGCCGTCGGTGCGCAGCGTGGTGACGGTGGGCAGGTCGGCGCCGAGGAGCTCCTCGTCGTCGGTCAGCGGGTCGTGCGGGTCCGGTTCAGCCACGAACTGAGCGACTGTAGCGGGCGACCGGCGATTCGCCGGCCGCCCGCCCCTGCCGTGCCGCCGGCCTTACAGACCGGTGGGGTGCGACACGCCGTAGCCCGATGTGGTCCGCGTCGACTTGTGCCAGCGGCTGCCGTCCTGCTTGGCGCCGCTGGTGTCGAAGCGCAGACCGGCGACCACCATGTACACGTGGCCGGAGTTGCCGTAGATCGTGACCCACTGGCCGGGGCCGGGCTCGCCCCAGCTGGGGAAGTCGCCCGAGACGAGCGGCTTGTCGAGCAGGCCCGCGGCGTGCAGGGCGTAGGAGACGGAGCCCGAGCAGTCATAGCCCTTGGCGTTCCAGCTCGCGTGCCCGCCACCGTAGACGTACGGCGTCTTGGCGATGGCGTTGCCCGCCGCGATGATCTGCTTGACGGCGTCGGGAGCGGAGGTCGGGGCGATCGCCAGGCCGTCGGAGCCGACGGTCGCGGTGTCGCCGGGCGCCAGGGCGACGGGCACCGTGTCGGTGGTCTGGGCGCCGGCCGGGGTGGTGTCGACCAGGTTCTGCTCGTCGCCGGCGCGCGGCGTGATCTGGCCGCGCAGCGCGTCGATGTCCTGGGCGTCCACCATGCCGTCGGCCGTGAGCCCGCTCGCGCTCTCGAAGGCCTTGACGGCCTTGACCGTGCCGGCGCCGAACTCGCCGTCGACGGTGACCTTGTAGCCGAGGCGGCGGAGGAAGTCCTGCAGGACCTTGATGTCGTGGCCGCTCATGCCCTTGCGGACGGGGATGCGGTCGCCGAGGCTCTTGGTGCTCTGGGTGGCGTTCTCGGGGTCGTACCCGCCCGAGCTGCCCGTCTGCGCGCCGGAGGCGGCGCGCTGCAGCGCGGTGATGGTCTTGGTCCCGACGGTGCCGGAGGCCTCGAGGTTGGCGGCGCGCTGGAAGCGCTGCACGGCCTTCTTGAGGTCCGGGCCGAACTGGCCGTCGGTCTTGACCTTGATGCCGACCTTGGTCAGCAGCTGCTGCAGCTGGCGCACGTCGGAGCCGCTCGCGCCCACGCGCAGTGCGCGGCTGCCGAGGTCCGACTTCGTACCTTGTGGTGTCGTCTGCGCGCCCGCGGGCACAGCAAGAGCACCAGAGGCACAGAACATGATGGACAGCAGCACTGCGAACGGCGTACGACGGCGGCACGTCAGGGGCACGGTGGGCGTTACCTCTCTCTTTCTGGGCGCCTACCGGGTTAGCTGACGGGCTCGGGCTGAAAGAGCTGCCCTACGTCGCACTCGCGACGATTCGCCCCGGGCCGTTTGAACGGACGGCCTCATGGTTCCCCGGTTCCCCACCGATGGGCGGTGAGGATTCGGCAGTGCACTGCAAGCAGTCGCGCAGACTACAGAACATCGCCCACGGAACGCGGACTCCCCTTACATCGGCCGCAACGAGCGGTTCTTGAATGCGCTCAGAAGCGGCTGGACGCCAACGTCGCGGCGGCCACCGCGAGCGCGACCTCGGCCCGCGCGCGCAGGGACTCCTCCACCACGAACTCCCCCGGCGCGTGCGCCAGGCCGCCCAGCGGGCCCAGCCCGTCGACGGTGACCGGGATGCTCGCCGCGAAGTGGCTGGCGTCGCTCGCGCCGCCGCGCCGACCCGCCGCGATCGGGCGTCCGAGCAGTGCCTCCGCGTGCCCCAGCACGGGCACGAGCGCCTCCCGTGAGTCCATCCCCGGCCAGCGCCGGAGGTTCTCCGCGGTCAGCGTCGCGCCGCCGACCTCGGCGGGCACCGCGTCGATCACCCGGTCCAGCGCGGCGAGGTCGTCGGCGCGGACGTCGCACACGAGCTCGCCGACGGACGGCACGACGTTGAAGGCGTCCCCGGCGCGGACCACGGTCGGCACCGCCGTGAGGTGCTGCGGCCCGTCCGGCGCGTGCTGGGCGGCGACGGCCTGGGCGGCCGCGGCCAGGGCGAGCAGCGCGTTCGCGCCGTCGTCGGGGGCCGAGCCGGAGTGGGCCGAGCGGCCCGTCGCGACGACCCGGATGGTCCCGGCCGCCTTGCGCTTTGCGACGACCGCGTCGCGGCCGTCGGGCGCGCGCTCGCCGGCCTCGAAGCACAGGCAGGCGTCGAAGCCGACGAAGCGCTCGACGTGGCCGAAGGGCGCGGTGCGCCACTCCTCGTCGGCGACGAGCAGCAGCGCGACCTCCGCGAAGTCGCCACGGCGTGCGGCCAGCGCGCGCAGGACGCCGAGCGCCAGGACGTCGCCGCCCTTCATGTCGATCGAGCCCGAGCCGACGAGCACCGGCCCGTCCCGGCGCAGCGGCTCGTGCGCGTCGTGGGCGACGACCGTGTCCACGTGCCCCACGAGCAGGATCCGCGGGCGGCCGGTCCCGTCCAGCCGCGCGACGAGGTCGGGCGCGTGGTCCGGCGAGGAGCACGGCGGGCGCTCCACGCGCGCGTCGGGCGGCAGCAGCGCGACGGCGATCGCGATCGCCTCCTCGGCGCCGCGGACGTCGCCCGAGGGCGAGGACACGCCGACGAGCGCCTCGAGCTCGCGCGGCGCCGTGGCGGCGATGAGCCTAGCGCTGTCCTTTACCCATTGATTCACGTCCGGCCGTAGGCTAGGGACATGGCCTCCCTGCGCGTCGGTGACCCGGCCCCGGACTTCGAGCTCCAGGGCACCCAGGGCAGCTTCCGGCTCTCCGAGCACCGGGGCCGGCGGGTCGTCCTGCTCTTCTACCCCGGGGACCGCACGCCGGTCTGCACGAAGCAGTTCTGCTCCTACCGCGACAGCTCCGCCGACGTCGAGGGGCTGGACGCCGTGCTCGTGGGCATCTCCAGCCAGGGCGTGGAGTCGCACGAAGCCTTCACCGCGGACTACGGGCTCACGGTCCCGCTCCTGGCCGACGAGGACCTCGCCGTGGCGAAGGCCTACGGCGCCGCGGCGCCGATCCTCGGCACCCGCCGGGCCGTCGTCGTCATCGACGAGGACGGCCGGATCGCGCACCATCACGTGCACCGCCTCGGCCTCGACTACGAGGACGCCGACGAGCTGCGCGCCACCTTGGACGCCCTGCCCTCGCGCTCCTGACCGGAGCCGCGGCGGCGGCGATCGCGCCGGCGCCTCAGGGCACCATCCAGGACAGCACGCTCGTGCTCTGCAGGTAGACGATCACGCACATCAGGAGCACGAGCACGATGCTCCAGCCGACCACCCGGCGGAACAGGTCGCCTTCGCGGCCCCCGAGGCCGACCGCCGCGGCGGCGATGGCCAGGTTCTGGGGGGAGATCATCTTCCCCAGCACCCCGCCCGAGCTGTTCGCCGCGGCCAGCAGCGTGGGCGACAGGCCGGTCTTGTGGCCGGCGCTGACCTGGAGGGCGCCGAAGAGCGCGTTGGACGACGTGTCGGACCCGGTGACCGCGACGCCGAACCAGCCCAGCAGGGCGGCGAGGAACGCGAAGAACCCACCGGCGCCGGCCAGCCACTGGCCGATCGTGATGGTCTGGCCCGAGAGGTTCATGACGTAGGCCAGCGCCAGCACCGCGGCGACCGTCAGGATCGCCCAGCGCAGCTCGAACGCGGTCCGCAGCCACACGCGCGCCGCGCGGCCGGGGGCCATGCGCAGCACCGCCATCGTCAGCAGCCCGCTGAGCAACAGCAGCGTGCCCGCCGCCGATGCCCAGTTGAGCTTGAACGTCTGCGACAGCGGCGCCTCGCCCTTGGCGTTGAGCACGTCCAGGCCCGGCCAGGTGAACTCGGCGGTGCGCTGGTCGAGGAAGTCCTTGAACGGCAGCCGGCTGATCTGCGCCAGCGCGAAGACGGCCACGATGATCAGGTACGGGGCGTACGCGGCCGCGATCTCCCCCCGGGTGTCGCGATGGTCGTCGGAGCGCCGCAGCGCCTCGCGCTCGAACGTCGCGTCGTGGGTCGCGCCGCCGGCGACCGCAGGCCGCCCTCCGCCGGGCCCGGCGGGCCGGCGGCCGGCGACCGCCATGCCCGACGGGTGCCAGACCTGCAGGAACGCGACGACGGCGCCGGTCGAGGCGAGCGCGGCGACGATGTCGGTGAGCTCGACGGAGATGTAGTTCGACGTGGCGAACTGGCCGATCGCGAAGACCACGCCGGCCACCACGGCGACGGGCCAGGTCTGGCGGATCCCACGGCGACCGTCGACCATCCCCACGAGGACCAGCGGGACGACGAGCGCGAGCAGCGGCGTCTGGCGTCCGACCATCGCGCCGAGGTCGTCCTTCGGCAGGCCGGTGACCGTCGACAGGGTCGTGATCGGCACGGCGATGGCGCCGAACGCCACCGGCGCCGTGTTGGCGACGAGGCCGACCGAGGCGGCCAGCATCGGGCGGAGCCCGAGGGCGATGAGCATCACCGCGGTGATCGCCACGGGGGTGCCGAACCCGGCCAGCGCCTCGAGCAGCGCGCCGAAGCAGAAGGCGATCAGGATCGCCTGCACACGCTGGTCGTCGGACACGCTGGCGAACGACCGCCGGAGCACGGCGAAGTGGCCGCTCTCGCGCGTCATGTTGTAGATCCAGAGCGCGCAGACGACGATCCACATGATCGGGAACAGCCCGAAGGCCGCGCCCTCGGCGCCCGCGTCCAGGGCCTGGCCGACCGGCATCGGGTAGACCGCGACCGCGACGATGACGGCGACAGCCAGGGACGCCAGCGCCGCCCAGTGGGCCTTGAGCCGAAGGCCGCCCAGGAGCGCGAACAGCGTCACCAGCGGCAGGACGGCGAACAGGGTGGACAGTCCCAGCGAGCCGCCGACGGGGTCGTACACCTGCTTGTACATCCTCACTCCTCCCGAGAGCGCGATGACACCGTGTCGAAGCGCTACCCGCGGGGACACATCCGCAAAACCGCGACCTGTACGGCGCCCGACCGGGGCGCCGGAGCGACTAGCCCAGGACCGTCTGCAGGCGCCGGTCGAGCGCGGTGGAGACCGCGTCGCGCACCGGGCCCTGCTCGAGGCGCTCGACGAGCGCCTGCAGGAACCCCTCGACCACCAGGCGGTGGGCGCTGGGCAGCGGCAGGCCGTGCGACCGGAGGTAGAAGAGCTGCTCCTCGTCGATCTGCGCGATCGCCGCCGCGTGGGTGCAGCGGACGTCGTTGGCGAGGATCTCGAGGCCGGGGATCGCGTCCGCGTGGGCCTTCTTGGACAGCAGCAGGTTGCGCGACTCCTGGAAGGCGTCGGTCTGCTGGGCGCCCTCGTCGACCTGGATCATGCCCCGCCAGACCACGCTCGAGCGCCCGTCGAGGATCCCGCGGAAGGCGAGGTCGCTCGTCGTGTGCGCCGCGGCGTGCTCCTGCAGCGTGTCGAAGTCGAGGTGCTGGCGGCCGTGGCTGGCGTAGGCGCCGGTGACCGCGGCGTGCGCGCCGGGCCCGGCGAGCTTGGTCTCGAGGAAGACCTTGCCGTTCGCGGAGCCGAAGCCGAGCGTGATCCAGTCCAGGTGCCCGTCGCGGGCGACGGTCGCGCGCTGGGAGCCGAAGACCCAGGTCTTCTCGTTGAGGTCCTGCGCGCCGACGTAGCGCAGGTGCGCGCCGGGGCCGACCACGAGCTCGACCACGCCGTTGACGACCCCGTCGACCTCGCCGTCGGCGGACAGGACCTGGTCCCAGACCTCCGCCGAGGCCTCCTCCTCGAGCACGACCAGCGTGCGCCAGTGCAGCGCGCTGCCGGCCTGCTCGTGCAGGGCGCCGAGAAGGATCGGGGCCTCCACGCGGACGCCGCGCGGGATGTAGACCAGCGTGCCGTCCGTCCAGTGGGCGTCGTTGCGGGCGACGAGCGCGGAGTCCTTGGCGACGGTGCCGAGGTGGGCCTCGACGACGGCGGGCAGGCGCTCGGCGGCGAGGGCCAGCGGCATGACGATCGGGCCTTCTGAGGTGGCCCCCTCCGCCGACGGGCGCACGGCGCCGGGCAGGTCGCCGAAGACGCCCTGGCCGGCGATGTCCCCGCCGGGGGCGGCCGGGAAGGCGTCGACGTCGAGCGTGCCGAGCGGCGTGAACTCCCAGCCCGGCGCGCCCTTGTGGCGCGGAAGCTCCAGGGACGACAGCCGCGCGGCGGCCGCCTGCCGGCGGGCGTCACGCGTCAGCGTCTCGGCCCGCTCAGCCAATGGAGCCCTCCATCTGGAGCTCGATGAGGCGGTTCATCTCGACCGCGTACTCCATCGGGAGCTCCTTGACGATCGGCTCGATGAAGCCGTTGACGATGAGCTTGGAGGCCTCCTCCTCACCGATGCCGTGCGACATCAGGTAGAAGAGCTGCTCCTCGCCGACCTTGGAGACCGTGGCCTCGTGGCCGACGTCCACGTCGTCCTCGCCGATGCGGATCGTCGGGTAGGTGTCCGAGCGCGAGTGCTCGTCGAGCAGCAGCGCGTCGCAGACGACCTTCGACTTGGAGCCGTGGGCTCCCTTGGCGACCTCGAGCAGGCCGCGGTAGCTCGAGCGCCCGCCGTCCTTGGAGATCGACTTGGCGAAGATGTTCGACGTCGTGTTCGGCGCCGCGTGGACGATCTTGCCGCCCGCGTCCTGGTGCTGGCCGGTGCCGGCGAAGGCGATCGAGAGGATCTCCCCGTGCGCGCGCTCGCCCATCAGGTAGACCGAGGGGTACTTCATCGTCAGCTTGGAGCCGAGGTTGCAGTCGACCCACTCCACGGTCGCGTCACGCTCGGCGATCGCGCGCTTGGTGACCAGGTTGTAGACGTTCTGCGACCAGTTCTGGACCGTCGTGTAGCGGATCCGCGAGCCCGGCTTGGCGATCAGCTCGACGACCGCGGAGTGCAGCGAGTCCGACGTCCACACCGGGGCG
>JAXDGY010000039.1:0-4405 GCA_034664785.1 Solirubrobacteraceae bacterium
CCCCACGCAGCCCGCGGTGCCGATCTGGTTGCCGACTGCCTCGAGGGACGGGGAGCGGGATGCCGACCCACGGGATCTGCGCGCTCGCGCCGGAGACCGGAGCGGCGAGCGCGACTGCGCCCGACGCGACCGCCACCGTCAGAGGACGCCTGCGGATGGACCTCATGTCGACTGATGCTGGCTGGGGAGCTGCTCGCGGAGGGGCTGTCCGCGGGACCAGCACCCGCTGGCGCGATGGTCAGCGGTCGGCGGGGCCCCGGGCCCGCAGTCTGTGCCGCGTGAGCGAGGGGGGGCCATGGACCTGAGCAGGAGACAGCTGATCGTCGGCCCCATCACGCTGCTGATCTGCCCGATCTGCGGGCCGCTGAAGTTGAGCAGGGCACCGCACGCCTGGGCCGAGGTGCTGCCGGCGTTCCCGCCGATCGACGGCCGGGTCGTCCCCACGCAGCCCGCGGTGCCGATTCTGGTTGCCGCCGACTGCCTCGAGGGACGGGGGGAGCGGGATGCCGACCCACGGGATCTGCGCGCTCGCGCCGGAGACCGGAGCGGCGAGCGCGACTGCGCCCGACGCGACCGCCACCGTCACAAGACGCCTGCGGATGGACCTCATGGCGACTGATGCTGGCTGGGGAGCTGCTCGCGGAGGGCTGTCCGCGGGACCAGCACCCGCTGGCGCGACGGTCAGCGGTCGGCGGGGGCCCGGGCCCGCAGTCTGTGCCGCGTGAGCGAGGGGGGGCCATGGACCTGAGCAGGAGACAGCTGATCGTCGGCGGCGCGGCGGCCGCCGCGACCGCCGGCGGCGGGCGGATCGCGAGCGTCGTCGCGGCCACGCCGGAACCGCTGCGCCCGGGCGAAGGAGGCACCATCCTCGGGCCGCGCAACGAGCCGCTGGAGCGCCAGAACCCCGACGCGGTCGCGCCGCCGAGCACGGACGCCGGCCAGCTGCCGAACCTGAAGTTCTCCTTCGACGCCGCACACACGCGTATCACCACCGGCGGGTGGGCGCGTCAGGTGACGGCGCAGGAGCTGCCGATCGCGACGACGATCGCCGGCGTCGACATGCGCCTGAACCCCGGCGCGTACCGCGAGCTGCACTGGCACGCAGCGGGGGAATGGGCACTGATGCTGGCCGGCACCGCGCGGATCACGGCCGTCGACGACCAGGGCCGCAACTTCATCGCGGACGTCGGCGAAGGCGACCTGTGGTTCTTCCCCACGGGCATCCCGCACTCGATCCAGGGCCTGAGCGATGGCTGCGAGTTCCTGCTGGTGTTCGACGACGGCGACTTCTCGGACTTCGACACGTTCCTGATCACCGACTGGTTCGCGCACACGCCGCGCGACGTGCTCGCCAAGAACTTCGGGGTACCCGAGGCGGCGTTCGAGCACATCCCCATCCACGTCGCCGAGGAGCGCTACATCTTCCCCGGCAAGGTGCCCGGCCCGCTCAAGACCGACGAGGTCCGCTCGCCCGCCGGCACCGTCCCGCACAGCTTCAGCCACCGGCTGATGGCCCAGAAGCCGATCCAGTGCCCGGCCGGGCGCGTCCGGATCGTCGACTCGTCGAACTTCCCGGCCTCGACCACCATCGCCGCGGCGCTGGTGGAGGTCGATCCCGGCGGGATGCGCGAGCTCCACTGGCACCCCAACGCCGACGAGTGGCAGTACTACATCGCCGGACAGGCGCGGATGACCGTCTTCGGCGCCAACGGGACGGCGAACACCTTCGACTACCAGGCGGGCGACGTGGGGTACGTCCCGGCCCCGATGGGGCACTACATCGAGAACACCGGCGACACGACGCTCCGCTTCCTGGAGATGTTCCGCAGCGACCGCTACTCCGATGTCTCGCTCGAGCAGTGGATGGCGCTGACGCCACCCGAGATGGTCCAGGCCCACCTCAACATCAACCGGCGGACGACCGACGCGCTCAAGAAGCGCAAGCAGCTCGTGGTCGGATCCTCGTGACATCCGCTGCCCGGCCGACCGACGTGGGTCGCTACGGCAAGCGCGGGGACCTGGTCGTCCACGAGGAGGAGCCGTTCAACGCCGAGACCGGGCTCGCCGCGCTGGCGGAGGGTCCGCTGACCGCCACCGACGCGTTCTTCGTGCGGGGCCACGGCACGGTGCCGGAGATCGACGACGCCGCGTGGCGGCTGCGCGTGCACGGCGAGGTCGAGCGGGAGCTCGACCTGTCGCTCGAGACGCTGCGCGAGGCGTTCCGGGAGCGCGAGGTGGCCGCGACGCTGCAGTGCGCGGGCAACCGGCGCGCCGGCCTGATCGCCATCCGCGACATCCCGGGCGAGGCGCCGTGGGGTCCGGGCGCCACCGGCACCGCCACGTGGACCGGCGTCGCGCTCGCCGACGTGCTGGCGCTCGCCGGCCCGCTGGGTGAGGCTGCGCACGTCGGCTTCGAGGGCGCAGACGTCAGCAGCGAGGCGAAGCCCGCCCAGCGCTTCGGCGGCTCGATCCCGCTCGACAAGGCGTGCCGCCACGAGGTCCTGCTCGCCTGGGCGATGAACGGCGAGCCGCTCCAGCCCGTCCACGGCGCGCCGCTGCGCGTGGTGGTGCCCGGCTACATCGGGGCGCGCAGCGTCAAGTGGCTGGAGCGGATCGAGGTCCGCTCGCGGCCCTGGCACGGGTACTTCCAGCACGACGTCTACCGCCTGGTGCCGGAGGACGGGACGCCGGGCCCGGGCGTCGGGGTGCCGCTCGGCCTGGTCGCGCTCAACGCCGAAGTCCTGTCGCCGGCCGACGGCGACACGGTCCCGGCCGGCCCGGTCGAGGTCCGCGGCTACGCGTTCGCCGGCGGGGAGCGGTACGTCGCCCGGGTCGACGTCTCGCTGGACGGCGGCGCGACCTGGGCGCAGGCGGAGCTGCTCGACGACCTCGGCCCGTGGGCGTGGCGGCACTGGCGCACGACGGTCGACCTCGCGCCCGGCGCGCACGAGATCCTCGTCCGCGCGTGGGACTCCTCCGCGGCCACCCAGCCGGAGGACGAGGCGGCGCTGTGGAACCCCAAGGGCTACGTCAACAACGCCCGCCCGCGCGTCACGGTGCATGCCGTGCCGGCTTAGCGGCGGCCTCAGGATCCGCCAGGCCGCCGTGTGCCGCCGTCACCGCTCCGTCGCAGCTCACTCCTCCGCAGCGTCAGGCGCCTGCTTCTCGCCCGCGTCGCCGCGACTCACGATCGATGCCAGCTTGTCACGCATGACCACCGCGGCGGTACCGATGAGCAGCACCATCAATCCGGCGAGCGGCCTCACGATCGCGCCGGCGCTCATGCGGCGGTGCCGCTTCGTGTGAGGTAGAGGCAGGTGGGGCAGCGCGGCGATCACGCGACTCATCGGCGCCGTTGACCGGTGCCAAGGTCGGATCTCGGTCAACATCGGAACCTCCTACGATCGTTTTGCCGCCATGGGTGAGCCCGATGGCTTGGCGTGCCACAGGTCTACCCCACGGCGACGGGCGCGCCGCCGCGGGGGCGGAGCGCGAGGCACGAATGGGCTGGCGAGATTCCGCTTGGCCTCGATCCGCGACGGAGCTGAGCGGTTCCCGTCCTTCTGCACGGAGCTGTCGATCTCGCCGCCTCCCGTTCGTCTCATACGCGACCATCCCAACAAGGAGGACGCCATGAAGTACATGCTGCTGATCCATCAGGGCACCACCCCGACGCCGCCGTCGGAGGAGTGGGACCGCCTCCCGGACGACGAGAAGGCGGCGATCTACGCCGACTACAAGGGCCTCAACGAGACGCCCGGCGTCACCCCGGGCCTCCAGATGCAGTCCCCCGACACCGCCACGACGGTGCGGATGCAGGACGGCAGGACGCTGACCACCGACGGGCCGTTCGCGGAGCTCAAGGAGGCGATCGGCGGGTACCTGTTCTTCGAGGCGGACGACCTCGACGCGGCGATCGAGGTGGCCGCGCGCATCCCGGCGGCCCGCCTGGGCGGCGCGATCGAGGTGCGCCCGATCGTGGAGTGGTAGGCATCCTCGAGCAGGCCTTCCGCGACCAGTGGGGACGCGTCCTCGCGGCCCTGATCGGCTTCCTCGGCGACTTCGAGCTCGCCGAGGAGGCCGCGCAGGAGGCCTTCGTCATCGCCGCCGAGCGCTGGCCGCGCGACGGGGTGCCGGCAAACCCGGGGCAGTGGCTGGTGACGACGGCGCGCAACCGGGCCATCGACCGCATCCGCCGCGACCGCACGCTCGCCGCCAAGACCCGCCTGCTCGAGGTCCGCGAGGCCGCGGAGGACACGATGGACGACACGACGTTCCCGGACGAGCGACTCGAGCTCGTCTTCACCTGCTGTCATCCGGCGCTCGCCGTCGACGCGCAGGTCGCGCTCACCCTACGGACGCTCGGCGGGCTGACCACCGCCGAGATCGCCCGCGCCTTCCTGGT
>JAXDGY010000040.1:0-27707 GCA_034664785.1 Solirubrobacteraceae bacterium
CTTCGGCAAGCTCGGCGGTCACGCGGAGATCCGCTACTCAGGCGTCCGCCTCCCGGCGGGCGCGCTTCTCGGGCGCGAGGGCGAGGGCTTCCTCATCGCGCAGCACCGCCTGGGCCCCGGGCGCATCCACCACTGCATGCGGTGGCTCGGCGTCTCCCGGCGGGCGTTCGACATGCTCTGCGAGCGCTCGCTGTACCGCTACGCGCACGGCAGCGTCCTGGCCGAGAAGCAGACCATCCAGAACTGGATCGCGGACTCGGCGGCGCAGATGCAGGCCGCGCGGCTGATGACCCTGCACGCGGCGTGGGTGATGGACACGCAAGGCGCGGCCGCGGCCCGCCAGGACATCGGGATGATCAAGTTCTTCGGCGCCCAGGTCCTGCACGACGTCATCGACCGCGCGCTGCAGGCCCACGGCTCGCTGGGCTACTCCACCGACCTGCCGCTCGAGGCGATGTACCGCTACGCGCGCGCCGCGCGGCTGTACGACGGCCCGGACGAGGTGCACCGCCAGTCCGTCGCCCGCCAGATCCTCCGCGGCTACGAGGCGCCCGCCGACGGCGTCCCGACCGAGCACGTGCCGACGCGACGGGCCGCGGCCCGCGAGCGCTTCGCCGGCCTCCTGGAGGCGGTGACGGCCAACGACTGAGCCGGCCCGCAGCCCGCGCCGGTCCGCCGGCGCGCCCCGAGGACTGCTCGCCGTCGCCGTGCTCCTGCCGCTGCTGGCGGTGACCGCCATCGTGGCGGTGGCGCTCGCGCACAGCGGCGGCCCGGATGCCCGCAGCGCGGCGCAGCCCGCCGTGCCGGCGGCCCGCCCCGGCGGCTTCGACGCGCGCCGTGCCTACACGCTCGCCGCGCGGCAGGTCCGCGCCGGCCAGCGGCCGGCGGGCTCGCCCCAGCTGCGCAAGCTCGCCGATCAGCTGCGCCCGCTGCTGCCCGGCGGGCGCTTCGAGCCCGTCCCCGGGCAGCCGGGGCTGCGCAACGTCGTCGGCACGCTCCCCGGGCGCCGGCCCGGCATCGTCGTCGGAGCGCACTACGACACGCTGGTGAAGCCGGCCGGCTTCCTCGGCGCGAACAACGGCGCCGCCGGGACCGCCGTGGTCATCGAGCTCGCCCGGGCGCTGGCGCGCGTCCGCCGCCCGGCCGATGCGCCCGAGGTCCGCTTCGTGCTGTTCGACGGGGAGGAGCCGGCCGCCGGGCTCCCCGAGGAGCAGGCCGACTTCTACGCCGCCGGCCTGCGCGGATCGCGCGCCTACGTCGCCGCGTATCCAGGGCGCACGAAGGAGATGCTGCTGCTCGACTACGTCGGCAACGGCGGGCTGCGGCTGCCGCGCGAGGGCAGCTCGGACAGCGGGCTGTGGCAGCGGCTCCGGGCCGCCGCCGGGCGGGCCGGCGTGGGCGTGGTGTTCCCCGACCGCACGGGGACGACGATCACCGACGACCACACGCCGTTCCTGCGGGCAGGGGTGCCCGCCGTGGACCTCATCGACTGGAGCTACCCCGGGCACGCGTGCTGCGACGCCCTGTCCAACCTCTCGGTGCGCAGCCTCGACGCGGTCGGCGAGACGCTCCTGGCGTACCTCCGCTCGGCCCGGTAGCGGGCCGCGGACCGGCCTACACTGGACGGCATGGACGCCGCCATCCCGACGCCCGAGAAGATCCTGCTCGCCGCCCCGCGCGGGTACTGCGCGGGCGTGGACCGCGCCGTGCAGACGGTCGAGCGGGCGCTCGAGCTCTACGGGCCGCCCGTCTACGTGCGCAAGGAGATCGTCCACAACAAGCACGTCGTCGAGCAGCTGCGCGAGCGCGGCGCCGTCTTCGTCGACGAGCTGGACGCCTCGATCCCCGAGGGCTCGATGACCGTCTTCTCAGCCCACGGCGTCTCCCCGATGGTGCACGCGGAGGCCGAGCGCCGCAACCTGCGCACGATCGACGCGACCTGCCCGCTGGTGACCAAGGTCCACCGCGAGGCGCTCAAGTTCGCCTCGGAGGGCTACACGATCGTCCTCATCGGCCACGACGGCCACGAGGAGGTCGAGGGGACGATGGGCGAGGCGCCCGAGCACATCGTCCTGGTGGAGACCGAGGCCGACGTCGAGGCGCTCGACGTGCCCGACCCGGACAAGCTCGCCTACATCTCCCAGACGACGCTGTCGGTCGACGAGACGCGCCAGATCATCGCCCGCCTGCGCGAGCGCTTCCCGGCGATCACCGGTCCCCGCACCGACGACATCTGCTACGCCACGACCAACCGGCAGGCCGCCGTGAAGCAGATGGCCGGCCACTGCGAGCTCGTGCTCGTGATCGGCTCCCGGAACTCCTCGAACTCCAACCGCCTCGTGCAGGTCGCCCAGGAGCACGGCGCGGCCTCCCACCTCATCGACCACGAGGGCCAGGTGCGCGACGAGTGGCTGGAGGGCGTGACCACGCTCGGCATCTCCTCCGGCGCGAGCGCCCCCGAGGAGCTCGTGCAGCGCCTCGTCGGCTTCTTCCGCGACCGCGGGACGCCCGAGGTCGAGGAGTTCGAGGTCATGCAGGAGGACGTCCGGTTCATGCTGCCCAAGACGATCCGCCAGGCGATGGCGGCCGCGGAGGCCTAGGGGCCCTCGGAGCCCTCGGGCTCCGCCAGCCAGGCCCGCACCTCGGCGTCATGCTCGCCCAGCCCCGGCGGGGGACGCCGGACCGGGGTGCGCAGCGGCGAGCGCACCGTGCGCACGCCGCCCGTCTCGTCGACCGGGTCCAGGCCGAGCGCCTCGGCGAAGGCGAAAGCCTGCGCCACGTCGTTGATCGGCCCCGCGGGGACCCCGGCGGCGCCGAGCAGCGCGACCCACTCCGCCGCCGGCCGGGCGGCGAGCGCGGCCTCGAGGGCCGCGCCGAGCGCGTCGCGGTGCTCGACGCGGGCCGGGTTCGTGGCGAAGCGCGGGTCCGTCGCGAGGGCGGCGAGGCCGAGGACGTCGCACAGCCGCGCGAACTGGCCGTCGTTGCCCACGGCGAGGGCGAGCTCGGTCCCGCCGCCGGCGCGGAAGGTCTCGTACGGCGCGATCGACGGGTGGCGGTTGCCCATCCGGCCGGGCACGCGGCCCTCCACGAGGTGGGTCGAGGCCTGGTTGAGCAGCGCGGCCAACGCGCTGTCCATGAGCGTCACCTCCAGGCGCTGGCCGTGGCCCGTGGTCTCCCGGGCGCGCAGCGCGGCGAGGATCCCCACCGCCGCGTGCAGCCCGCAGACCATGTCGATGAGCGCGGCGCCGACCTTCAGCGGCCTCCCGCCGGGCTCGCCCGTGACCGACATGAGGCCGCCCATCGCCTGCAGCAGCAGGTCGTAGCCGGGCAGCCCGGCCGCCTCCCCCTCGGAGCCGAAGGCGCTGATCGAGCACCACACGACCCACGGGTTGTCGGCCGCCACGGCCTCGTAGCCGAGGCCGAGGCCGTCCATCAGCCCGGGGCGGAAGCTCTCCACGAGCACGTCGGCGCGCCGGGCGAGCTCGCGGGCGAGGATCAGGTCGGCCGGGTCCTTGAGGTCGAGCAGCACCGACCGCTTGCCCCGGTTGAGGCCGGTGAAGTACGACGGGCCCCACGACCGGGTGTCGTCGCCCGTCCCAGGGCGCTCGACCTTGACCACCTCGGCGCCGAGGTCGGCCAGCGTCATCGTGCACAGCGGTCCCGCCAGGACGCGCGAGAAGTCCGCCACGAGGACACCGTCCAAGGCTCCGGCCCGCATGGCGGCGCAGAGTAGCCTGATCGGCTCCGTGCGCACGCTCGTCATCTCGGACCTCCACCTCGGCACGGCGGCGCGGCGCGACGTGCTGTCCCGCCGCGAGCCGCTCGCCAAGCTCTGCGAGCACCTGACCGCGACCGGGGTGGAGCGCCTCGTCCTGCTGGGGGACACCCTCGAGATGCGCCACGGGCCGCTGCGCACCGCCCTGGCGGTGGCCGAGCCGGTGATGAGCGCCGTGGGGGCCGCGCTCGGGGAGGGCGGGCTCATCGTGATGGTCCCCGGCAACCACGACCATCAGCTCGTCGCGCCCTGGCTGGAGGCGCGCGGGGCCGACGCGACCCCGCCGCCGCTCGGCCTCGAGGAGCATCCGGGGCCCGACGCGTCCTGGGGGCTCGCCCGCCTGGCCGCCGCCGCGCTGCCCGCGCGGCTCGACGTCGTGCACCCGGGGATCTGGCTGCGGAAGGACGTCTACGCCCTGCACGGCCACTACCTCGACCGCTTCCTGACCGTCCCGACCTTCGAGCGCCTGGCCGCCGGGCTCATGGGCCGCATCGTCGGGCCCGTCGGCGACCGGGCCTCGCCGGGCGACTTCGAGGCTGCGCTGGCTCCGATGTACGCGTGGCTGCACGCGCTGGCGCAGACGCCCGCCGGGACGTGGTCGGCCCAGCGCCAGACCGTGTCGGCGAGCAGCTGGACCCTGCTCAACCAGAAGGGGCGCGGCAGGCCGCTGCGCGCCCGCGTGCTCGCCGCGCTGTTCCCGGTCGGCGTCGCCGGCGCGAACCTCGCCGGCCTGGGACCCGTGCGCAGCGGGGTGGGGGGACCGGACCTGCGTCAGGCCGGCCTCGCGGCCATCGCCGAGGTCGTCCGGCGGCTCGGGATCGACGCCGACCACGTGCTGTTCGGGCACACCCATCGCGCCGGGCCGCTCCCGGCCGACGACCACGCGGAGTGGCAGGTCGCAGGTACCCGGACCCGACTGCACAACGCCGGCTGCTGGATCGACGAGCCTGCCTTCGCGCCCCCCGGGCCGGAGGCGCCCTACTGGGCGGGCCGGGCGATCGAGCTCGATCCCGAGCCCGGGAGCGTCCCGCGGCTGGTACGCGTCGCCACCGAGCTCGGCACCGCGCCGCCGCTGGGCGCGGCTATGCCAGCCCGGGGGTGAACGCGGTGGCGTGGCAGGTCACGCCGTCGCCGACCTGCAGGTCCAGGACGCCGGCGGTGTGGCGCGGATGCTGCAGCAGCGGCCGGCAGCCCGCTGCGCTCACCGTGTGCGCCTCGCCGTTGACGGTCACGGTGCCCGCGCCGCTCACGACGGCCCAGACCCCACCCGCCTCGTAGGGGCCCGAGTAGGCCCCGGGCTGCTCCGGCGTGGGCACGACGATCTGCGCCTCCGGATCGTCCTCGGGACGGACCGGGGCGAGCACGTCGCGCTCGACGCCGACCAACTCCTGGATCGCGCGCTCGGTCTCGGCGTAGGCGCCCTCGCCGTGGTGGTACTCGAACAGCACCAGGCGCTGGTCGAAGAGGTAGCGCGCGGGCCATCCCGGCGTGTCGTAGAAGTCCCACAGCAGGAAGTGGTGGTCGAGGCAGACCGGGTGCTTGATGCCGAGCCGCTCGACGGCCGCGCGGACCTCGTCCTCGTCGCGTGACGCCTCGTAGCCCGGGCAGTGCACCGAGATCACCCGGAGCCCCGCGTCGGCGTAGCGCTCGTGCCACGCCTTCACGTAGGGGAGGGTCCGCAGCGAGTTGACGCGGCAGACGTCGAAGAACTCGACGAGCACCGGCCGCCCGACCTGCTTGTCCATCCGCAGCGAGGCGACGTTGACCCACGGCAGGTCGTGCGGGATCGGCGGAGCGTGGATCTCGGCAGGTGAGCGCATGGGCGGTTGCCCCCTCGGGCGGCCGGTGACGGTAGCATCGCGCCGCCTGCGCTCCCGCCGTCGACGACGACGGCACCGCGACTCGGCCTGGAGGACCGTGTTGACGGTGACGGGAGGCAGGGCCGGCGGGTTCCCCCCAGGAGAGGTGGGCGCGCGTCGGGATGTCTGGAGAGAGCCTCCAACCAGTCCAGCAACAAGGAGGAGAGCACCCACATGCGCAAGGTCGCATTGCTCGCGACGACAGCTGTCGCGGCCCTCGGTCTGGCGGGTCCCGCCTGGGCCGTCAACGCCGATCAGACGATCAGCATCAAGCTGAAGCCGACGAAGGCGGGGACCAAGAAGAAGCCCGCCAACGTGAAGATCACGGTGCAGACGGACACGACCCCGAAGGACGCGGTCCCGTTCGCCACGAAGCAGGCCGTGATCCACTTCGACAAGAACCTCGTCTTCAACCCGACGAAGTTCAAGACATGCTCGGCCGCGACGATCCAGGCCAACGAGGCCTCGTGCCCCAAGGGCTCGAAGGTCGGCGGCGGCACCTCGATCGGCACGGCGATCGGCCAGACCTCGAACCTGACGGTGACGGCCTTCAACGGCCCCTCCGGCAAGTTCATGCTGCATGTGACGGCGTCCACGCCGCTGCAGATCGACGGCGTCATCCAGGCGACGCTGAAGAAGGACACGGGCAAGTTCGGCTACAAGCTGATGGTGCCGATCCCGGACAACCTGCAGCAGCCCGTCCCCGGCGTGTTCGCCACGCTCAAGCAGTTCATCACCTCGACCTCGGGCACCTCCAAGGGCGTCCCCTACGTCGGCCTGGTCGGCTGCCCCTCGAGCGGGAAGCTGTCCTTCAAGGGTGACTTCACCTACACCGACGGTTCCTCGCTGTCCGCGACGGACACCGTCGCCTGCAAGAAGTAGGCCTGCGCGCCGCGAGGCGCCGCCACCGCTGACGCCGAGGGGCGGGCCGAACGGCCCGCCCCTCGCTGTCGGTGCATATCCTGCGGCCGGATGTCCGCTCGCCAGCGCCTCGTCCTCACCGGCCTCGCCGTCGTGGTCCTCGTCGTCGCGTTCCTGATCGCCCGCGGCGCGGGCGGTGACGACAAGGCCGCCGACACGCCGCCGCCGGTGGCCGCCACCCAGGGCGCCGACACCAGCACCGTCACGACGCCGACGACCGTGCCCCTGACCACCACGTCGGCGGCGCCGGCCGCCGTCCCGACGGTGGTCGTCCGCGGGGGCAAGCCGCAGGGCGGGGTGAAGCGGCTCACCTTCGCGAAGGGCGACCAGATCGCCTTCCGCGTGCGCTCCGACGTCGCGGACGAGATCCACGTCCACGGCTATGACGTCATGCGCCAGGTGCGCGCCGGCGGCACCGTGACGTTCTCCTTCCGCGGGACGATCGATGGGATCTTCGTCGTGGAGCTCGAAGGGCGCGGTGTGGAGATCGCCTCTCTCGAGGTCACGCCATGACGCAGCGGCGGGCGGTCCTGGCCGCGGCGGGGGGCGCGGTCGCGCTGGTCTGCGTCGCCGTCGCCGGCCCCGACGTGGCGTCGGCCCACGGGCTCGTCGGCCGCCAGGACCTGCCGATCCCGCGCTGGCTGTTCGCGTGGGCGGCCGCGGTCGTGCTGATCGTGTCCTTCGTGGGCCTCGCGGTGCTGTGGCCCAGGCCGCGGCTCGAGGACCCGCCGCCCGGCCGTCGCCTGCTGCGCCTGCCCGCGGAGCCGCTCGAGGTCCTCGGCGGGGTGGTGGGGGTGGCGGCGTTCGCCGGCGTCGTCTACGCCGGGCTGGCCGGCACGCAGACGGCCACCGCGAACCTCGCGCCGACCACGATCTACGTGATCTTCTGGGTCGGGATCCCCGTCGCGTCGGCCCTGTTCGGTGACGTCTTCCGGCTCCTGAACCCCTGGCGGGCCGTCGCGCGCGCCGTGGCGTGGGTCGCCCGCCGGGGCATGGGTGACGGGCTGCCCGAGCCACTGGCCTACCCCGAGTGGCTGGGCCGCTGGCCCGCGGCGATCGGGATCCTCGCCTTCGCGTGGGTCGAGCTGATCTACGCCAACCGCGACGCGCCGGACCAGCTCGCGGTGATGGCACTGGCCTACGCGGCGACGCAACTGGTCGGGATGAGCCTGTTCGGCATCGAGCTGTGGAGCCGGCGGGCGGACGCCTTCGGCGTGTACTTCGGGCTGTTCGCCCGCCTGTCGCCGTTGCGCTGGACCGACGGCCGGCTCGAGCTGCGGCGTCCGCTGAGCGGCGTGGCCGCGCTCGACGTCGTCCCCGGCACGGTCGCGCTGCTGTGCGTGATGATCGGCACCACGAGCTTCGACGGGTTCTCCAACGGGCCGACGTGGTCCTCGCTCGCGCCCCACATCCAGTCCTTCTTCGCGAGCCTCGGGCTGAGCTCCGAGCACGCCCTCGAGGCGGCGTTCACCGTCGGGCTGCTGGGCGTCGTCGGCGTCATCAGCGCGTGCTACCGGCTCGGGATCCTCGGCATGCGCACCGTGGACCCGTCGCGGTCCGCCGGCGAGCTCGCCCGGCGCTTCGTGGGATCGCTCGTGCCGATCGCCCTCGCCTACGTCGTGGCCCACTACTTCTCGCTGCTGGCCTACCAGGGGCAGGCGGTGGCCTACCTGGCCAGCGACCCGCTCGGCGACGGGTCGAACCTGCTGGGGACCGCGTCGAGCACCATCGACTACGGCGTCATCACCTCGACGGGCATCTGGTACGTGCAGGTCGCGGCCCTCGTGCTCGGCCATGCTGCCGGCCTCGCGCTCGCGCATGACCGTGCGCTGGTCCTCTACCGCCGGCCGAGCGAGGCGACCCGCTCGCAGTACTGGATGCTCGCGGTGATGGTGGCGTTCACCAGCCTCGGGCTGTGGCTCCTGAGCGCCCAGGCCCAGTGAGGCGCGGCCGGTGACGTTCGCCGTCATCCTCGTGCTCGCCCATGCCGGACACTGGATCGTCTCGGCCCTCTACCTGGTGCCCGTGCTGGTCATCGTGGCCGCGCTGGCCGTCCAGAGCCGCCGCGAGCGGCGGCGTGCACGACGCCGCGACGAGGAGGACGCGCCGGGACCTTGAACCAGTTGGGCGTGTCATCCGTTGAAGGTGATGCCGGGAGACCTACCCGGAGCCACGATCGAACGAGCCATGACCGCCCAGCACCTGCATCATCTCCTGGAGGACCTCGCGGACACCCGCGAGATCGTGCTCCGGCGCACCGCGGCGGCCGGCGACGACGCCCTGGTACAGGCGTGGCGCAACGCGGCCGACGACGCCCGCGGCGCCTACGCCGCGTGGTGCGGGGGCCCCGGCCGCCTGGCCCATGCCGCCTACGTCGCGGCCGAAGACCGCGCCGAGGCGGCGCTGGCCGCGCTCATTGCGCGCCGCCGCAGCGACGACCCGCCGCACCGCCCCCGCCGGCTCGCGGCGTAGCCCGCTCAGCCCGCGCGCTCGAGGCGACGGATGTCGTGCGCGAGGCCCTCCGGGGTCATCGCCGTCGTCTCGAAGCCGATGCGCTGGCGGCCCGTGCCGTCGATGAGGACGGTCGCGTCGGAGTGGGGGAGCTGCTTGCCCTTCTCGGGCTGCACGCCGTAGGCCCGCCACACCCGGCTCAGCTCGGTCCGGCTGCCGAGCAGGAACCGCATCCGGCCCGTGAGGCTCTGGCGCTGGACGAAGACCCGGGCGCGGTTGGGAGTGTCCTGGGCCGGGTCGACGCTGACCGCCAGCACCGGGACGTCCTGGCCGAGGTCGTCGAGCGCACCGCGGATCTGCGAGGCGGTGACCGGGCAGGTGTCCTGGCAGGTCGAGTACATGAACGTCAGCACCACCACCCTCCCGCGGTAGTCCGACAGGCGGGTCAGGCGCCCGGACGCATCGCGCAGCGCGAAGTCCTGCGGCGGGATGTCGGGCCGCACGCCGCCGAAGAACCCGGACGGGCCCGCCTTCGCGCGCTCGGTCGCCGAGCCGCCGCCGAAGAGCAGGACGCCCCCGAGCGCGAGCGCGACGAGGCCGAGGAGGGCGGCGAGCGCGAGCTGCAGGCGGGCGGCCATCGCCCGACAGGGTAGGACGGCTTGCGCCCGGCGGGCGCCCGGCAGGCTAGGGCTCGACGAGCCCGGCCCGGATGGCGTAGCGCACGAGCTCCACCCGGTCGCGCATCCCCAGCTTGCGCAGCAGGTTGCCGCGGTGGGACTCGACGGTCTTCTCCGCGAGATGCAGGATCGCTCCGATCTCGCGGTTCGTGTGGGCCTCGGCGATGAGCTTGAGGACCTCCCGCTCGCGCGGCGTCAGCGCGATCCCCGGGGGCTGCGGGGCCTCTGCGTCGCCCGCCGACCAGCCGCGCACGAGGCGGCGGCGGGCCGCGTTGACGAGGAACTCGTCCCCGCGGGCGACCGCCCGCACCCCTTCGACGAGCGCCTGGTCGGCCTCCGCCTTGAGCACGTAGCCGCCGGCCCCGGCCTGCAGGGCCTCGTGGAGGTAGCGCTCGTCGTCGTGCATCGAGAGCAGCAGGACGCCTGTGCCGGGGATCTGGGCCCGGATCTCACGCGTGGCCTGCAGCCCGGTGAGCTTCGGCATCGAGACGTCCAGGACGCAGACGTCGGGCCGCGAGGCCAGGGCCGCCGCCACGGCCTCCGCGCCGTCGGCGGCCTCGGCCACGACCTCCATGTCGGGCTGGCGGTCCAGCAGCAGCCGCAGGCCGCCGCGGACGACGCCGTGATCGTCAGCGATGAGCAGTCTCATGCGAGCACCTCGGTGGCGATCGTCGTCAGGATGGGATCGGGGGACGTGCGTCCGAGGGCGAGCTCGACGGTGGTCCCGTTCCCCACGGCGCTGTGGATGTCCAGGCGCCCGCCGACCTGCAGGGCGCGCTCGCGCATGCCCGCCAGCCCGTGCCCGTCGGGGCGCCCGGCGGCGATGCCGCGCCCGTCGTCGATGACACGGATGGTGCCGCGGGCATGGCGCCGGGCGATCCCGACGTGCACCTTGTGCGCGCACGCGTGGCGGGCGATGTTCGACAGCGCCTCCTGCACCACGCGGTAGACGACGAGCTGCTCGTCGCGGCGGAACGCCTCGACGTCCCCGCGGACGTCGAGCGTCGTGCGCAGCCCGGTCCGTCCCGAGAACTCGTCGATCAGCGTGCCCAGCGCGGCCTCGAGACCGAGGTCCTCGAGCGAGCCGGGACGCAGCTCGTGGGCCAGGGCGCGCAGCTCGCTCATCGCCTGCGTGGCGACGGCCTGCGTCTCGCGCAGCTCGGCCGCGAGCTCGGGCGGTGCGCTCTGCGCCGTGGCCTGCAGCCGCAGCAGGACGCCGGTCAGCGCCTGGTTGACCTCGTCGTGGAGGTCCCGGCCCAGGCGCGCGCGCTCGGCCTCCTGCGCGCGCAGGACGGCACGTGCGGCGCCGGCGCGCTCATCCTCGAGGCGGGCGACCATACGGTTGAACGCGCCGTGCAGGCGCTCGACGTCGGCGCTGTCGGCCTCGGCGGCGACCCGGAGCCCGGGCTGCGCGAGGTCCACCCGCTCCATGGTGTCGATGATGGCCTCCAGCGGGGCGAAGCGGCGGCGGAGGATCCAGCCGTTGACCAGCGCCGTCGCGAGGATGGCGGCGGCCAGCACAAGGAAGGCGCGGCGCTCCAGCGCGGTCTCCAGGCGCAGGCTCGCGGCAACGGACGCGGCGAGGACGGTCGCGGTGATGAGCGCCGTGTTGACGGCGAGCACCTGCGTGAGGAGGGCGGGCTTGCGCATGGGGCGAATGGGGTGCAGACCCCATGTCGGCCGTCCGGGCCCGCGCCGATAGCTGTCCTGCAGCACGACGGACGAGCGTCCGGCCCCGGAACCACCACCCCGCCCGGGCCCCGGCGCCGTCCGCCACCCCACCCTGTCAGGACCTGGCACGCACGGACGAGCGGGGCCGGCCGACGCACGGAGCACCGTGCCGGCCCCCATGTCCGAAAGCCCAGGGCACTCGCTACACTTTGTGAAGTAGCAATTCCCGAGCGAGATCAGGGTGATTTGTCCGTGAGCCCCAGCGGTGCCGAATTCGTGAAGCAGGTGAAGGCGGCGGTCGACGAGGTCGACCCGTCCGAGGTCAACGAGCTGCTCCATGAGGGAGTGGCCGTCATCGACGTGCGCGAGACCGACGAGGTCGCGGCGGGCAAGCTGCCCGGCGCCAAGCACATCCCGCGCGGGCACCTGGAGTCCCGGATCGAGAACACCGTCCGCGACCGCACCCAGCGGATCATCCTGTACTGCGCGTCGGGCAACCGGTCGGCGCTGGCGGCCAACACGCTCATCCGTGACCTCGGCTATGAGCACGTCGAGTCGATGACCGGTGGCTACACGCTGTGGAAGGACCGGGGCTACGAGGTCGAGACGCCGTTCTCCTTCACGCCCGACCAGCGCCAGCGCTACTCGCGTCACTTCCTCCTGCCGGAGATCGGCGAGGAGGGGCAGCGCAAGCTCCTGGAGGCCAAGGTCCTGCTGCTCGGCGCGGGCGGACTCGGCTCGCCCACGGCGCTCTACCTCGCCGCGGCCGGCGTCGGCACGATCGGCCTGGTCGACGACGACGTCGTCGACGTCTCCAACCTGCAGCGCCAGGTGATCCACACGACCGACCGCGTCGGCGTCGCGAAGGTCGACTCGGCCGAGCAGGCGATCAACGCGCTCAACCCGGACGTCAAGGTGCGCAAGCACGAGACGCGCCTGGACGCCTCGAACATCATGGAGATCCTCGAGGGCTACGACATCGTCGTGGACGGCGTGGACAACTTCCCGACGCGCTACCTGCTCAACGACGCCAGCGTGCGGCTGCGGATCCCCGTCGTCAGCGCGGCGATCCTCGGCTTCGAGGGGCAGCTCAGCGTCTTCGCGCCGTACGACGGCCCGTGCTACCGCTGCCTGTTCCGGGTGCCGCCGCCGGCCGAGCTCGCCCCGTCCTGCGGCGCCAACGGCGTGCTCGGCGTCCTGCCGGGGACGATGGGCCTGCTGCAGGCGACCGAGGTCATCAAGCTCATCACGGGCGCGGGGACCCCGCTCATCGGCCGCCTCCTCATGTACGACGCGCTCGACGCGTCCACCAGCGAGGTGAAGGTGCGTCGCGACCCCGAGTGCCCGGTGTGCTCGCGCGAGCCCGACGCGATCTCGGACGACGAGATGGGCGTGTTCCCCGACTACGAGGCGTTCTGCGCCGCCGCCGGGTAGGGTCGCCGGGGCCATGGCCATCGTCCGCATCCCACCAGTCCTGCGCGCCTCCGTCGGTGGCGAGCGCGAGGTCGACGCCTCGGGCTCGAGCGTCGGCGAGGTGCTCAACGCGCTGACCTCCGCGCACCCCGACACCCAGGGCCAGATCTTCGGCCCCGAGGGTGACCTGAACCGCTACGTCAACGTCTACCTCAATGACGAGGACGTCCGCGTGCTCGACGGGCTCCAGACGCCCGTCGGTGAGCGCGACACCCTGGTGATCCTGCCCGCGATGGCGGGCGGCTCGCCGCGTCACGCGCGCTAGGGAAGCAACCCTCAAGCGGCCGCACACGGCCGCTACACTTTCTGAAGCATGGGTCTTCCTCCGCTGGAGAACCGGCCGTGCGGTGGGCGCTACGGCGACATCGTGCAGGCCATCGGCAACACGCCGCTCGTCGAGCTCAAGCGCCTGTCGCCCAAGCCCGGCGTGCGCATCTGGGCCAAGCTCGAGTCGTTCAACCCGACCGGCTCGGTGAAGGACCGCGTCGCGCGCGCCCTCATCGAGGACGCCGAGGAGAAGGGCGCCATCCGGCCCGGCACGACGATCCTCGAGCCGACCTCCGGCAACACGGGGATCTCGCTCGCGATGATCGCCAAGCGCAAGGGCTACAAGCTCAAGGTCGTGATGCCCGACAACGTCACGCCGGAGCGCACGCAGCTGTTGACGATGTACGGCGCGGAGATCGTCTACTCACCCGGCAACCAGGGCTCCAACGGGGCCGTGGCCATGGCGCTGGAGATGGCCGAGGCGGACCCCGCCTACTACATGCCCTACCAGTACGGCAACCCGGCCAACCCCGACGCCCACTATCACGGGACGGCCGTCGAGATCCTCGACGAGCTCGACGGCGAGGTCGACGCGTTCGTCGCCGGCCTGGGCACCGGGGGCACGCTGATGGGCAACGGCCGCCGCTTCAAGGAGGAGCTCGGCGACCGGGTCAAGATCGTCGCCGCCGAGCCCATGCAGGGCGAGCCCGTCCAGGGGCTGCGCTCGCTCGACGACGGGTTCATCCCGCCGATCATCGACCTGAGCCTCCTGGACCGGAAGATCTTCGTCACCAACCGCGACGCCATCGTGTGGACGCGGCGCCTGCTCGACGAGGAGGGGCTGTTCGCCGGCGTCTCCTCGGGTGCCATCGCCTCGATCGCCGTCCGCATCGCCGGGGAGATGGACGAGGGCAACGTCGTGTTCATCGTCTGCGACGACGGCTGGAAGTACCTGTCGAGCGGGATCTACACCCTGCCGGTGGACGAGGTGGCCAACCTCGACTCCACGGTCTGGTGGTGAGCGCATCCTCATCCTGGGGCGAGCGGTGAACCAACGGCGCCGCAACGCCGCAGGAGTACTGTGAGGACCCCGACCGCTTCTCCCGAAGCCGACCCCGAGGTGGAGATCTGATGCCGAACATCGGCCCGATGGAACTGATCATCGTCCTGGCGATCGCCCTGATCGTGCTGGGCCCGAAGAAGCTCCCGGAGGTCGGCCGCTCGATCGGCGAAGGGATGCGCGAGTTCAAGGACTCGATCAGCGGCGACAAGCACAAGGACGAGGACGAGGAGCCCCTCGCGCTGAACTCGGAGCGCCGCTAAAACGCGCACCGGGGCTTCGCTAGGGTCGGAGGCGATGCGCATCGCTCCCGACCTGCTGGACCAGATCGTGGAGCACGCCCGGCGCGACGCGCCCAACGAGTGCTGTGGCGTCGTCGCCGTGCGCGACGGCGTCGCCGAGGCCGTGCACCCGATGGAGAACCTCGCCGCGAGCCCGCTCCGGTTCGAGGTCGACGGTCTCGAGCTGCACCGCCTGCTGACGAGCATCGAGGACAGCGGCGCCGCCCTCGGCGTGATCTACCACTCGCACACACGGTCGGCCGCCTACCCCTCGCAGACCGACATCAACTTCGCCGCGGGCTGGCCGGGGGTCGAGTGGCTCATCGTCGGCCTGTCGGGCCCCGAGCCCGAGATCCGCTCCTACCTCATCGACGACGGCAGGATCGGCGAGGTCGACGTGAGGTGACCGGCCGGCCGGAGCCCCTCGTCTGCTCGGGCTGCGGCGTCGGCCGCCCCGGCGACGAGCGCTTCTGCCCGGCCTGCGGCATGCCGCTCGTCTACGCCGACCTGCCGGTGGTCGACACGCCGGTGACGCCGGCGCGGGAGCGGGCGCGCAAGGTCAAGAAGCAGTTCCTCGACGGTGATCTCGTCGCCGTCGCCGCCGGGCGCAACCAGCCCGAGGCCGAGCTGATCCAGGGCCTGCTGCTCGAAGAGGGCGTGCCCTCGATGCTGCGCCGCAGCCGCGGCTTCGACGTCCCGGACATGCTCGCCGCCGGCCCGCGTGACGTCCTGGTCCCGGCGGCCGGCGTCGCCACCGCGCGGGAGGTCCTGCTCCAGGCGGACCTGGTCCGCGCCGGGGGGACGACCGAGCGCAGCGGCCTCGACGGCCCGAGCCGCATCGCCGTGGTCCTGCTCGCCATGCTGCTGATCGTCGGCCTCGTCGCCTGGGCGGGCACCGCGCTGCTGGCCTAGGAGCGCTCGCTAGCCCGGCGCGGCGCCCGCCAGGCGCGAGAGGTGCGCGCGCCACGTGCCCTCGGTGTGCGACAGCGCGCGCCCGTGGAAGGCCTGCACGAGCGCGGCCCGTGGACCGCCGGCGGGCAGGCGGCAGACCAGGGCCAAGACGGCTGCTTCGCCCTCCTCGCGGGCGAGAAGGTCGAGCACGCTGCCGCCGAGCAGCATCGCGTCGCGCGGGGCGGGCGGGAAGGCCGGGGGCGACCCTTCGCGCAGGCGCCGCGCGATCGCCGGCCGTGCGAAGGCCGTCTGCCCGCTGAAGAACTGCCCGGCACCCGCCCACAGCCACGCCCAGCGGAGCATCCGCACGAGCGAGCCCGCGCGAAACGGCGGCGGCAGACCGGGGTTGTTGGCGCCGACGACGAGCTGGGCGTACAGCGCGGCGGGGGCGAGCAGCGCCATCTCCCTGGAGCCGGGGACCTTGGAGGCGCGGGCGCGCAGGTGGCGCGGGGCGAGCAGGTGCAGCGTGCCGCCGGCCGGCCAGCCGACGAGGTAGCGGCGGGCGGCCGGCGCGGTCAGGCGCGAGACGACCGGCAGCTCCGGCTGGGCGGTCCAGAGCTGCGCGCGCGACCCGTGCAGCACGACGTCCACGACGTCCTCGGGGACGGCGGGGAAGGCCTGCGCGAGGCGCTCGCGGGTGCTCTCGAGCAACTCGAGGACGCCCACGACGTCGTCCTCGTCGGCCAGGTCGTGGCGCGCGGCGAAGTGCGGCGAGGAGGTCTCGACCCAGGCGCTCACCGGCCGGTGGCGAGGTCGCGCTCGTAGGCCAGCTCGGTGCGGATGCCCCTGGCGGCGAGCAGCTCATCGGCGGCCTCCAGCGACGCGCACCCGGCGACGGCCGCGGCCAGGCGCGCGGCTGACGCCATCGCCGCGGCGGGGTCGAAGAAGTGCACGAGCCCGCCGGCCTCGGTGAGCTCCACGGTCCGCCGGCCGCCGCGGATGGGCACCGACCCGCGGGCGCCCTCCGCGCAGCGCAGCGCCATCGCACTGGCCTCCGTCGGGACGACGGCGACCGCGGCGCGCAGCTCGGAGAGGTCGGGCGGGGCGTGGGCCCCGAGGTCGCCGTCCGCCGCCCGGACCTCGTCCAGGCGCTCGAGGACCTCGGCCGGGGTCAGCTCCCCGTCGCACCCGGCGCCGAAGACGGCGCCCAGCGCCGCGACGCCCGCCCGCTCGAGGTGGGGCGCCGCGGCCAGCAGGACGGCGTCGGCCAGCGGGCTGCCGAGGCCGCCCTCGTCGCCGTGCGCGAGGACGTCGCCGCCGACGTCGAAGAGGACGACGAGGTCGCAGTCCAGCCGCCGGGCGGCGGCGGCGATCCCCCCGGCGATCCGGGCCGGGCCGGGGTGCGGGTCGACGAGCACCGTGTGCTCACCGAGCAGCTCGGCGACGCGCGACTCGGCGAAGCGGAAGCCGCCGGGCCCCGTCGTCGCGGGATGGGCGAGGGCCACCGCCTTGGCGAGGGCCTCGGCGCCGCGGAGCTCGTCCAGGCGACGGGGACCCGGCAGCGGGTCGACGACGCTGCGCTCCCAGGTCAGCCCCCCGACGAGGCACGGCGTGCCGTGCGCCGTGCAGAGCGCGCGGACGGCGAGAGCGCCCACCACGTCCCCGCCGCCACCGATGCCCAGGCACAGGACGCGACCGGCGTCCGCGAGCTGGGCAATGGCGGGCGGGGACAGGGCAGAGCGGGGCGGGACCTAGACCAGCGCGGGGGCGCCGGTGGTCTCGCAGATCGAGGCGATCTTCTCGGCGGCGCGCCCGAACTCGTCGTCGGAGAGGACGGGCGTGCCCTCGAAGGGCAACTCGCGCGTGATCTCCAGCCAGGACTTGCAGCCGCTGAACTCGTCGCGGACCTTGACCGTGACGGGCCGCGGGATGCGGTACGTGCGCAGCAGCAGCACGTGCAGCGGGTGCCGGCGCTTCCAGGCCAGGCGCTTCTCGGCGTAGTCCGTGGTCCAGACGTAGTAGGGGGACAGCTCGTTGACGGCGCGGGGATCGGTGATCGTGAAATGCGCGGCGACCTCGGCCCAGGCACGGACCCGGACGCGGTCGGGCTGCGGGATCCCGCCGTCACGCGTCAGCGCGTGCGCAGGCGGGTCGCCGTCCGGCCACACGCCCTCCTCGAGGGCGCGACCCATCTCGGGGAGGTGGGAGTCGCGGACCAGGTCGTTGCGCTGGTGGTCGAACGTGGGATACAGGAAGAACCGCTCGTGCTTCAGCTCGAAGTGCTTGCCATCCTCACGGATGCCACCCTTGCGGAGGGTGAGGAGCTGCTCGCCCTCGGCGAGCGCGCGGACGGTGACCGCCCATTCCTTGAAGGCAATTGGCATGGAGAAAGTGTCGGGGGGAAGGGGGAGGACAGAGACAGTCCCGCTGCCAGGTCGCGCAGGCGACCCGGATGCAACGGGATTGCAACATTGTCGCAAACGAATGGCGGTATCCCCAAACCTTCCTGCAACCGAACCTCTTTTTCTTCTGTACGACGGCGTTTTGACGGGATGTCCGCGGTTTGCGGGGGGAAACCCGCCCGACGGGCCGCCGACGGGGCGCGGCGGGAGCGCGGCGGAAGGGCACGCCCCAGGATCCGGGCGGCTGGCATGATGCCCGGCGATGAGCGAGCCAGACGGCACGGCGGACGCGATCGTGGTAGGGGCCGGCCTGGCCGGCCTGGTCGCCACGGCGGAGCTCGCCGACGCGGGCCGGCGGGTGATCCTGCTCGACCAGGAGCCCGAGGGGGCGCTCGGCGGCCAGGCGTTCTGGTCCTTCGGCGGCCTGTTCCTCGTCGACAGCCCCGAGCAGCGGCGGGTGCGCATCAAGGACTCCCACGAGCTGGCCTGGCAGGATTGGCTGGGCACCGCAGGCTTCGACCGCGCCGAGGACGAGTGGCCGCGGCGCTGGGCCGAGGCGTACGTCGACTTCGCCGCCGGCGAGAAGCGGCCGTGGCTGCACGCCCAGGGCGTGCGCCTGCTGCCCAACGTCGGCTGGGCCGAGCGCGGCGGCTACACCGCGACGGGTCACGGCAACTCGGTCCCCCGCTTCCACCTGACCTGGGGGACCGGCCCCGGGCTGATCGAGCCGTTCGTCCGGCGCGTCCGCGCCGCGCAGGCCCGCGGCCTCGTCGACCTGCGCTTCCGCCATCGCGTGGACGAGCTCACGACCACGGACGGCAGCGTCGACGGCGTGGCGGGGCGCGTCCTGGCCGCGAGCTCCGTCCGCCGGGGGCAGAAGAGCTCCCGCGAGGAGGTCGGGGACTTCGCGCTGCGCGCCGCGGCGGTCGTGGTGACCTCCGGCGGGATCGGCGCCAACCACGAGCTCGTGCGCCGCAACTGGCCGGCGCGGATGGGTACCCCGCCGGCCCGCATGATCTCGGGGGTACCCGACCACGTCGACGGGCGGATGATCCAGATCACCCAGTCCGCCGGGGGGAACGTCATCAACCCGGACCGGATGTGGCACTACGTCGAGGGGATCCAGAACTGGGACCCGATCTGGAGCCTGCACGGCATCCGGATCCTCCCCGGGCCGTCGTCGCTCTGGCTCGACGCGACCGGGCGGCGGCTGCCGGTCCCGCTGTTCCCGGGCTTCGACACCCTCGGGACCCTCGAGCACATCATGACCACGGGTCACGACCACACCTGGTTCGTGCTGACCCAGAAGATCATCGAGCGGGAGTTCGCGCTGTCGGGCTCCGAGCAGAACCCCGACCTGACCGGGCGCAGCATCCGCGAGGTCCTGCGGACGCGCCTGGGCCCCGGCGCGCCGGGGCCCGTCGAGGCGTTCAAGCGCCACGGGGCGGACTTCGTCGTCGAGCGCACGCTGCCCGAGCTCGTCCGCGGCATGAACGCCCTCACCGACACGCCGCTGCTCGACCTCGCCGACGTCGAGCGGGAGGTCGTCGCGCGCGACCGCGAGCTGGCCAACCCGTACACCAAGGACCTCCAGGTCACCGCCATCCACGGGGCGCGGCGCTACCTGCCCGACCGCGTCAGCCGGGTCGCCACGCCGCACCGGCTGCTCGACCCGGAGGCCGGGCCGCTCATCGCCGTCCGGCTGTCGATCCTGACGCGCAAGACGCTCGGCGGCCTGCAGACCGACCTCTCCGGCCGGGTGCTGCAGGCCTCCGGCGAGCCGGTGCCCGGGCTATGGGCCGCGGGCGAGGTGGCCGGCTTCGGCGGCGGCGGCATGCACGGCTACCGCTCGTTGGAGGGGACGTTCCTGGGCGGATGCCTGTTCTCCGGCCGGACGGCGGGGCGGGCGCTGGCGGCCGAGGTCGCGTGAGCCCGGGCGGCCAGGCCCGCTAGAGCCGCACGCCGGCGAGGCCCTCGTAGGCCTCCAGCACGGCGGCGAAGTCCGCGTCGCCGAGCCCGCGGCCCATCGCCGCCGTCAGCGCCTCGCGTGCGGCGGCCGCAGCCGGGAACGGGACGCCGGCGCCCTCGCCCTCCTCGAGGCAGAGGCGCACGTCCTTGAGCATGTGCTCGAGCTTGAACAGCGTGGAGAAGTCGTGGGCGCGCATCGGGCCCGCCTTCAGGTCGAGCATCGCGCTGCCGCCCGAGCCCGCCGCCATGACCTGCACCAGCGCGTCGAGGTCCACGCCGGTCGCCTTGCCGACGAGCAGGGCCTGCGCGAGCACCGTCGCGTTCGCCGCGGCCGTGGCGTTGTTGATGAGCTTGACCATCTGGCCCTGCCCGACGTCGCCGACGTGCAGGACGAGGCTGCCCATGGCGTCGAGCAGGCCCTGGGCGCGCGCGACGTCCTCCGCCCGGCCCCCGGCCATGATCGTCAGCGTCCCGTCCTCGGCCTTCGGCGACGAGCCGGTGACCGGTGCGTCGACGAAGCGCCAGCCGCGGCCCTCCAGGACGCCCGCGGCCTCGCGCGCCGCCGCGGGGCCGATCGTGGACAGGTCGACGAGCAGCTTGCCGTCGCCCTCGCCGGTGACGAGCTCACGCACCAGGCCGAGGACCTGCGGCCCGTCGACGACCATGCTGAGGACCACGTCGGACGCGGACGCGAGCGCCGCCGGGTCGGCGACCACGGTCGCCCCGTGCTCGGCCGCGAAGGCGTCGGCGACCGAGCGCGTGCGGTTGAAGACGCTGAGCTCATAGCCCGCGCGACGCAGGTTGGCCGCCATGCGCGAGCCCATGATCCCCAGTCCGAGGAACCCGATCCTGTCCATGGCGGGAGATCCTACGAGGCGGGCGCCGCGAGCCCGTGGCGGTGCGCGACCCCGGCCGCCTCGGTGCGGCTGCGGACATCGAGCTTGGCGAGGATCCGCGAGACGTGGACGCTCGCGGTCTTCTCCGCCATGTAGAGCACGGAGCCGATCTCCCGGTTCGTGGCGCCGTTGGCGACCAGCGCGAGGACCTGGCGCTCGCGCTCAGTCAGCCCGAAGGGATCGGCCTGCGCGTCCGCGGCGGGCTCTGCGGCGTCGCCCGTGTGCCGGGTCGCGTCGGTGAGGTGCAGCCGTGCCCGCGCGGCGAGCCCCTCGACCTCCGCGGCCAGCCAGCCCGCGCCGAGGTCGCGGGCGATCGTCAGCGCCGCGGTGGCGGCCCGCGCGGCGGCGTCGCGGTCCCCCGCGGCGGCGTGCGCCTCCGCGCGGCGCCAGTGGGACTGCGCGACGGGGTAGGGACGCTCCAGCGCGGACCAGGCGTCGGCGGCGGCCTGCCAGCGGGCTGGATCGTCGGCACCGGCCGCGCGCGAGCGGTCGGCCTGGGCGGTCAGCAGATAGGCGCCCTCGACCGGACGCGGGCCCTCGGCGGCGATCGTCACGCGCTCGAGCAGCAGGTCGGCCTGGGCGAGCGCGCGCCGCTCGCCCTCGGCGTCGCCGAGGTCGCGGGCCTGCTGGGCCGCGTCGGCCTCGACCCGCACGCCCGCCATCGCCACCCGGGCGATCCGCTGGACGTCGTCCGTGCAGAACTCGATCTGGTCCAGCGCCTCCTCGACCGCGGCCCGGGCCGCGGTCAGGTCGCCCGCGCGGCGCTCGTGCTCGGCCTGCAGGGCGCCGAGGACGCCGAGGAACTGGGGCTCGCGCGAGCCGTCGGCCGCGGCGTGGGCGGCGTCGAGCGCCTGCGTGGCGGCGGCGTGGTCGCCCACCCCGAGCGCCAGCTCCGCCTGGCGCAGCAGCAGGTTGAGCATCGTCGTGCCCTGGTTGCGACGGCCGGCCTCGGGCAGCTTGGCGGCCTGCTCCCAGTCGCCGAGCTCGAAGGCCAGCTCGGACACCGCGAGCTGCAGCCAGCGCTCCTCGCGACCCAGGAGGGACGCGACCTCGGCGCCCTCGTGGGCGATCGCCAGCGCCTCGCGCGTCCGGCCGGTGAGGTGGAGGACGTCGGCGAGGTTGACGTAGCCGCTGCAGACCTCCTGCGGGCGCCCGAGCTCCTGGGCGATCGCGAGGGCCTCGCGGAGCGACTGCACGCCGGCATCGACGTCCCCGAGCCCCTGCTGGGCGACACCGAGCGCGTTGAGCGCGCGCCCCTCCGACGGGCGGGCGCCCGTGACGGCGCGCGCCTCGGCGATCGCCTCCTGCGCGACGTCCACCACGCTGCGGAAGCGCCCCATGAGCATGAGCGACTTCGCCTTGGTGGCCAGGAGCCACGCCCGCTCCGGGGTCGGGCCGGAGGCCGCGGGCAGCAGCGCGAGCGAGCGGTCGAGGGTCTCCAGGGCGTCGCCCTGACGGTTCAGGCTCCACTCCGCGCGGTGCAGGCGCTCGAGCAGGCCGGCGGTCAGGACCGGGTCCTGGCCGGGGTCGACGAGCGACAGCGCCTTGTGCAGGAGCGTCTCCTGCCGGGCGGCGTCGCCCTCCATGTCGTGCGCGTTGGCCGTCCGGGCGAGGATCTCCACCCGGCTGGAGCCCGCCAGTGCGGCGGGGTCGGGCACCCGGTCCCACAGCTCGAGCGCGCGCTCGAGCAGCGCGGCCGCCTCGCCGAAGGCGTGGACCTCCTCGGCGGCGGTCGCGGCGCGGACGCTCGCAGCGAGCGCGGCGGGCTGGTCGCCCGCCTGGGCGTAGTGATGCGCGATGGCGGCGGCGAGCTGCGGGTCGTCGATCGTGCCGCGGGCCTCGAGCGTCCGCGCGAGGGCCAGGTGCAGCTCGCCGCGCTCGCCGGGCAGCAGGTCGTCCTCGACGACCTCGCGCAGGAGGGCGTGGCGGAACTGGTAGCCGTCGTCGGCGTCCGCGACGAGGATGTGGCCGGCGACGGCCTCGCGGAGCGCCTCGCGCAGCTCGCGCGCGCCGGCGTCGCTGGCCTCGGCCAGCGTGCGGTGGTTGATGCGGCGGCCGACGGCCACGAGGCGCAGGACCTCCTGGGCGGCGGACGGCAGGCGCTCGATGCGCAGCATCAGCGCGTCGCGCAGGGTCGGCGGCAGGCCGCCGCGCCCGTCGAGGCCGGTGGCCAGCAGCTCCTCGGTGAACAGGGGGTTGCCCTCGCTGCGGGCGTGCAGGCGCTTCACGAGGCTCGCGTCCGGGGGCGAGCCGAGGATGTCGCCGAGCTGCTCGGCCAGCTCGTCCGGCGTCAGCGGCGCGAGCTCCACGCGCCGCGCGCGGACGTCGCGCTCGAGCTCGGCCAGCAGCGGGCGCAGCGGGTGGCGGCGGTGCAGCTCGTCGGGGCGGTAGCTCCCGATGACCAGGATCCGCTCGCGGCACAGGCTTGCGGACAGGAACGCGAGGAAGGCGCGCGTGGACCGGTCGGCCCAGTGCAGGTCCTCGATCGTCAGCAGGACCGGGCGGTCGGACGCGAGCGCGCTCAGCAACCCGAGGAGCGCCTCGAACACCCGGGCCTGCGCGCGCCCGTCCTGAGCCGCGGGAGGGAGAGCCGCCCCAGGTGCCGCCAGGCCGGGCAGCAGCGCGGCGAGGTCGGCACGCACGAGGTCGGGCAACGCGGTCAGGACGGGATCGCCGGCCCGCGCCAGCGGGCGCAGGGCGGCGACGAGCGGGGCGTAGGGCAGCTCGCCCTCGCCCAGCTCGACGCAGTCGCCGGAGAGGACCCGGGCCCCGTGCCGCCGGACGGCCAGGCGCTCGAGCTCCGCGACGAGGCGGGTCTTGCCGACGCCCGACTCACCCGCGATGAACGCGAGCGAGGGGCGTCCCGCGGCCGCGTCCGCCACTGCGGCCTCGAGCTCCGTGAGCTCCGCCGTCCGCCCGACGATCCGGGCGCTGGTCACGCGCGTCGCCATGCCCCCAGTATCGCGCCACACGCGACGCGAGGGCCGAGGGGCGACGGCGGCGGGGCGTGTGACGCCGGATGTCGGCGGCGCGGGCGTCGGCGAGGTGGAGGGCGAGGTCGGAGTGCATGGTGTGCTCCTGGTGTCGGGGAACGTGGGGATGACTGCATCCTGCGCCTCGCGGGGGTCCCGCACATCGGGCACATGGAGCGCGTTGACGCCGGTGATCCCTTACCTCGCCGCAAGGGGGCCTTACGGCTAGATTGGCGCGGCCATGGCGCCTGAGGTCCTCACGCTGCGGGAGCTCAACCGGGCGACGCTCGCGCGCCAGGGGCTGCTGGCCCGCGAGGCCATCGCAGCGGGGGAGGCCGTGGACCGCTTCGGATGCCTGCAGGCGCAGGACGCGAAGCCCCCGTTCGTGGGGCTCTGGAGCCGCGTTGAGGATTTCACGCGCGACGACCTGCACGCGGCGCTGCATGCCCGCGAGGTGGTGCGCGGCACCGCGATGCGCGGGACGCTGCACCTCGTCGGCGCCCAGGACTATCCGCCGTTCCGCTCCGCGCTTCAGCCCGTGCTGAGCGCGGGTCTGCGGGCCCTGGGCGACCGCGCCGAGGGCCTGGACATCCCCGCGGTGCTGCCAGTGGCGCGCGAGCTGCTGGCCGAGCGCCCGCGCGGCTTCAAGGAGCTGCGCTCCGACCTGGTGGCGCGCTTCCCCGGCGTGAACGAGCGGGCGCTCGGCTTCGCGGTGCGCATGCACCTGCCGCTGGTCATGGTCCCCACGGACCACCCGTGGGGATTCCCGGCGACCGCGGACTTCGCCCTCGCCGACGAGTGGCTGGGGGCCCCGTTCCCCGCCGACCCCGGGCCGCACGCGCTCATCCGGCGCTGCCTGGCCGCCTTCGGCCCGTGCACCGTGGCCGACGTGCAGGCCTGGACGGGGTTGTCGGGCCTGACCGCGGACGTGAAGGAGCTGCGCGGCGAGCTGGTCGTGCTCGCCGACGAGCGCGGTCGCGAGCTGCTCGACCTGCCGGACGCGCCGCGCCCGGACGCCGGCGTCCCGGCGCCCGCGCGCCTGCTGCCCGAGTTCGACTCGCTCGTGCTCGCCCACGCCGACCGCACCCGGGTCCTGCCCGAGGAGCACAAGGGCCGGGTCGTCACGAAGAACCTGCGGGTGCGGGCGACGTTCCTGTGGGACGGCATGGTCGCCGGGACGTGGGCGGTGAGCAAGGCGCGCGGGACGGCGACGCTCCGGCTCGAGCCGTTCGCCCGCCTGCCGCGCGGCGCGGCGAAGGCCCTGACGGCCGAGGCCGAGGCGCTGCTCGCCTTCGCCGAGGCGGACGCGAAGGCCCACGCCGTCGAGGTGGGCGAGCCGGCCTGAGCCCTCAGGTGGGCGGGCCGTGCCCGCCGCCGCCCGGCGTCTCGATCCGCAGCCGCTGCCCGGCGCGCAGCGGCCCGGTCGCCTTCGGCCCGAGCTCCTCGCCGTCGAGGAGGTTGCGGCCCCGCGCCCCCGGCTGCCCGCCGTCCGCGCCCGGCGGCGCGTGGCGCCGGCGCTCGGTGATGAGGCTGTAGGTCATGTCCGTCAGGGCCTCGACCTCGCGGACGACGCCGTCTCCGCCCGCGTGGCGCCCCGCGCCGCCGGTGCCGCGGCGCAGCGCGTACGTCGTCACCCGCAGCGGGAACTCGAGCTCGAGGGCCTCGACCGGCGTGTTGAGTGTGTTGGACATCGCGACGTGCACGCCGCTGGGGCCCGGGGCGTCCGGGCAGGCGCCCTGGCCGCCGCCGAGCGTCTCGTAGTAGGTGAACCCGTCCCCGCCGTCCTCCGGCGGCTCGGCGCCGAGCGTGAGGTTGTTCATCGTCCCCTGCCCGAGGGCGCGGCCGAAGGCGGCCAGGACGAGGTCCGCCACGCGGCTGGAGGTCTCGACGTTGCCCCCGGCCACCGCCGCGGGGCGCCGCGCGTTGAGCAGCGTGCCCTCCGGGACGACGACCCGCACGGGGCGCAGGGCCCCGGCGTTGGGTGGGATGTCCGGGTCGGTGAGCACCCGGACGGCGAAGGCGCACGCGGAGGCCGTGACGGCGAGCGGGCAGTTCAGGTTGCCGCGGTCCTGGCCGGCGCTCCCCGTGAAGTCCAGGACGAGCTCGTCGCCGCGCACCCTCACCCTCAACCTCAGCTCGAGATCGCCGTCGCGGGCCTCGAGCACGTCGCGTGCTTCGCGGTCTCCCTCCGGCAGCGCCGTGATGCACGCCCGCATGCGGCGCTCGGCGTAGTCCTGCACCTCCGCCGTCGCGGCGCGCAGCTCGTCCGCCCCGATCCGCTCGGCGAGCTCGACCAGCCGGCGCGCCCCCGCGGCGTTCGCGCCGAGCTGCGCGCGCAGGTCGGCGCGGCGCTCGGCCGGGTTGCGCATCTGCGTCACCAGCTCCTCGATGGCCGCGTCGTCGAGCACCCGCGGCGCGATGACCACGCCCTCCTCCTCGAGCGTGGTCGAGTCGGCGGGCATCGAGCCGGGGACCCGGGCGCCGACGTCGGCGTGGTGCGCGCGGCTGGCCGCGAAGCCGAGCAGCTCGCCGGCGTGGAACACCGGGGTGACGACGGTGATGTCGGGCAGGTGGCTGCCGCCGGCGAACGGGTCGTTGAGGACCCACGAGACGCCGGGCGCGTGGGCCTCGTCGCGCACGGCGGCGACGGCGGCCGGCATGGCGCCGAGGTGCACGGGGATGTGCTCGGCCTGCATGACCATCGCACCGTCCGGGCCGAAGAGCGCCGTGGAGCAGTCCCGGCGCTCCTTGATGTTCGCGGAGTGCGCGGCGCGCACGAGGACGGCGCCCATCTCCTCGCAGGCGGCCCGCAGCCCGCCCGTCATGACCTGGAGGGCGATCGGATCGGTCATGCGCGCTCCAGCAGCAGGCAGCCGGCCTCCGCCGGTCGCACCCGCCAGCCGTCGGGGACGAGCAGGGTCGAGCCCGGCAGCGCGATCCGGCACGGTCCCCGGCGCTCGGGCTCGGCGGCGTCCGTCGCCAGGTCGAGGTCGGGTCCGCGCTCGCGGCGCGTGCGGCGCACGGTCACGACCTCCACGGCCGCATCCGGCTCCGCGTAGCCGTACCGGTCCTCGTGGGCGGCCGCCAGGGCGGCGCGGACCGCCTCGGGCTCGGGCTCGATCCCGCGCAGCGTCAGCTCGTGCGACTGCCCGGCGTAGCGCACGTCCCAGGCCACCTCGCCGGCGCCACCGGCCGCCTCCTGGAGCGCCTCGGCGGTCAGCGCCTCGCCGCGCAGCATGACCGTGCGGGCCTCGTCGCGGCGGCGGTCGGCGGCGGCCAGGCCGAGCGCGCTCAGCACGCCGCTGGCCCGCGGGACGAGGACCCGGCCGATGCCGAGCGCATCGGCGATCCCGGCGGCGTGCAGCGGGCCCGCGCCGCCGAACGGCAGCAGGGTGAAGCGCCGCGGGTCCAGGCCCCGCTCGACGGTCATCACGCGCAGCGCCCGCACCATCTCGGCGTCGGCGACCTCCACGATCCCGCGGGCGCACGCCCTCGCGTCGGCGAGGCCGAGCTCGTCGGCGAGCCCGGCGACCGCCGCGTGGGCGGCACCGGCGTCGAGCGCGACACCGCCCGCGAGGTCGTCGTCGAGATGGCCGAGGACGACGTGCGCGTCGGTCACCGTCGGCTCGGTGCCGCCGCGGCCGTAGCACGCCGGCCCCGGCTCGGCGCCCGCGCTCCGCGGCCCGACCCGCAGCGCGCCGCCCGGGTCGCGCCAGGCGATCGAGCCGCCGCCCGCCCCGACGGTGTGGATGTCGACCATCGGCAGCGCGAGCGGGCGGCCGCCGACCTGGCGCCCCGCGGTCTCGCGCACGGCGCCGCCCTCGACGACGCAGACGTCGCACGAGGTCCCGCCCATGTCGAAGCACAGCAGGTCCGGCTCGCCCGCCTGCGCGGCGAGGAGCGCCGCCGCAGCCGCGCCGCCCGCAGGCCCGCTGAGGACGGTGAACGCCGCGTGGGCGGCGGCGGTCGCCGGGTCGGTGAGCCCGCCGCTGGACTGCATGATCGCCGGCTCCGGGAGCCCGGCCTCGCCGGCGCGGTCGAGCAGGCGGCGCAGGTAGGCCGCCAGCAGGGGGGAGAGGGCGGCGTCGACCTCGGTGGTGGCGGCGCGCTCGAACTCCCGGAAGGTCCCGACGACCTCGTGGG
>JAXDGY010000041.1:0-5555 GCA_034664785.1 Solirubrobacteraceae bacterium
GAGCAGTCCGAGGCGGTCGACAAGCTCTCGGCCGTGATGGACGGCAACCCGCGCTCGCGGCTGTTCGGCGCGCAGGAGCCCGCGGGGGCGGGGAGCGGGTCCTGATGCCCGCGCCCCGCCGCACCCGCCGCACCACCCGGGTGACGGTCTCCTCCGACCGCGGGGTCTTCATGATCTCCGTTGCGGCCGAGCTCGCCGACATGCATCCCCAGACGCTGCGGATGTACGAGCAGCGCGGCCTGATCGAGCCCAAGCGCTCACCGAAGGGCACCCGCCTGTACTCCCAGGCCGACGTGGACCGCCTGCGGCGCATCCAGGAGATGACGACCGAGCTCGGGCTCAACCTCGCCGGCGTCGAGCGTGTGCTGGAGCTCGAGGGCCAGCTCGAGCGCATGCAGCGCAAGGTCGGCGGACTGGAGCGGCGCGCGGCGCAGCTCCAGGAGGAGATCGCCGGGCTGGAGCACCGCCGCGACGAGGTCCGCGCGGACCTCGTGCGCTACGAGCGGCGCCCCGGTGCCGATCTCGTGCGCGCGGCGGACGTCAAGCCGACCCGGACGCGCATCTTCGTGGAGCGCGACACGCGGTAGGGATTCCGCCGCGCGGTGGGTGCCGCGCGTGGAGCCGTCGCGTTAGCGCAGCTCCGACGGACGCTTGTCCGCGGGGCGCGCAGGCGCGACGTCGAGCCGGTCGCGGTCGCCCTGCGTCGTGCCCGCCTCGCCATCGGTGCGCGCCGCCACGGCGGCGCGGCCGGGGTTGTCGAGCGGCAGGTCGTGCGCCGTGATCTCGTCGTGGGCCTCGGGGGTGTCGCCTACATCGGTGTCGTCGGCACCCAGCAGATGCGCGGATGGGATGGGCTGCTCGCTGTCCGAGCGGGCCGCCTGGAGGGACCCCTCGTCACGGACGATCTTGCGCGTGAGCGCCCGCTGGAACAGCGAGTAGCCCACGACGAGCACGGCGAGGATCCCGACCGGGATCAGGTACTCCGCCTGCCCCGTGAGCAGCACGGTGGCACCGAACACGACCAGGAAGGCGACGACGAGGGCGAGCATCCAGCGCGGCATGGGCGGCCGCGTACCCGCCTGCGGAGTGGGAAAACGACGCCGCGCCTCGAGGCGGCGCCGGACGTCCTCTGCGGCGAGCGCCGCGCCGAGCGCTCAGGTGTTCCCGCGCGTCGTCCCGCCGTGGGAGGCGGCCTGGTCCTCGGCCGCCTGGCGACCCGGGTGGTCCTTGGGCAGGTCGTGCGGGGTGATCTCGTCGTGCGCCTCGGGCGTGTCGCCGACGGGCGTCTCGTCGTCCGGCGTGGCAGGGCCGAGCGGCTCGTCGGCTTCCTTGTCGTGCGGCGGGGCGTGCTTGGGGTCGTCGGCCATGGTGTGGGCGTACCCGGCCCGCGCCGCGCCCATGCGCGTTGACCCTGGGTCGAGATCGAGTAAGATCTTAGTCACACACGCTGAGATCTTTGAGACCGTCCGGAGCCCGATGAACGCCGATCGCTTCACCCTCAAGTCGCAGGAGGCCGTCCAGGCCGCCACCCGCCTGGCCGAGGACCGCCGCAACCCGCAGGTCACGCCCGAGCATCTGCTCGCCGTGCTGCTCGAGCAGGACGGGGGCATCGTCGGCCCCGTGCTCGGCAAGCTCGGGGTCCCCCCGGCGTCGATCCGCGCCGAGCTGAACGCCGCCCTCGACGGCCTGCCCGTCATGGGGGAGGGCGGCGAGGTCGCCTCCCCGGCCTCCGAGCTCGTCCAGGTCCTCCGCGCCGCCGAGCACGAGATGCGCGAGCTGTCCGACGAGTACGTGTCCACCGAGCACCTGCTGCTCTCGCTCGCGGGCCACGGCTCCCGCGCTGGCGAGGCGCTGCGCTCGCAGGGCGCCACGAAGGAGGCCCTGCTGGAGGCGCTGGGCGAGGTCCGCGGCAGCCACCGCGTCACCGACCAGAGCCCGGAGGACAAGTTCCAGGCCCTGGAGAAGTTCGGGCGCGACCTCACCGAGGCCGCCGAGCGCGGCAGGCTCGACCCGGTCATCGGGCGCGACGACGAGATCCGGCGCGTCATCCAGGTCCTGTCGCGGCGGACCAAGAACAACCCCGTCCTGATCGGCGAGCCCGGCGTCGGCAAGACCGCGATCGTCGAGGGCCTCGCCCGCCGCATCGTCTCCGGGGACGTCCCCGAGGGCCTGCGCGACCGGCGCGTCATCGCGCTGGACATCGGCGCGCTGATCGCCGGCTCGAAGTACCGCGGCGAGTTCGAGGACCGGCTGAAGGCCGTCCTGAAGGAGGTCTCCGACGCCGACGGGCAGGTCATCCTCTTCCTCGACGAGCTGCACACGATCGTGGGCGCGGGCGCCGCCGAGGGCGCCGTCGACGCCGCCAACCTGCTCAAGCCGATGCTCGCCCGCGGCGAGCTGCGCGCCGTCGGCGCCACGACGCTCGACGAGTACCGCAAGCACATCGAGAAGGACGCCGCCCTGGAGCGCCGCTTCCAGCCCGTGCTGGTCGGCGAGCCCTCGGTCGAGGACACCATCGCGATCCTCCGCGGGCTCCAGGAGCGCTACGAGACCCACCACCGCGTCCGCCTGCTCGACTCCGCCCTGATCGCCGCGGCCACGCTGAGCCACCGCTACATCGCCGACCGCTTCCTGCCGGACAAGGCGATCGACCTCGTCGACGAGGCGGCGTCCGGGCTGCGCATCGAGATCGACTCCAAGCCGGTCGAGATCGACGAGGTCGACCGCCGGATCATGCAGCTCGAGATCGAGCAGACCTCGCTGGCCCGCGAGACCGACGACGCCTCGCGCGAGCGCCTCGAGGTCCTGGAGCGCGAGCTGGCCGAGCTGCGCGAGCGCCGCGACGCGATGACGGCCGACTGGCAGCGCGAGAAGGACGCGATCGCCGCGGTCGGCGATCTCAAGCAGCGGCTCGAGGCCGCCCGCACCGAGGTCGAGCGCGCCCAGCGCGAGGCCGACCTCCAGCGCGCCGCCGAGCTGCGCTACGGCGAGATCCCCGAGCTCGAGAAGCAGCTCGCGGCCGCGGAGGAGCGCACGGACGGCGAGTCCGGCTTCCTGCGCGAGGAGGTCGGGCCGGAGGACATCGCCCAGATCGTCGGGCGCTGGACGGGCATCCCGGTCTCCCGCCTGATGGAGGGCGAGGTCGAGAAGCTCGTGCACATGGAGGAGCGCCTGCACCAGCGGGTCATCGGGCAGGACGAGGCCGTCGGCGCCGTGTCCTCCGCGCTGCGCCGCTCGCGCGCCGGGCTGTCGGATCCCGACCGGCCGATCGGCTCGTTCCTGTTCCTCGGCCCGACCGGCGTCGGCAAGACCGAGCTCGCCCGGGCGCTGGCCGAGTTCATGTTCGACTCGCAGGACGCGATGGTGCGCATCGACATGTCCGAGTACATGGAGAAGCACGCGGTCAGCCGCCTGCTCGGCGCGCCCCCCGGCTACGTGGGCTACGAGGAGGGCGGCCAGCTCACGGAGGCCGTCCGCCGCCGGCCCTACTCCGTCGTCCTGCTCGACGAGATCGAGAAGGCCCACCCGGACGTCTTCAACACGCTGCTGCAGGTCATGGACGACGGGCGCCTGACCGACGGCCAGGGCCGCACGGTCGACTTCAAGAACGTCGTGCTGATCATGACCTCGAACACGCGCGACGTGGAGGGCACGTTCAAGCCCGAGTTCATCAACCGGCTCGACGACATCGTCGAGTTCGACGCGCTCGATCGCGACCAGATCGGGGCGATCGTCGACCTCCAGGTCGAGCGCCTCGTCGCCCGGGTGGCGGAGCGCGGGATCGACATCGAGCTCACGGACAAGGCGCGCGAGCTGCTCGGCAATCTGGGCTACGACCCGACCTACGGGGCCCGCCCGCTCAAGCGCGTCATCCAGAAGCGCCTGGTCGATCCGCTGGCGCTCGCGCTGCTCGAGGGCGAGTTCCGCCCGGGCGACGCGGTGCGCGTGGACGCCGTCGACGGCGAGCTCGTGCTCACGAAGCCTGGGGCCGTCGCCGCGGCCGCCTAGGCGCGGCCCCGGCCCCGGCCCCGGCGCCTCAGGCCCGCGGCTTGACGGCGACGCTGATCGCGTAGAACAGGAAGGGGCTGCTCTTGGTCCCCTTCCTGAACGCGCGCGACGTGTCGAACTGCAGGCGCCACCGCCCGCGCTGCGGCATGAAGGGGAACAGGCGCTGCCGCGCGCTGGCCCCGATCGAGCCGCAGGCCCCGAGCGCCGTGCCGAGCCGGCTGGTGCGCTCCAGGTGCCCGTCGGGCCGGATCCAGTGGAGGTAGACCGTCGGGGTCACGCGGCCCTGGAGGCTGAAGCCGTTGAGCCAGTAGGTCACCCGGAGCGTGCGGGGGTTGCCCGTGGCCGGGCGGAAGCCGACGGTCAGGCGCGAGACGCCGAACTGGGTGACCGCGCTGAGCGGCGCGGGCGGCGGCGGCGCGGCCGGGTCGGCCGGCGCCCCCGGATTGGCCGCGGGAACCTCTACGACGCCGACGTCGTACACGTGCTCGCGCAGCGTGGAGGACAGCTGAGGCGCCGCGAAGGAGCCGTTGAGCTCGCCCGTCTTGCCGACCTGCCCGGTCCCGCCCGGGAGCTCCTTGCCGTCGAGCGTCACCTGGTAGGTCGCGTCGGGCGTGAAGCCCGTTCCGGAGAGCTTGACGCGGTCCTCCCGCAGGCTCGGATCGGCGTAGCACGGGCGGTCGACCTTGATCGACGGCGCCGCCGCGGCGGCCGCCGGGGCGGCGCCGATCGTGAGCAGGCAGGCGGCGAGCGCCGCGGGACGGGACCTCATGCCGCGCGTATGGTAGGACGGTCGCTCACATCGCGGTCGAACCGGAGGCGACATGCCGACTTACATCATGCTGACCACCCTGACCCCTGAGGGTGTGCAGACGGTCAAGAACAACCCGCAGCGCATCCGCGAGGTCAACAAGGAGGTCGAGCAGCTCGGCGCGACGGTCACCGCGCAGTGGTCGACCCTCGGACGCTTCGACTTCGTGAACATCGTCGAGGCGCCCGACGAGGCGACCATGGCCCGCGTCTCCCTCGAGCTGGGCTCCCGCGGCACCGGGCGGTACGAGACGCTCGCCGCGATCCCGATCGACGACTTCATCGCGAGTCTGTGAGCGGCCGCCGGCCACGCGCGCCACGCCGGCAGCAGTGAAGGTCCTCGTCGTCGGCGCGGGCGGCCGCGAGCATGCGATCGTCCGCGCGCTGGCCCGCTCGCCGCAGCGCCCGGAGCTGCTCTGCGCGCCCGGGAATCCCGGCATCGCGCAGGACGCGCGTGTGGCCGCCGTCGGCGTCGACGACGTCCCCGGCCTCGTGGCCCTGGCGCGTGAGGAGGGCGTGGGGCTCGTCGTCGTCGGTCCGGAAGCGCCGCTGGTCGCGGGTCTCGTCGACGCGCTCGCCGACGCGGGCATCCCGGCCTACGGACCGAGCGCCGCAGCGGCCGCGCTGGAGGGCTCCAAGGCGTTCGCGAAGGAGATCATGGCCGCGGCCGGCGTCCCGACCGCGGGCTGGGCGACGGTGGGCACCGTCGAGGCGGGGATGGCCGCGATCGGCGGCTATCC
>JAXDGY010000042.1:0-5635 GCA_034664785.1 Solirubrobacteraceae bacterium
CGCCCTCGACGGCGAAGAGGCTGACGTCCTTCCGTCCGTCGCCGGTCCGCGCGGCGACGATCACCAGGTCAGCGCCGATCCCGTTCGTGATGAAGGTCTTCGCCCCGTCGAGCACCCAGCCGTCCCCGTCGGGCCGGGCACGGGTCCGGATGGCCGCGAGGTCCGAGCCGGCTCCCGGCTCGGTCATGGCCAGAGCGGTCACCATGCTCCCGTCGCAGAACCCGGGGATCCAGCGCTCGCGCTGCTCGGCCGTCGTCAGCTCCAGCAGGTACGGCGCGACGACATCGACGTGGATCCCGAAGGCTGAACCGACAGCGACGGCCGCGGCTGACAGCTCCTCGCCGAGGATCTGGTTGAAGCGGAAGTCCGACAGGTCCGTGCCGCCGAGGTCCTGGGGCATCGCCAGGCCGAGGAAGTCCTTGCTCCCGGCCTCGAGCCAGACACGACGGTCGATGGCCCGTTCGGTTCTCCAGCGGGCCAGGTGAGGTGCGACATGTCGCCTGCAGAACTCTTGGACGGACTCGCGGAACATGTCGTGCTCGGCCTCGAAGAGCGTGCGCAGCATCTGCCGTCAAGCTACGCGCGGTGCGACGGGGGGCCGGGCTCAATGTGAGACACCGCCGGCGACGCCGGCCTGAAGGCGCCGCATGCCGGCCAGCCAACGGTCGTAGTCCGTGCCCTTCCGCTGGAAGAACGTCAGCACCTCTGGGTGCGGCAGCACCAGGAAGCGCTCGTCGCGCATGGCGTCGACGACGCTGTCGGCCACCTGCTCCGGCTCGAGCACCGCGCCCGCGGCCTCCACGACCTTGGCGCTGAGGGCGTCCTGGCCCTGCCCCGCCTCGCCGCGGAGCAGCGGCGTGTTCACCCCCATAGGGCACAGGCAGCTCACGCGCACCCCGCGGTCGCCGTAGGTGACGGCGAGCCACTCGGCGAACGCGACGGCCGCGTGCTTGGTGACCGAGTACGCGGCGTCGCCGATCTGGGTCAGCAGTCCCGCCGCAGACGCCGTGGTGACCCAGTAGCCCTCGCCCCGCTCCGCCCAGCGCGGGACCAGGTGTCGTGCGGCGATCACGTGGGCGCGGATGTTGACGTCGAGAACGCGGTCCCACTCCTCGGCGGGCGCGTCGAGGCCGGTGCCGTAGGCGACACCCGCGTTCGCGCAGAAGACGTCGACCGGTCCGAAAGCCTCCTCGGCCTGTCGCAGCAGCCCGGCGACCTGGCCGTCGTCGGTGACGTCGCAGCCGACGCCGATCGCGCGTGCGCCGATCGATCTCCCGACGTCCTCCGCGGCCTGCGCGTCGAGATCCGCGACCACGACGCCGCGGGCGCCCGCCTCCGCGAAGCGGAGGGCGAGCGCGCGACCGATCCCCGAGGCCCCGCCCGTCACGACCGCCACTCTTCCGGTGAGCTCCATGGCGGCAGCCTCCCAGACCCAGGTGCCGGTGTGACCCGTGATCTCACATTGAGACGCCGTGTGCTCCCGGTTCGGGCGAAGCTGCTGCGATGCAGCTTGGGCAGCCGACCCTCGAAGCCCGGTCCTTTGCGTCGATCGGCACGGACGAGCAGGCATGGGAGACGCGCAAGGCGGTCGTGCACGCGGCAAGGGCGATGCGCCGCGCCGGCCTGACGGTCGGCTCCCTCGGCAACGTGAGCATCAGGACGGGCGCCCGGATCTGCGTCACCCCGACCCGTGTCCTGGCCGCCGATCTGTCGTCCGAGCAGGTCGTCGTGGTCGACCTCGAGGGCCGGCAGGAGACCGGCGGCGCGCCGTCGGGTGAGCTGCCCCTGCATCTCGAGGTGTATCGACGCAACCCGTCCCTCCGGGCGGTCGTTCACACGCACAGCCCCTGGGCGACGGCTTGGAGCCACCTTCAAGCCGGGATTCCGGGGCCGACCCAGGAGCTGAGCTACTACCGGCTCGGCCTCATCCCGTGTGCCCAGTGGGCCCCAGCCGGGTCGGGCGCGCTGGCGCGTCGAGCCGCCGACGCGCTCGAGGAGGCGCCGGTGATCCTCCTTGCCCGCCACGGGGTCGTCGGGGTCGGCGGGTCGGCTGGCGAGGCCCTCGAGCGCTGCGCGCTCGCCGAGCACCAGGCGCAGATCCAGTGGCTGCTGCGCCTCGCGCCTGCTGACCGGGGGGGCGGCGTGATCCCGCGAGCTCGGCGCACGGCCTCCCGGACCCCAAAGCTGCGGTTGACGACGCAACTGAGACACGTCGCGTGGTCGATCGCGGACCGTCGCGCTGGACCCGCGCGACGGCTTGGGCGGGCACCTCTTCCGCCCGCCGCTGGAAGCGATTGAGGCGCGGGCACCCACTCCCGCGCCTCACTCGCGTCGCTCATCAACCCGGGGAGGAACGATGTCCGATCACGTCTACAAAGCCGTCGAGATCACGGGATCCTCGCCCACCGGCGTCGACGACGCGATCCGCAGCGCCGTGAACCGGGCGTCCAAGACGTTGCGTGACCTCGACTGGTCCTCCGTTCCTCCGAGAACCGGACAGGATCACCCGATGGAGCATCGCTTCGCATATCCCGAGGTGCAGGAGGTCCGGCGGAGCCCGTCGGGGGCGACGGCGCGCAACGCCATGTCGGGTGTGACCGGGCAACCGCGGACCTCGCGGGTCCCGGGCGTCTCGCCCAAGTCCTGTCCCTGACGGCTCGTTCCAGGCGTTCTGCCATCGCCGTCGAACGCCGCGAGACGTCTGATGCGACCTTCGTAGAGCCAGGACAACGTCACCGAACCGCGATACACGGGACGCGTGGCCTTCTCATCCGCGGGTCGCTGGTTCCAATCCAGCCGGGGGCGCTGGACTGGAGGATGTTCCTCCGACCGGCGCCGGGGCGATCCCTGCCGTCCGGCGCGCCGGCAGCCCGGCTACGCCGGCGGCGGCTGTGCTTCGCGGTGCGCCCGTCGCACGGCCTTGGTCGCCGCCGTGGATGCCTCCCACGCGTCTGGCCGCAGCTGTTCGACCCACAGCACGCGGGCGTCTGTCTCACCGGGGTTGTCCCATGCGAACGCGACGTGGGGCTCGACCGTGATCGAGTCCCCGGAGCTCACGACAAGCTCCTCACCGTCCAACGTGAACACGAGCGTCCCCTCGAGCATGAAGGCGAACGTCTCGCCGGGGCGTGAGTAGTTGCCGCCGCTGCCCTGACGCGGTGGCACGATCAGCAGCGCGGGCTCGAGCGCATGGCCGGGCCGCGCGAGCTCCTCCCAAGTCACGCCGCCGTCGAGCACGCCGCGGGCGCGTTCATCCGCGCGTACCACGGCCGAGCTGCCGGCGCGAAACTCCGCCAGGCCGCTCATCGGCATCAGGTAGGCGTCCGCGATCCGCGCGATGAGATGGCTCGACGGCTCGCTCTCGCCGCGCTCCAGCGCCGAGAGGTACCCGGGGGAGATGCCGACCCTGGCAGCGGCGTCCTTCAGCGAGAGCCCCCGGTCGCGCCTCGCCCGGCGGAAGCGGTTTGCAGTCCACGCGCGCTTCGCGCCGTCGGTGCGATCAGCGGCGAGCGAGGTCCGGATCGCGGCGGTGTTCCAGCCGTAGCGCTTGCGCAGCTCGGCGACCTGCCGGGCCCGTTCGATGTCGCGGGGCGAATACCGGCGCTGGCCGCCCGGCGTGCGGCCAGGTTCCAACAGGCCCTGAACCTCCCAGAGCCTGAGGGTCTGAGCGCTCACCTTCACCGCCTCGGCCGCCGCTCCGATGGTGACGAAGTCCTCTTGCAGGACCGATGCCATGCGCCGTGCAGTGTACAGACGAGGCTCCGAAACGCCCGACGAACCTACAAGTCTTCAAGAGGTCCCTCCTTGACGCACCTACAAGTAAAATGTAGGTTTGCGGAGGTCACCTCAGGACCAGGAGAGAGATCGCATGACCGAAGACCCAGTCCGCACGCTCAGCGAGCGTGGGGCGCCGGCGCGACCGCAGACGGCGGCGGCGGAGGCCGGCAACGAGCTGTGGCATATCGAGCAGCACGGGATCGACGCCATCCCCGACGACGAGCGAAGCGGCAGCGCCCGCGAGCTGTTCTGGGTCTGGCTGGGAGGCAACGTCAGCCTCACCTACATCATCATCGGCGGCGCGATGGTCGCCCTCGGGCTCGGCTTCTGGGCCGCCGTCGCGGCGATCGTGCTCGGGAACCTGCTGTTCGTCGTCGTCGGGCTCGGGGGCGTCGCGGGCCCTCGGGCGGGCACGGCGACGATGGTCGTCTCGCGAGCCGCCTTCGGCCTGCGGGGCAACCTGGTCCCGACGCTGCTGGCCTGGCTGACCGTGGTCGGCTGGCAGGCCGTGTTCCTGGTGCTGAGCGCCTTCGCGACGTTCTCGCTGGCCGGCGAGGTCGGCATCCACACGGGAACGGCCGTCAAGCTGATCCTCCTTGTGGCGCTCGTGCTGGTGACGTACGGCGCGGCGGTGCTCGGCCACGCGACGATCCTGTTCCTGCAGAAGGTCTTCACCTACCTGCTGGGCGCGATCATGATCGGCGTGGCGATCCAAGTCGCGCTCAAGGGCAACGTGCACTACAAGCCCGAGGGTCTGGCGGCGTCGACCAAGCTCGCCACGTTCTGCCTCGCAACGATGATCGTGGCTGCGCTGCCGCTCTCGCTGGCGAACTACCCGTCGGACTACAGTCGCTACCTGCCTCGTGACACGTCCGCGCGAGCGATCGTGGGCTGGACGGTGCTCGGCAACCTCATCCCCGCCATCGCGATCTCGATCGTCGGCGTGCTGGCTGCCGGAGTCGCCGATCTGAGCGACCCGGTCGCCGGCCTGAAGCCGCTGCTCGCCTCGTGGTACTTCGTGCCGTTCCTGATCGTGGTGATCGGCGGCTCGATCACCAACAACTTCCTCAACACGTACACCTCGGGCCTGACCCTGCTCGCCCTCGGTGTCCGGCTCCCCCGCTGGAAGACCATCATCATCGACGCGGTGATCGCCACCGGCCTGTCGGTCTACGCCATCTTCTTCTACGACTTCACGACGGCGTTCACGAACTTCCTCTCGCTGACGGTCGCCTGGCTCGCGCCGTGGTGTGCGATCTTCCTCGTCGACGGCATGCTGCGCCGCTTCCGCTACCGGACCGAGGACCTGCTGGCGAGCCGGGACGGTCAATACTGGTTCGCGGGCGGCGTCAACCGTGCCGGGGCGGCCAGCTTCCTGCTCGGTGCGCTCGCGACGTTCTTCACGACCAACGCGACGAAGTGGCAGAGCCCGATCTCCACCGACCTGCTCGGCGGAGCGGACCTCAGCATCCCCGTGGGGATGCTCGTCGCCGGCGGGATGTACTTCGTGCTCCAGCGCCGCAGCCCGGCGATGCTGCCGGACCGGGAGCCGGTGGCGGTGGGCCAGAGCGCATGAGCTGGTTCCACACGCGTCAGCCGCATCCGGGCGTCTGGCTCGTGGCGGAGCCGTCCCACGTCAACTCGTGGCTGGTGGCGGGCGATGACCGCGCCGTGCTGCTGGACACGGGCCTCGGCATCGCCTCGATCCGTCCCGTGGCCGAAGCGCTCACGGACCGCCCGGTGAGCGTGCTCAACACGCACGCGCACTTCGATCACATCGGCGGCAACCACGAGTTCGAGGAGATCGCCATCCACGAGCTCGGGGCGGCGCTTCTGGAGCACGAGCCGCCGTCCGCGC
>JAXDGY010000043.1:0-25941 GCA_034664785.1 Solirubrobacteraceae bacterium
GACTCGTGGGCGTGCTCGCGCAGCTCCTCGGCGTCCGGGCCGCGGCCGGCGGCGAGCTGCCACACCGCCGCGCCGAAGTCCGCGCCGCCGAGGACGACGTACAACGCCAGCCCGCCGAGGATCGCGATCATGGGCAGCTCGGCCAGGCCCACGTCAGTCCGCCCCCTGGCCGGCCGGCTGGCCGGGCGGCTTCGGCGGCGTGACCGAGTCCTCCATCGGCGCCTGGGCCAGCCGGCGCAGGATCCACACCACGCCGCAGGCCACCAGGGCGTAGACCGCCGCGAGCGTCCCGTACGCCACCGGGATGCCGTCCGCGCCGGTCACGGCGTCCGCCGTGCGCATCACGCGGTAGACCACCCATGGCTGGCGGCCGACCTCCGTGGTCACCCAGCCGGCGATCAGGGCGACGAGCGACGCCGGGCCCGCGAGCAGCAGCGCACGGTAGAACCAGACGGACTCCGGCAGGCGGCGCTTGCGGATCCGGACGAACAGGACGAGCGCGCCGAGGGCGGCGAGCATCGTCCCGATCCCGACCATCGCCTGGAAGGCGACGCGCACGACGTTGACCGGGGGCCGCTCGTCGGCGGGCACCGCGTCGAGCCCCTGGACCGTCGCGTTCGGGTCGTGGAAGGCCAGCAGCGACAGCATCTTGGGGATCGCGATCCCGTACTTGACCTCGTCGTCGGTGTACCAGCCGAGGATGTGCACGGGCGCGCCCTTCTCGGTGTGCCCCAGGCCCTCGAGCGCGGCCAGCTTCGTCGGCTGCGAGTCCGCGACCGAGCGCGCGGCCCAGTCGCCGACGAGCACCTGCACCGGTGAGGCGAGCGCGGCGATCGTGAGCGGGATCGCCAGCGCGGTGCGCTCGTAGCGCCCCCAGCGCCCGCGCAGGCGGCAGAACGCGTAGGCCGCCGCCACGAGGAACCCGGTGACGATGTATCCCGCCAGGTACATGTGCACGAGCTCGTGCCAGAAGTGCGGGTTCCCGAAGAGCGCGTCGACCGGGTGGACGTCGGTGACCTTGCCGTCGGTGAGCGTGAAGCCGGTCGGGTGGTTCATCCAGCCGTTGACCGAGATGACCATGAACGAGCCCGTCAGCCCCGTGAGGATGATCGGGATCCCGCTGAGCAGGTGCATCCGGGGGGAGAGGCGGTCCCACCCGTAGACGTAGATCCCGATGAAGATCGCCTCCATGAAGAACGAGAAGCCCTCGACCGCGAAGCCCAGGCCGAAGACGGCCCCGTAGGTCGCGGTGAAGTTGGGCCACAGCGTGCCCATCTCGAAGGAGAGGATCGTCCCGGTGATGACGCCGACCGCGAACAGCGCGACCATGACGCGCGTCCAGCGGCGCGCGAGCACGCGGTAGAGCGGGTCGCCGGTGCGATGGAACAGCCACTCGGTGAAGACGACCATCGCCGGGAACGCGATGCCGAAGCAGACCAGCGGGATGTGGACCGCGAACGAGAGGGCCTGCATCTGCCGCCCCTGGAGCAGATGCTCTTGCACGACGGGGTCGAGCGCGGCCGGCACGGTGGCTGCGAGTGTGCCCGGATCGCGCGGCGAGCACCACCCGCGGGAGTAGAGGGGCCACCAGGTCGGGCTGCGGGCCACTAGGTTGGGCTGCGCATGGACGACGACCCCTGGCGGATGTTCCTCGTGGTCCGGCGGGGCGCCTTCGACGAGCTCTCGGTCGGCGGTGCGCTGGCCGGCGCGGCCGCGGTTGCCTGCCTGCGGGCCTTTGCCGACGACGCGGTCCACGGCGCCGCCATCGCCGCCTGGCGCGAGCGGCCGGGGAAGGTCACGCTGCGGGCGCGTGGCGGGCAGTGGCCCGAGCTGCTGGCCTCCGAGCCGCATGCCATCGCCGGGGACCCCGACGGCGCCTCCGTCGTCGCGCTCCCGCCGCGGCGCCGCTCGGAGCGCAGCGAGCTGCTGCGCAGGCTCCAGGCGATGAGCAGCGAGCTGGAGCCGGCCCCTGAGGTCGAGGACCCCGAGCCCGACCGCGAGCGCATGACCTACCTGCTCAACCCGCGCCTGTCGATGTCCTCGGGCAAGACGCTGGCCCAGGTCGCGCACGCGGCGACGATGGCCGCGGCCACCGGCCGCGTCGAGGGGTGGGTCGCCGCGGGCTGTCCCGGCCGGGTGCTCGTCCCGTCGCCCGCGGCCTTCGACGCGCTCTGCGGCACGGGCGTCCTCGCCGCGGAGGTCGTGGACGCCGGCCTGACCGAGGTCCCGCCCGGCACGGTGACCGCGCTGGCGCTCGCCCCCGATGGGCAGGGCTAGGTCAGGCGCGGCTCAGACGACCGGCGGCGGCGTCCCCTCGACGCTGGCCGCGAGCGCCGGGTCCCACGCGCACGCCGCGCAGCTGTGGCGGGCCGCGGAGCGGCCGAACTCCAGCGCCGCCTGGTGCGGGTCGGGACTCCCGCGGACGTCGTCCCAGTCGAGGACGTACACGCCGACCGCGGGCTCCCAGCGCGCGGCGGCCGGTGAGAGCGTCGCGAGCTCATAGCCCTCCGGAGCGGGATGGGCGTAGGCGTAGAAGGCGGCGCGCGGGTAGCTGGGGCTGCCGGGCCACCAGCCGACGGCGACCTCCTGGGCGTCCATCGCGTTGCGCATGATGAAGTCCCCGGAGGGGGGCTCGGCCGGCCGGCCGGAGAAGAGGTTGACCACGAGGTCGAACGATCCCCACCACGCGTTGACCGGGGTGGAGCGACCGCGGTACGGCGCGCGCAGCGTCGCGAGGACGAGCGCGGCGCGGGTCGCGGCGGTGAAGTAGGCGGCCACCTGCACGGGGTCGTAGGTCGCGTGCTCCTCGTCCTCGTCGAGCGGGGTGCTCCACGGCGTCTCCTGCGGGGTGGGGTCGATCCGGACGGCGCCGCCGAGCGCTTGCACCTGGTCCAGCACCTCGCGGGTGACCGGGCCGACCGCCCGGTCAGGCGTGAGCGCGACCCGTCGCATCCGCCCGTCGGTGTGCTCGACGACCGCCTCGTGCGCGTGCAGGTCCAGCGCGACGACGAGCGCCCCGGAGCCGTCCGGTGCGGGCAGCGGAAGCGTCTCCCATCCGCGGGCGCTGAGGCGCAGCGCGGCGTGCTGGAGCTCCGGCTCGGGCGGGGCGAGCGCGGCGGCGAGCTTGCCCAGGACCTGCGTGTGCGCGTGGAGCGTGTCGCAGCTCGCACTCCACGCGTCGTAGTCGAGGGCGGGCCATCCAGAGGACATCGCCGGACGCTAGCGCGCTGCCGCAGCGATCGGGCGGCGGCGCGACCGGCATCAGGTCCAGAGCCTGGCGGTCAGCCCGCCGCCCGGCGTGGGCAGGAGCTCCAGGCGGGAGGTGAGCTGGCGCGCCACCCACAGCCCGGCGCCGTCCGTTGTGCCCTGGCGCGGGGGAAGGTAGCCCGCCATCGGGTCGTCGAGCCCCGAGCCGCGGTCCGCCAGCTCGCACACGAAGCGGTCGCCGACGCGCCCGACGCGCAGCGCCGGCGAGCCGTCGCCGTGGCGCACGGCGTTGTCGTAGATCTCCGCCGCGGCGAGCAGCAGCTCGCCGGCCGCGTCGGCGGGCACCCCGGCCGCGCTCATCTCGCCGGCGAGGTGGCGGCGGAAGCCGAGGGCGTCCTCGCCCGCCGGCACCGCGCGCAGGCCCGGCAGAGGCTGCGGCTCAGGCGTCAGCGAGCGAACCATCTCCACCGGGTCCTGGTGATGGGGGTTGTGGTGGCCGTGGCCGTCGCCCAACCCGTCGCCGTGGATCCGCGGGTGGGCGTCACGCGACGCGCGCATGACCGCCTCGGGGGTCACCCGCTCGTCGTAGGTGCACACGACCCGCAGCGGGAAGTGCGCGAACACGCGGTTGAGCAGCGCGTCGTACAGCAGCCAGCTGTCCCACTGCTCCCGGGTCTCCCAGACGGGCAGCTCTCCCATGACGCGGACCGATGGGGCGCCGTCGCGCAGGCGCTGCCGGATCGTCGCGTCGTGCTCGCGAACCGCCGCCTCCGGGCGCGTGTAGACCTCGTCGGCGTCCACGAACGTGACCCCGCCGGGACCGGATCCGAGCGCGTCGCGCAGCAACGCCTGCTTGTGCGCGACGTACACGGCGATGAGGGCCTCGCCCTGGTCGAGCCCCTCGTCGAGGAAGGGCGCGGCGAACTCGGCGAGCGCCGCATCGGCGTCGTAGGCGAACAGCTCGTGGCGACACGTGTCGCTCATCGGATGTGGACAGGCGGGACCGCAGCGACGGGCGCGGAAATCGCGATGCCCGTTAGGCCGCCCGCCGCCGGCCACAACCCCCGACGCAGAGCGCGTCGGCCATCGCCGCAGCTACCGCGTCAGACCCAGACGCGGGTGGTCAGCCCGCCGCCCGGCGTGGCCAACAGCTCGAGGCGCGAGGCGAGCTGTCGGGCCACCCACAGCCCGGCACCGTCCGGGGCGCCGGCCCGCGGAGGCACGTAGCCGGCCATGGGATCGTCGAGACCCTCGCCGTGGTCCGACAACTCGCAGACGAAGTGCCCGTCGACCCACCCGACGCGCACCCCCGGCGCGCCGCCGGCATGGCGCACGGCGTTGGCGTAGATCTCGGAGGCGGCGAGCAGCAACCGGTCGCCCTGGTCGGCGGGGACCCCGGCCAGCTCGAACTCGTCGGCCAGCCGCCGGCGGAAGTCGCGCGCGTCCGCGGACACCCTCACCTTGCGCAGACCCGGCAGCTGTGGCGGCTCAGGCGTCAGGGCGCGCACCATCTCGACCGGGTCGTGGTAGTGGGGGCTGTCCTGACCTCCGCCGTCGCTCCACCCGCCGTGATGGATCCGCGGATGGGTCTGCCGCGATGCGTGCAGCACCGCCTCAGGGACCAGGCGCTCGTCGACGGTACACACGACCCGCACCGGGAAGTGCGCGAACACGCGGTTGAGGAGCGCCTCGTAGAGCATCCAGCTGTCCCACTGCTGCTGCGTCTCGCAGATGGGCAGCTCCCCGATGACCCGGACCGACGGCGCGCCCTCCCGCAACAGCCGTCGGATCGTCGCGTCGTAGCGCCGCACCGCCGCCTCCGGGCGGGTGTAGACCTCCTCGGCGTCCTCGAACGTGATCGCGTCGGGCGGCGATGCGACCGCGTCACGCAGCAGCGACTGCTTGTCGGAGACGTACACGGCGACCACCGCCTCGCCCTGGTCGAGCCCCTCGCCCAGGTATGGCGCGGCGAAGCCGGCGAGCGCCGCATCGGCGTCGTAGGGGAACAGCTCGTGGCGGCACCCATCCTGGGCAGCCCGCATCGCGGCGGCGGGCGCGGACATCGGGACGCATGGTACGCCGTCCGCGGGGCGCCGCAAACCCCGACGCGCAGGATCCTGACCGTCGGCTCGGGCTTCCCTGACACGGGGACGGGTGACACGGCGGGTACCGCAGGTCACACTGTCGTCTGGGCACGGCGGCGGTCCGACAGAACAGGAGCTTGCCGATGCGCCGCACCATCTCCGACCTCATCGTCGAGACGCTGAAGAACGCCGGCGTGAGCCGGGTGTACGGGCTGCCGGGCGACTCGCTGAACGGCCTCACGGACGCGCTGCGCCGCGACGGCACGCTGTCCTGGCAGCACGTCCGGCACGAGGAGGTCGCCGCGTTCGCCGCGGCCGGCGAGGCGGCGGTCACCGGCGAGCTGACGGTCTGCGCGGGAAGCTGCGGCCCGGGCAACCTGCACCTGATCAACGGGTTGTTCGACGCCAATCGCAGCCGCGTCCCGGTGCTGGCCATCGCCGCGCACATCCCGACCGCCGAGATCGGCGGCAACTACTTCCAGGAGACCCACCCGCAGGAGCTGTTCCGCGAGTGCAGCGTCTACTGCGAGCTCGCCGGCAGCCCCGAGCAGTTCCCGCACGTCCTGGAGATCGCGATGCGCACCGCCGTCGAACGCCGCGGCGTCGCCGTCCTGGTCGTGCCGGGCGACGTGCTCGTCCAGCCCTACGGGGACGCGCGGCCGGCTGCCGTGATCCGCCCCAGCAGCTCGGTCGCCCGTCCCGGCGACGCGCAGCTCGACGCCGCGGCGGACGTGCTGAACCGCGCCGGGCGCGTGACGATCCTCGCCGGGGCCGGGTGCGCGGGCGCGCACGACGAGGTCGTCGCCGTCGCCGCGGCGCTGCAGGCGCCCGTCGTGCATGCGCTGCGCGGCAAGGAGTTCGTCGAGTACGACAACCCGTACGACGTCGGGATGACCGGGCTGCTCGGGTTCAGCTCCGGCTACCAGGCGATGGAGCAGTGCGAGGCGCTGCTGATGCTCGGCACGGACTTCCCCTATCGCCAGTTCTACCCCGAGGACGCCACCGTCCTGCAGGTGGACGTCCGGGGCGAGCAGATCGGCCGGCGCACGCGCGTCGACGTGCCGCTCCTCGGCACCGTCAAGGACACGATCCAGGCGCTCCTGCCGCGGCTGACGCGGAAGACGGAGACAGGCCATCTGGACCAGATGCGCGGCCACTACGAGAAGGCCCGCGAGCGACTCGACGACCTGGCCGGCAGCGACCGCAACCGCACCCCGATGCACCCGCAGTTCGTCGCGAAGACGATCGATCGGCTCGCCGGCGAGGACGCCGTGTTCCTCCCGGACGTCGGCACGCCCGTCGTGTGGGCCGCGCGGTACCTGCGCATGAACGGCCGGCGCCGCCTGGTCGGGTCGTTCAACCACGGCACGATGGCCAACGCCCTCCCGCAGGCGATCGGCGTGCAGGCCTCGCACCCCGGCCGCCAGGTGATCGCGCTCGCCGGCGACGGTGGGCTGGCCATGCTGCTGGGCGACCTCATCACCCTGCGCCAGCAGCGGCTGCCGGTGAAGATCGTCGTGTTCACCAACGGCGCGCTGGCCTTCGTCGAGCTCGAGATGAAGGCCGCCGGCATCGTCAACTACGGCACGGCGCTCGAGAACCCGGACTTCGCGGCCGTGGCCCGGGCCCTGGGCATGCACGGCCGGCGCGTCGAACGTCCCGACGACCTGGAGGGCGCGCTGCGAGCGGCGCTCGACCACGACGGGCCCGCGCTGGTCGAGGCGATCGTCGCCCAGCAGGAGCTCTCGATCCCCCCGGCGATCACCTACGAGCAGATCAAGGGCTTCACGCTCTACGCGACCCGGACCATCCTGTCCGGCCGCGGCGACGAGCTCGTCGACCTCGCCCGCACGAACATCGGGCGCCGGGTTCCCGCCTGAGCACCGGTCAGCGCACGCGCAGCGTCGCCCGCATGCCCTGACGCGCGTGCCCCGGCAGCGAGCAGGAGAGCCGCCAGCGCCCCCGGGTGAGGCGCCCGCTCCACCGTCCGGTGGCGCCGGGCAGCGTCTCGGGGATCTGCCGGACCGTGCCCGTGGCGCGGCCGCGGCTGTCGAGGCGCACGAGCCGCAGGTCGTGGGCGTCCTCGCCGACGTTCGCCAGCTGCACGATCGCGGCGCCCGCGGCGACGCTCGGGCGCGAGAGGGCGAGGCGGAACTCGCTGCCCTGGACGAGCAGGCGGGCGGGCGCGGCCGGTCGCGGGGTCGCCCGCGCAGGCGCGACGCCGAAGGCCGCCGCCGTCACGCCGGCGACGACGAGCACGCGCCGGCTCACTTCAGCACCACCGGACGGCCGATCCCCGCCGCATCGGGCAGCACGGCGCCGGGATCGACGCCGAACCAGTCGCCGGCCAGCGCCCCGTAGAGGCCGCGGAAGTCCGAGGTCGCGCGGACGTTTCCGTCCTCGTCGAGCTTCGCCAGCCCGGGGAACTCCCCGATCATCCGTCCCGATGCCCGCGTCCCCATCACGAAGCCGACGCCCGCCGCGCCGTGGTCGGTCCCCGAGTCGTTCTCCTCCGCGCGGCGGCCGAACTCCGACCAGACGAGCGTGAGGACGCGGTCGGCGAGGCCGCGCGCCTCGAGGTCGCGCTGGAAGGCGACGAGGGCGTCCGTGGTCAGCTGCAGGTGCTTGGGGAGCGTCGCGGCCTGGTTCGCGTGTGTGTCGTAGGCGCCGGGCGCGGTGATGGTCGCGCAGCGGATCGGCAGGCCGGCCGCGAGCATCGCGGCGAAGCCCGCCAGGCGCTGCGGGAAGTCGTCCGCGCTCTGTGGGTAGGCGACCGGCGGCGCCGCGACCGGCTTGCCGTCCTTGCCGAGCGGCTGCAGGGCCGTGCTGACCGTCCCGGCGAACGCGGCGGCGCGGGCGGCCTGGGCGACGGCGGGGTCGCCCGCACGGAGATGGCCGCGGCCGATCGCGGTGAACGCGCCGACGATGCCGTCGGCCGGCGCGCTCCACGTTCCCGGCGTCCAGAAGCCCGCGTCGGCGGCGTCGTCCACGGCGGCGACGGGGTTGGCGCCCGCGGCGAGGGCGGGGCTGAGCTGGCCGCCGAGCGAGACGCCCTGCAGCGGGTTGTCGGGCGTGCCGATGCGGTCGAGCAGCCGGCCCATCCAGCCCGTGTTGAGGCCGGTCTGCAGCGCCCCGACCTCCCAGAAGTGGCGGGAGGTGAAGTGCGACTGGTCCGGATGGGCGTAGCCCACGGCGGGCAGGACGGTGAGCTTGCCCTCGGCATGGAGGCCCGCCAGCCCGGCAGCGGCCGGGTGCCAGGCCAGTCGGGGATCCTCCGCGAACGGCGTGCCCTGCCCCTCGCTCAGGGCGAGCTTCGGGCGCAGCCGCCGGTACTCCGGGTCGCCGACCGGCGCGAGGACCGACAGGGCGTCGATCCCGCCGTCGAGGAAGACGCTCAGCAGGACGCTGCCCGCCGGTCCTGCGGCGGCGCGCGCGACGCCCTCCTCGAAGACGCCGACGCCGCCGACGCGCCCGCCGCCGTAGACGGCGAGGGCCAGGCCGGCCGAGCGCAGCAGCAGCGAGCGGCGCGACAGCCCGGTGCCGGCGGGGGCAGGCATACCGCGCTCGACGGCGGGCAGGCCGGCGCCGGCGCGGGCGGCGCGGCCATGCTCGTGACAGCAGTGGGGGTCGTGGCTCATCAGCTCGTCAGCTCATCGGGGGTCACGGCGATCAGCATCCGCAGCGCGTTGACGACCAGGACGGGGAACTGCTCGCGCTCCCAGCCGGCGTGCGCGGCGGCCAGGGCGCCCGCCGCGTAGCGCTCCAGCCCGGCGCGGGTGGTGGCGCTCAGCGGCGGGTCGCCCCAGAAGCGCAGCGCCCGGGCGACCAGGGCGGCCGGCTCGGACGGCACGTCCGGCTTGTCCTTCGGGTCGAGCGCGGCGGGCTCGCAGATCCGCGTGGCCATGAGCCAGCGGGCCCGGAAGGTCGCGGTGTCCAGCCAGCGTCGCTCGTCCCAACCCGAGACGTTGGGCGGCGCGAAGAGCAGTTGGCCGGCGAGGTCGCAGATCCACGCCCACGCGTCCGTGTCGATCCCGCGGCCCGTGGCGCGCAGCATCCCGGCGGCCTGCACGACCGGCGGCTTGGTCATCCGGCGGTCGGCGTCGTAGAGGTGCGGGTGGCGGAGGATCGCCTCGACCAGGGGGCGCACACGGCGCCCGCCGCGCGTGTAGAGCCGCTCGAGGCCGCGCGCGGAGGCCGGCGGCGGCGGGGTCGGGATGAACGCGCCCCACAGCTTGTGCACGAGGAAGGCGGGGTGGTCGCGGTGGCCGACCACGAGCTTCACGGCGTCCTGCCAGCCCCAGCGGCCGCGGCGACCGTAGATCCGCTTGGCGCGGGCGTCGTGGAGGGTCGGGTCGTAGCGGAAGCGCGACGGGCCCGCCCCGCCCCAGTCGTTGCGGAAGCCGGTCAGCGCGCGGGCGATCTCGCGGACGTCGTGCTCCGTGTAGCCCTGGTCGGCGCCGAGGCAGAACAGCTCCTGCAGCTCGCGCGCGTAGTTCTCGTTCGGCGACCACTTCGAGTTCGCTGTGCCGTTGAGCCACAGCAGCATCGCGGGATCGCGGGTGATCTCGAGCGCGAGGTCCTCGAAGGACCCGAAGGCGTGGCGGCGCAGCAGGGCGTTCTGGCGCAGCATCATCGTCTGCGTAGGGCCGCCCCCCTTGGAGGTGGCGAACCAGTCGTGCCAGACCAGCGTCATGCGCTCGACCAGCGGCGCCTCCGTGCGGACCATGCGATCCAGCCACCAGAGGTGGTCATGGCCCCAGACGTCGCGCGGCGCCAGCGGCGCGCCCTCGTCGTCCTTCGGAGCCGGGCCGGTCAGGCGCGTCGCGGCGGGGTGGGTGAGCGATCGGACGGCGCGGTCGAGTCCGAGCCCGGCCAGCTTCGCCGCCTGTCCGGGCCGCGGCCCGAAGCCCGCCCGCCACAGCAGCCGCCGCGCCTGCTGCTCGCCGAACGGGCCACGATGCACGGGAAGTCCGCTGCTCACTCCCCAGAGATCGGCAGCGGGCGGCGAACCCTCAGTCCGCCATGCCGCTCAGACGCGACTGAAGACCCAGCGGCGCCCGACGAGGTAGGTCGCGGCCGGGGTCACCGGCAGCAGGACGGCCTGGGCGAGGATCTTGCCGGCGCCCAGGACGTCGACGGCGACGGCGAGCAAGGCGAGGTTCAGCAGCGTCGCGCCGCCCTGGGTGGTCAGCCAGCTGATCCACCCGCGGATCGACGGGCTGCTGCCCTTGAACGTCCAGTGCTCGTGCAGCCAGTATCCGATCGACGCCGACGCGACGAAGGCGATGACCGCCGCCAGCAGGTAGGGCACGCCGAGCAGCACCAGGGCGGTGTAGCCGCCGAAGTACGTGGCGGCGTTGAAGGCGCCCACCAGCGCGAACCGCGCGAGCTCTCGGTGCTGCTGGGACACGGTCGGAGGTGTAGCAGGGCGCCGTGGATCGACGCCGCGCGGCGCGGCCGGGTACCATCGGTACACGGACGTACCACCCGCGCAGGAGGCACGAGCATGCAGTCGGACGACACCGTCGAGCACCACCACGTCGTCATCGCCGGGAGCGGCTTCAGCGGCCTCGGCATGGCGATCGCGCTCAAGCGCGACGGGATCGACGACCTGGTGATCCTCGAGCGCGAGGACGACCTGGGCGGCACCTGGCGGGACAACACCTACCCGGGCTGCGCCTGCGACGTCCCGAGCATCCTGTACTCGTGGTCCGACGAGCAGCATCCGGACTGGTCGCGCTTCTTCGCCCCCCAGCGCGAGATCTGGGACTACATGCGCGGGGTCGCCGAGCGCCACGACGTCGTGCGCCACGTCCGCTACCGCGAGGAGCTGCTCGAGGCCGCGTGGGACGACGACGCGCAGCTGTGGTGCCTGCGGACCGGCACGGGGCCGATGACCGCCGACGTCCTGGTCTCCGCCGTCGGCGCGCTCAGCGAGCCGTCCGTCCCCGATCTCCCGGGGCTGGGCAGCTTCGCGGGCACGGCGTTCCACTCGGCGCGCTGGGATCACGACCACGACCTGACGGGCCGGAAGGTCGCGGTGATCGGGACGGGGGCCTCCGCGATCCAGTTCGTCCCGCACATCCAGCCGCAGGTCGCCGAGCTGCACCTGTTCCAGCGCACGCCGCCGTGGATCCTGCCGCGGCCGGAGTGGGTGATGAGCGAGCGCCTTAAGCGCACGTTCCGGCGCGTCCCCGTCGTCCAGCGCGCGCTGCGGCGGGCGATCTTCACGCTGGCCGAGGCGCGCCACACCGCGTTCACCCACCCCCGTGTGATGGCCGCGCTGAACGAGCGCATGGGCCTCAAGCACCTCGCCGCGCAGGTGCCCGACCCGGAGCTGCGGGCGAAGCTCACGCCGGACTACCGCATGGGCTGCAAGCGCATCCTCGGCTCGAGCACCTACTACCCCGCGATCTCGGCGCCCAACGCCGCCGTCGTCACCGCCGGCATCCGCGAGGTTGTGCCGGAGGGCATCGTCGACGGGGCCGGCGAGCTGCACGAGGTCGACACCATCATCTTCGGCACCGGCTTCAAGGTGACCGACCTGCCGATCGCCCACCGGGTCCGCGGTCGCGACGGCGGGACGCTCGCCGAGACCTGGCGGGGCAGCATGAAGGCCTACCTCGGGACGGCCGTCGCCGGGTTCCCGAACCTGTTCGTCCTGCTCGGCCCGAACACCGGGCTCGGCCACAACTCGGTGCTGTTCATGATCGAGAGCCAGACCGAGCACGTCCGCCGTGTCCTCGGCTTCCGCCGGCGCCACGGGCTGGCGAGCATCGAGCCGCGCGAGGAGGCGCAGGAGTCCTTCGTCGCCGAGGTCGACGGCGCGATGGAGGGCAGCGTCTGGACCGCCGGCGGTTGCCAGAGCTGGTACCTGGACGCGACGGGGCGCAACTCGACGCTGTGGCCGCAGACCGTCCGCCGCTTCGAGCGCCGCCTGGCCCGCTTCGTGCCCACCGATCACCGCCTCGAGCTGCCACGCGCGACGCCCACCGTTCCCGTGGGCGTCGAGTCCGACGCGGTGCCCGCATGACGCCGCAGGACCGCACGGTCGACGTCGGGCGCGGCGTCACGCTGACCCACCAGGCGTTCGGCGACCCCGCCGACCCGGCGCTCGTCCTCGTGGCGGGCCTCGGCCAGCAGCTGCTGGCCTGGCCCGAGGCGATGTGTGGGCAGCTGGCGGCCCACGGCCTGCACGTCGTGCGCTTCGACAACCGCGACGCCGGCCGCTCGACGTCCGCGACGACGCCGCCGCCGGGTCCGCTGCGCCTGCTCACCGGCCGCTTCCCGCGTGGCCAGTACGACCTCTCCGACCTGGCGCGCGACACCGCCGGGCTCATCCACGGCCTCGACCTCGCGCCCGCGCACGTGGTCGGGATGTCGATGGGCGGGATGATCAGCCAGACCCTCGCCGCGCAGTACCCACAGCTCGTGGCGAGCCTGACGTCGATCATGTCGACCACGGGGGCCCGGCGCACCGGGCGCCCGGCGCGCACGACGCTGCGGTTCATGCTGCGCGCGGCGCCCGCCGAGCGCGAGCCCGCGATCGAGCAGACGATCGAGATCCTGCGCCACATCGCCTCGGCGGGGTTCCCGTTCGACGAGGACGGCGTCCGCGCGCTCGCCGGCGAGTCGTTCGACCGCGGCCGCAACCCGGCCGGCACGGCGCGGCAGCTCGCGGCGATCATCGCGTCGGGGGACCGGACGGCCGAGCTGCGCCGCATCGCCGCCCCGACGCTCGTGATCCACGGCGACCGCGACCTCATGGTCCACCCCTCGGGCGCGCGTGCGACCGCGGCGGCGATCCCCGGCGCCCGCCTGGAGACGATCGCCGGCCTCGGCCACGACCTCCCCGTCGGCGCCCACCCGCGCCTCGTCGAGCTGATCGCCGACCACGTCAGGCGCGCCGCCGGCGACGCTCCCGGCGTGCCTGCGGACACGCTGGCCTCCTAGTCCGCGGCTCGCCCGCCGGCCGTGGCGGTTGCCGCTCCGGGAGATCGCCGCGATCGCGTTCTGGTGGGAAGATCGGGCACGCCCCCGTCCCGAGAGGACGACGCCGTTGACCGGTCAGCCCGCCGTGAGCCTCAGATCGCTCGTCGCCCGCCACCACAAGAGCTACAACGACCGCGACCTCGACGGGTTGAGCGAGGTGTTCGACGAGGACGTCGAGATCATGGTGGACGGCAGCGCGCTCCACGGGGTCGCCGCGGCCATCGGCTACGCCACCGCCCTGTTTCGCGAGTTCCCCCGCCTGCGCATCCACGACGATCGTGTCGTCGCCGAGAGCGACGACACGATCGTGTCCGAGCACCAGATCCTCAACGGCGACCTGTCGGGCGGGCCGCTGCGCCCGCAGGGGTCGGTGTGCGAGATCTACCGCGCGCGCGGCGGGCGGATCGTCGCCTACACGTGCTACTACGCCCCCGAGGGCGCGGATCGCGAGGACGTCGTGAACGTGCCGTCGCGAGCCGAGGGCTCCAAGATGGCCGAGGAGCACGCGGCGCTGCGCCGCGTGGCGACGCTCGTCGCGCGCGGCGTGTCGCAGGACGAGCTCTTCGCGGCGGTCAACGAGGAGGTCGGCTGGCTGGTGGGCGCCGATCCGACAGCGCTGATGCGGTTCGAGGCCGACGACACGGTGACGCTCGTGGCCGCCTGGAGCGCCGCGGGCGCAGGCTTTCCGATCGGTGCCCGGCGGCCCGTGGACGACGAGCTGCGGTCGCTGCGGGACGACGGACGCGCCTTGCGGTTCGGGCCGCTGGAGCTGCCGCCCGACGGGTCGTTCGTCGACGAGGCGCGGCAGCTCGCAATCGGGTCTGCGGTCGGCGTCCCGATCGTGGTCGACGGCCGCGTGTGGGGCGCGGCGTTCGCCGCCTCGACCCGGGATGAGCCGTTCGCGGATGACACCACGGCGCGGATCGCCGTCTTCACCGAGCTGGTGGCGACGGCGATCGCGAACACCGAGGCGCGAACGGAAGTCCAGCGGCTCGCTGACGAGCAGGCGGCCTTGCGGCGCGTCGCGACGCTGGTGGCGCGCGGAGCGGCGCCGGAAGCGGTGTTCGCGACGGTCACCGAGGAGGTCGCGCGCTTGTTTCTCGCCGATCTGGCGACGATGTGCCGGTACGAGTCCGACGGGACGTACACCATCGTCGCCGGGGCCGGGACTCCCTTTCCCGTCGGCAGCCGGTGGCCTCTTGGGGGCAAGAATCTGGCCACGCTGGTGTTCGAGACGGGACGTCCGGCCCGAATCGAGGACTATGCCAAAGCGTCCGGCCCGCTCGCCGGCGACGTCCGTGCCGTGGGCGGCCGCTCGGCGGTCGGGGTGCCGATCCTCGTCGAGGGCCGCCTGTGGGGCGCGACAGCCGTCGTCACGAGCCGGGAGCAGCCGCTGCCGGCGGACACCGAGGCGCGCCTCGCCTCGTTCATGGAGCTCGTGGCGACGGCGATCTCGAACACCGAAGCGCGGACGGAGGTGGCGGCATCCCGGGCGCGGATCGTGGCGGCGACCGACGACGAGCGCCGGCGGGTGGTTCGGGATCTGCACGACGGCGCGCAGCAGCGGCTCGTCCACACCATCATCATGCTGAAGCTCGCACGCACCGCGCTCGCCGGGCACGACCGCCCGGCTGCCGCGCTGGTGGAGGAGTCGCTCGTCAATGCCGAGCGCGCGAACGAGGAGCTGCGCGACCTCGTGCACGGGATCCTGCCGGCGACGCTCAAGCGCGGCGGCCTGCGGAGCGGCGTCGAGTCGCTCGTCGACAAGATGGCCGTTCCGGTGACCGTCGAGGTGCCGGCCGAGCGGCTGCCGGATGCGCTCGAGACGACCTCCTACTTCATCGTCGGCGAGGCGCTGACCAACGTCGTCAAGCACGCAGAGGCGTCCGGCGCGCGCGTCACCGCCGCCGTCGACGGTGGCGTGCTGCGGCTCGAGGTGAGCGACGACGGGCGCGGGGGCGCCGACCCCTCGCGCGGCTCGGGTCTCGTGGGCCTCGCCGACCGCGTCGCCGCCGGCGGCGGCACGATGACGGTCGCCAGCGCGCCGGGCGCGGGCACGACGATCTCCGTCAGCCTGCCGCTCCAGGCGTGAACGACGCGGCGCCGACCGCCTTGCGCCGCGGCGCAAGCCGCGGTGCGCGCGGGTGCACGACGATGCGGCCGCCGTGCGAGGGCGTGAAGGCCACGCCGCGGAAGCGCCACCGCTCGTCGGGCGCCTCGGTCGGCACCAGCTCGACGCGGCGCAGCAGCGTGCGCAGCACGACGTCCATCTCCATGTGCGCGAAGGTCGCGCCGATGCAGCGCCGGATGCCGCCGCCGAACGGGATCCACTCGTAGGTCTCGGGCGTCGTGTCGAGGAAGCGGTCCGGATCGAAGCGGTCGGGGTGACCGAACAGGCGCGGGTCGTAGTGGGTCAGGCCCGCGCACAGGCCGATGCGCGTCCCGACGGGCAGCAGCCACTCGCCGAGCTGGAAGGGCTCGCGGACCAGGCGGCCGGCGAAGGTGATGACGGGCCGGGTGCGCTGGACCTCGCGGATCGTGGCGTCGCGCAGCGCCTTGCCGCCCGCGTCGGCCTCCTCGACCAACCGGCCGAGGACGTCGGGGTGGCGGCGCAGGCGCTCGATGGCCCAGCTCAGCGTGTGCGCCGTCGTCTCGTGGCCGGCGGCGAGCATCGTCATGAGCTCGTCGCGGATCTCCGCGGCGGCCATCGGCGTGCCGTCCTGATGGGTCGCCTGGACGAGCAGCGCCAGCACGTCGGCGCGCGCGTCGAGCCGGGGGTCGCGGCGCGCCGCGGCCATGAGCGCGTCGAGGTGCCCGTCGATCTCCGCGCGCAGCCGCAGGAAGCGGCCCCAGGGGCTGCGGGGCCCGAGGTCCTTCTGCACGATGGAGAACTGGGACAGCCGCGAGCCCAGCGACGTCCACGGGGGGATGAGGCGCTCGAGCTCGGCGAGCTCGTGGCCGCTCGCCCCGAAGACCGCGCGCAGGATCGCCCGCAGGGTGATGCGCTGCATCGGCTCGGAGGCGGAGAACTCGACGCCGGCGGGCCAGCGGGCGATCTCCTCCTCCGCGATCTCCTCGATCAGCGACTCGTAGGCCTGCATGCGCTGCCCCTTGAACGGCGGCAGCAGCAGGCGGCGCTGGGCCAGGTGGCGGTCCTCGTCGATGGCCAGCATCGAGTTCGGCCCGAGCACCGCGCCGAGCGGGCTGCCCGTCCCGGCGTGCAGGGTCGTCGGCTTGGCGGTGAAGGTCTGCTTGATGAGCGCAGGGTCCGCCAGGACGACCAGCGCGGGGAAGCGGTGCAGCTTGATGGTGAAGACGTCGCCGTGGCGGCGGCGGCAGCGCTCCAGCCAGGGCCGTTGGCGGGTCAGCATCCCCAGCGTCTGCAGCGTCCGCGGCAGGGAGGGGCCGGGCGGCAGGCTCTCGTGGGCGGCGGGGGCGGCGGCGGACATGGCTGCTCCGGTTCTGACGACGGCCGGTACGTTGGCGTACCGCCCGTGGCATGGTACACGTCTGTACCGTGGCCGTGGTGGACGGAACGCAACCGCACCAGGCGTGGGTGTTCGAGGGCCGGGTCGACGAGACCGCGGGCCATCGCGACCGCCTGCTCGCGGGGATGGCGCAGTCCATCCGCGAGCAGGGCTTCCGGCAGACGACGGTGGCCGACGTCGTGCGCCTGGCGCGCACCTCGCGGCGGACGTTCTACGTCCACTTCGAGGACCGCGAGGCGTGCTTCCTGGAGCTCTTCGACGTCATGAGCGAGGGGCTGCTGGCGCAGATCGCCGCGGCGGCCGACCCCGAGCTGGGCTGGGAGGAGCAGGTCGAGCGCGCCCTCGGCGCCTACCTGGAGGCGATGGGCTCCGAGCCCGCCCTCATGCGCAGCTACGTGCGCGAGGTCGCCGGCCTGGGGGAGCGCGGCTACGAGAAGATGCGGGCCATCGCTGAGCGCGGGGCCCGGCAGCTCGTGGAGCTCGTCGAGCGCGCCCGCGAGCGGCAGCCCGAGCTCGAGCCGCTGTCCTTCGAGACCGCGACCATCGTCGCCGGCGGCTTCCGCGAGCTCATCATGTTCGGCATCGACGAGGGCGGCGACCTCTCCGAGCTGCATCGCCCGGCGGCGGACCTCATCAAGGCCGTGCTCGCTCCCCGCGCCGGCGGGGTCAGCCCCGGCGCATGAGCGACTCCAGCCGCTCGACCACGTCGTAGTAGCGCGTCGGGGCGACGCGCACGAGCAGGTCGAGCATCCGGGCGTCGGGACCGACGAGGATCCGCGCCTTCCCGGCCTCGACCCCGTCGCAGATGATCTCCGCCGCGCGCTCCGGGGTGGTGCGCGCGAGCGTGGCGAAGTCCTTGATCGCGGTCGCGTGGTCGCGCTCGCCGTGCACGTCTGCGTGGAAGCGCGCGTTGGCCACGATGTTCGTGTCCACGCCGCCCGGGTGGACGGTCGCGGCACGCACGCCCGTCCCGCGCAGCTCCTGGCGCAGCGCCTCGGTGTAGCCCCGGACCGCGAACTTCGAGGCGCAGTAGGCCGTCTGGTGCGGGAAGCCGACCAGGCCGAAGACGCTCGAGACGTTCACGATCGCGCCGTCGCCCTGCTCGGCGAGGATCGGCAGGAACGCCCGGACGCCGTGCACCACGCCGCCGAAGTTGATGTCGACGACCCACTCGTCGTCCTCCGGCGAGGCCTCCAGCGCCCCCTGCACCACCGTCACGCCGGCGTTGTTGAGCACGAGGCCGATCGGGGCCGGGGCCCACTCGCGGACGGCGGCCGCCCAGGCGAGCTGGCCCTGGCGGTCACGGACGTCGAGCCGGCGGTGCAGCACCGGCCCCGCGACGCTCGCCGCGGTCTCCTGTAGGCCGTCCTCGTCGTGGTCGACGAGCGCCACCGGGCAGCCCCGCGCCGCGAGGCGCAACGCGACCGCGCGGCCCATCCCCGACGCCGCGCCGGTGATCACGGCGGTCCTGCCGGTCAGCGGATGGCGGGGGGCGGAGGAGCGGCGGCGCATGGGGGCGGCAGCATATGCATCGCACCGCGCACCGCGCCGCGGGGGTCAGTCCTCGCCGCGGGGACGGCCGCCGTCGGGACGCAGGCGGTAGCCGGCGCCGCGCACCGTCTCGATCGACTCGACGCCGAACGGCCGGTCGACCTTCTCGCGCAGGTAGCGGACGAACACGTCGACGACGTTGGAGCGGTTCTCGTAGTCCTGATCCCAGGCCTGCTCGAGCAGCTGGTAGCGGTCCAGCACGTCGCCCTTGCGCCGGAGGAACGCCTCCAGCAGCGCGAGCTCCTTCGCCGACAGCGCGAGCTCCTGGTCGCCGCGCCACACGCGGCGGGCGGCAGGATCGAGCCGGAGGTCGCCGGCGCTCAGCACGGTCGGGCGCTCCACGGGCCCGCGGCGAGCCAGCGCCCGCAGGCGCGCCCCGAGCTCCGCGAACGAGAACGGCTTGGTCAGGTAGTCGTCCGCGCCGCCGTCGAGGCCGGCCACGCGGTCCTCGACGGCGTCGCGTGCGGTGAGCATCAGCACGGGCGACCACACCTCGTCGTCGCGCAGCGTGCGGCAGACCGTGAAGCCGTCGACGCCCGGCAGCATCACGTCGAGCACGATCGCGTCGTACGCGGTCGCGCCCGCCATCCAGCGCGCGTCCTCGCCACGGTCGGCCAGGTCCACCGCCATGCCGTCGCCCTGCAGGCCGCGTCGCAGCATGCCGGCCAGCTTCGGATCGTCCTCGACGACGAGCACGCGCATCGGTGCACCTTCCCCGCTGCGCCTAAGCGCCCGATGAACCAGCGCCCCTGAGGAGCCGTTCATCGCTCGATGAGCGCGGGGCCCGACGTCCCTCGCCGAGAACGGGCGCCAGCTCATCGCCCGATGAGCGCGGGGCGCGACGTCCCTCGCCGAGAACGGGCGCCCGCTCATCGCCCGATGAGCGCGGGGCTCGACGTCCCTCGCCGAGAACGGGCGCCCGCTCATCGCCGTTTCATCCGCCCTGCCTAGGTTGCGGCCCGTCCCACCCACGAGAAGGAGTTCACACCACATGTTCGAGCGCTTCCCGCGCAACACCGTCACCGCCACCGCTGCCGCCCTCCTCGCCGCCCTCGGCGTCGGCGGGGCCGCGCTGGCCCAGTCCGGCGGCACGACGACCCCGTCGCCGACCCCCACCACGTCGACGCCGACGCCGACCACGACCACCGACACGCCGACCGCGGGCGACCAGGCCGACGCCCCCGATGCGGCCGACGCCGGCGGCAAGGCGGACGCCGCCGACCCGTCCGACGCCAACGAGAAGCCCGACGCCAACGAGAAGCCCGACGCCAACGGGCAGGCCGACGGCCCGGACACGGACAACGTCCAGTCCGGCGATCAGTCGGGCCCTGAAACGCCCGACACCCCCGCGGCGGGCGCCGCTGCGCAGAAGTAGCACGAGCGCCACGTGACGCACGGTGGCCCGCCAGTCCCCCGGCGGGCCACCGGCGCCCGGCCCGGACCGCCACCGGTCCGGGCCGGGTAGCGTCCGGGACCGATGCCCCGCGCCGTCCCGTCCCTCGCCCGGGTCCCCGTCCGGGTCCGGGTGACGCTCGCGTTCGCCGTCGTGATGGCCGTCCTGCTGACGGCCACCGGCCTGTTCCTCTACGTGCGGCTGGGGCATGACCTCGACGCGACGCTCAACCAGGGTCTGCGCTCCCGGGCCGGCGACGTCATCGCGCTCATCCGGCAGGCCGACTCGGGGCTGGCGCAGGCGGGGCGCAGCCCGCTCACCGAGGAGGGCGAGAGCCTCGCGCAGATCCTCGATCGCTCCGGGCGCGTGGTCGACGCGACCCCGCCGCTGCGCCGCATGCCGCTCCTGACCCCCGCGGAGCTGCGGCGAGCCGCCCGCGGGACGATCGTGGTCGAGCACGGGCCGTCGGCGGTCTCGGAGGATCCGGTCCGCCTCCTCGCGACGCCGGTGAGCGCCCAGGACCAGCAGCTGGTGGCCGTGGTCGGCGCGTCGCTCGAGCCGCGCGACGTGGCGCAGGACAACCTGCGCAGCCTGCTGCTGCTCGGCGGTCCGGTCGCGTTGCTGCTGGCGTCGCTGGCCGGCTACGGCGCCGCGGCCGGCGCCCTGCGCCCGGTCGAGTCCATGCGGCGCCGCGCGGGGGAGATCCGGGCGTCGGCCCCCGGACGGCGGCTGCCCGTGCCGCCCTCCGGCGACGAGGTCGCCCGCCTGGGCGAGACGCTCAACGACATGCTGGCGCGCCTGGAGCACGCCTTCGAGCGCGAGCAGTCGTTCACCGCGGACGCCAGCCACGAGCTGCGCGCGCCGCTGGCAGTCCTCAAGGGCGAGCTCGAGCTCGCGCTGCGCGACGCGTCGACGGTCGAGGCGTTCCGCGCCGCCGTGGCCTCCGCCAGCGAGGAGGCGGACCGGCTCGTCGAGCTCACCGAGGACCTCCTCGTCCTCGCCCGCTCCGAGCAGGGGCGCCTGCCCGTCCGGCGGGAGGCGCTGGGGGCCCGCGAGCTGCTCGAGGGCGTCGGGCGGCGGGCCGAGCTTGCCCTCCGCGCGCAGGGGGCGTCGTTCACCGTGCGCGCGCCCGAGGACCTGCGCGTCGTGGGCGACCGGCTCCGCCTGGAGCAGGCGCTCCGGAACCTCGTCGACAACGCGGTGCGCCACGGCGGTACCCGCATCGAGGCCGAGGCGCTCGCGACGCCCACCGGGGTGGAGCTGCACGTCCGCGACGATGGTCCCGGGTTCGGTGAGGCGTTCCTGGCCCACGCGTTCGAGCGCTTCTCCCGCGCCGACGAGGCGCGGGGGCGCGGCGGCACGGGCCTCGGCCTGGCGATCGTCGCCGCGATCGCGGCCACCCACGGCGGCAGCGCCCGCGCGGAGGACCGGCCGGGCGGCGGCGCCGACGTCGCGCTGGTCCTCCCCGGCGTCGCCCCGCGGGAGGGCACGCTTCGCGTCAGGGCTTGACGCACCGGTACCCGGACTGGGATGTATTGCCGCCAATGCCCGAGATCGACGTCCGCGCCTCGACCGCCGCCCCGCCCGAGCAGGTCTGGGCGCTGCTGGCCGACGTGCGCACCTGGCCCGGCTGGGCCGGCTTCGACGAGGCCGCGGTCGAGACGGGCTCGGGGGTGGGGGAGGTCCGCCGCTTCCGCCTGGGGCGGCGCACGAGCCGGGAGCGGGTCACGGTCCTCGAGGCGCCGCACCGCTTCGCCTACGAGCTCCTGTCAGGGCTGCCGATCCGCGACTACCGCGCCGAGGTGACGCTCGAGCCGCGGCGCGGCGGCGGGACGGAGATCCGCTGGCGCTCGAGCTTCGAGCCGCAGGTGCCGGGGACGGGAGGGGTCATCCGGACACGGCTGGAGGGCTTCATCGCGCGCGCGGCCCGCGCGCTCGCCACCGTGGCGGACGCGCCGCACGTGCGCGACGACGGCGACGCGCGGCGCGACGGCGCGACCGAGCGCAACAAGGACGTCGTCGCCCGGCTGACCCGCGAGCTGTTCAACGACGGGGGCGACCTCGCGGTGGCCGAGGACCTCCTGGCCGAGGATTTCGTGGACCACACCCCGGCGGCGGGCTCGAGCGGCGACCGCGCCTCCTACCAGCAGCGGGCGCGCGTCATGCGCGGTCCGTTCTCGGGCATCCGGACCGTCTCCGATCAGCTCGTCGCCGACGGCGACCTGGTGTTCGAGCGCTGGACGTGCACGTTCACCCACACCGGCGAGTTCATGGGCATCAACCCGACCGGGCGCACCGTGCGGATGCTCGGCTTCGCGCAGTACCGGCTGCGCGACGGGCGCGTGACGGAGTTCTGGGGGCTGTCCGACGCCCTCAGCCTCATGGAGCAGCTCGGCGCGCTCTCCCGCTGACGACCCCGAACGAGGGACGCCCCGCCCGGGGGTGATCGGGCGGGGCGTCCGGTCCTGCGGGTCGCGCACTCGCGGCGCAACCGTAGACCGGTGCATCGCGCCGTCCGACTATGTGGAGGAAGTGCACGGATTCCGCGTCGCGCAGCGCCCCTCGGCCACCGCACACGAGGAGGCCTCGGGGGCTAGGGCCTAGGGCCGGCTCGACGGCGGCGCGGCGACCGTGCTCAGCGCGATGCGCACGCAGGTCTCGACGACGCGCTCGGGCGTGACGGGGAACAGCGCAGGGAACCCCGGCCCGGCCTGCCGGATGCCGACGCGGATGCGCGCGAGGTGCATGACGCCGAGCGCCTGGGTCCAGAGGACGTTGGCGGCGTAGTCGGGGTCCTCGACGGCGAAGTCGCCCGTGGCCGCGCCCGCGCGCAGCACGCCGGCGACCTGGTCCACGCAGAGCGCCATGCCCTGCCCGAGCCGCAGCCAGACCGATTCGGAGACCGTCTCGTACAGGTCGCGCGCGGGGCGCCGCATGAGCGACAGGGCGCTGTCGATGAACGCGGGGTAGTGCTCGCAGAAGCCGGCGTACGCCCTGGTCAGCGCCTCGAGGCGCACGGCCGGGGCGGCCTGCGGGTCGTCCGCCTGCGCCAGGACGGCGTCGAGCTCGGCGAGGTAGTCGGTGACCGTCAGGACGTAGAGCTCCTCCTTGGAGGAGAACTGCCGGTAGATCAGCCCCCGGGCGATCCCGACGCTGCGTGCGATCTCCTCGATCGGGGCATCCTGGACCCCGCGCTCGTCGAACAGGGCGCGGGTCGCCTGGACCAGGTCGCGCTCGCGGTCCCGGCGCAGCGATTGGCGGGGCGTCGCCATGGGGAACGAGTGTACCCATGGAAACGCTGATTGAGAACTCTCGGTTGACAGCCGTTCTCATCGGGTAACGTCCGGCCATGGCCGAACGCGGAGCACGTCCCCAGGTGCCCGAATGGCGGCTGAAGACCCTCCGCGCCCTGCGAGGGCTCTTCACGCCGCTCATGCCCGACGACTACCTCGAGCTCATCAACCCGCTGTGGTCGACCCAGGAGCTCCGCGGGCGCATCGAGCGGATCAACCCTGAGACCCCGAACGCCGCGACGATCCTCATCAAGCCGGGCTGGGAGTGGCCGGGGCACAAGCCCGGCCAGTACCTGCGCGTCGGCATGGCGGTGGACGGGGTGCACCACTGGCGCGCCTACTCGCTGACCTCCGACCCGGAGCGCGAGGACGGCTGCATCTCGATCACGCCGAAGCTGGTCGACGCGGGCAAGGTCTCGCCCTACCTGGTGCGCGAGGCGCGCCCGGGCACCATCGTCCGGCTGGGCGGCGTGGAGGGGACCTTCGTCCTGCCCGATCCACTGCCGCGCAAGCTGCTGTTCGTCAGCGCGGGCAGCGGGATCACGCCGATCATGAGCATGCTGCGCTCGCTGGCGCACCGCGGCGAGCTGCGCGACGTGATGCTCATCCACTCCGCGCGTACCCCCGACGACGTGATCTTCGGGCCGGAGCTGCGCTCCCTCGACCGCCGCCACCCGGGGTTCCGCCTGCACGAGCAGCGGACCGCCGAGCAGGGCCGGCTGACCCCGGCCGACCTGGACCGCCTGTGCCCGGACTGGCGCGAGCGCGAGGCCTTCGTCTCCGGCCCCGGCGACATGCTGGACGCCCTGATCGCCCACTGGGAGGAGCACGCGGGCAGCTGCGAGCGCCTCCACATGGAGCGCTTCCAGCCGATCATCGGCAAGGGCGACGCCGAGCACGGCGAGGGCGGCGCCATCCGCTTCGTGGCCAGCGGCGTCGAGGCGACCAGCGACGGCGGGACGCCGATCCTCGTCGCCGGCGAGGACGCCGGCGCCCCGCTGCCGTTCGGCTGCCGCATGGGCATCTGCCACACCTGCGTCGGGCGCCTGTGCTCCGGCCAGGTCCGCGACCTGCGGACCGGCGAGGTCCACGGGCAGGACGGCGAGATGGTCCGCACCTGCGTCAACGCGCCCGAGGGCGCGGTCGTCATCGATCTCTGAGACCCACTCCGAAAGCCGAGGCCCCATCATGCCCACCAGCCAGATCGAGAGCCCGCTCAGCCGCCTGACCCCGGCCCAGATCGAGGAGATCGGCCGCGAGCTCGACAAGATCCACGACGACGTGTTCGCCGAGCTCGGCGACCGCGACGCCCGCTACATCCGCTCGATGATCGAGATGCACCGGCGCCTGGTCGTCATGTCGCGCCTGATGCTGTTCGCCTCCCCGCGCAAGCCCGCCTGGATCGCGGGGACCACGGCGCTGTCCGCGGCCAAGATCCTCGAGAACATGGAGATCGGCCACAACGTCATGCACGGCCAGTGGGACTGGATGAACGATCCCCAGTTCAACTCCTCGACCTGGGACTGGGACACCGCGTCGACCCCTGAGGCGTGGAAGCACTCCCACAACTACGTTCACCACACCTACACGAACATCCGTGGCAAGGACCGCGATCTGGGCTACGACATCATGCGGATCGACCCGCACCAGAAGTGGCATCCGGTCTACCTCGCCCAGCCGTTCTACAACCTGGTGCTGGCTGCGTTCTTCGAGTGGGGCGTCGCCTTCCACGACCTCGACTTCGACGAGATCAAGGCGGGCAGGAAGTCCAAGGCGGAGCTTCAGCGCCAGCTCAAGGGGATGGCGGGCAAGGCGCGCAGCCAGATCGTCAAGGACTACATCGCCTACCCCGCGCTCAGCGCGCTGTTCGGGGCCCGCACGATGGAGGGGCGCCGCAAGGCGTTCAAGAGCACCCTGAAGGCGAACTTCACGGCCAACATGGTCCGCAACGTGTGGTCCTACGCGATCATCTTCTGCGGCCACTTCCCGGACCAGACGTACACCTTCAGCGAGGAGGAGGTGGCGGACGAGACGCGCGGCGGCTGGTACATCCGTCAGCTGCTCGGTGCGGCGAACATCTCCGGCAGCCCGTTCTTCCACGTCATGAGCGGCAACCTGGGCTTCCAGGTCGAGCATCACCTGTACCCCGACATGCCGAGCTCGCGCTACGCCGAGATCGCGCCGCGGGTCAAGGCGATCTGCGAGCGCTACGAGCTGCCCTACAACGTCGGGCCGTTCTCCAAGCAGCTCGGCGGCGTGCAGCGGACGATCCTCCGCCTGGCGTTCCCCGGCGGCAAGCCGCGGCCCAAGCCCGGTCCCTACCGGGCGGCCGACGACCTCGAGGCGCAGCGCGGCGAGCGCCACGAGCCGGCGGCGCCCGTCGCGGCCTAGTCAGCGTCAGCGCCGGCGGCGAGCGCCCGGCCCTGCTCGTAGCCCGCGCCCAGCACCGCGGCGCTGCGGGAGCCGTCCATCGGGTTGGGGCCCATCGCGGCGGCGCTCGCAGCGTCCGGCGCCACGATGCGCCCACGCGCGCCGCGGCGCCGGACGGCGAGCGCCTCCACGGCCGCGCCGCTGCGCACGGCCGCGCGCATCGCACCCCCGGTCGAGCGGGCCGGCAGCGAGGCGAGCGGGTTGAGGACCAGTACGTCGAGGCCGGGCCGGGCGTCGACCACGTCCAGGTTCGTCGCGCTCCACGCGCCGCCGTCGACGTAGGTCCGCCCGCCGATCTGCACCGGCTCGAAGACCCACGGGACCGCGCACGACGCGCGCACCGCGTCGCCGGGCGAGGCCGGCGGGGCGCCTGGCGCGCCGAAGACCACGCGCCGGCCCGAGTCGCGGTCGACGGCCACGACGCGCAGGCGGCCGTCCCACGCCGGCGCCAGGCGGTCGACGAACGCGCCGAGCTGCCCGAGGCTCCGGTGGCCCTCGGGGCC
>JAXDGY010000044.1:0-4928 GCA_034664785.1 Solirubrobacteraceae bacterium
GGGTGGCCGGCGGCGTCCGCGATGCGCTGCACCGACAGCGACGACGTCGTCGTGCCGAGGAGGGCGTCGTCGGCGGCGACCGCCCCGAGGCGGACCCAGAGCTCGGCCTTGGGCGCGTGGTCCTCGACGACGGCCTCGATCACGGCGGTCACCTGGCCCAGGGCGTCCAGGTCGGTCTCGACCCGCACGTTGGCGGGGTCGACGCCGCCCTCCAGGCGGCCGCAGACCTTCTCGACCGAGCGGCGCGCCCGGTCGGCGGAGGCGTCGGACCGGGCCCAGAGGACCACGGGGCCGTGCTGCGCGGCGGAGGCCGCGAGCCCGCAGGCGATCGCGCCGCTACCCACCACGCCGAGACGTTCTTGGGTGCTCATCGGCGCGGTACTGTACGTGAACCGTGTTCAACACGGCTCTTCCATCCGACGGAGGAACGCGAATCCCATGAGTGGACAGCAGGGTCGAGACGTCGTCATCGTCGAAGCGGTCCGGACGCCCATCGGGCGCGGCCACAAGGAGAAGGGCTACTACAAGGACACCCATCCGGCGGACCTCCTCGGGCGCACCTACACCGAGCTGCTGAGCCGGACGGGGATCGATCCGGCCGAGGTCGAGGACGTCATCGCGGGCTGCGTGCAGCAGTTCGGCGAGCAGGCGTTCAACGTCGCGCGCAACGCCTGGCTGCAGGAGGGTCTCCCGATCGAGGCGGCCGCCACCACCGTGGACCGCCAGTGCGGCTCCGCGCAGCAGGCCGTCAACTTCGGCGCCGCGCTCATCGCCGCCGGCATCCACGACGTCGTGATCGGCTCCGGCGTCGAGCACATGGGCCACATCCCGTTCGCGGCGGGCATGGAGACCCAGCAGAAGTACGGCGCGGCGTTCACGCCGAAGCTCATGGACAAGCACAACATCGTCGGCCAGGGCCTCGGCGCCGAGATGATCGCCGACCAGTGGGAGATCTCGCGGTCCGAGCTCGACGAGCTCGCCGTGCGCTCGCACCGCAACGCGCACCGGGCCACCGAGGACGGCCGCTTCGAGCGCGAGATGATCCCGTGGGAGCTCGACGGCCAGACGGTCGTCACCGACCAGGGCATCCGCCCGGGGACGACGCTCGAGACCCTCGCCGAGCTCAAGCCGGCCTTCAAGCCGGACGGCAAGATCACCGCGGGCAACGCCTCGCAGATCTCCGACGGCGCCGCCGCGATCCTGCTCATGAGCCGCGAGAAGGCGGACCAGCTCGGCCTTCGGCCCCGCGCGCGGATCGTGGACCAGACGACGGTGGGCTGTGACCCCGTGAAGATGCTCGAGGGCCCGATCCCCGCGACCGCGAAGCTCCTGCAGCGCAACGGGATGACGATGGCCGACATCGACCGGACCGAGATCAACGAGGCCTTCGCCCCCGTGGTGGCCGCGTGGGCGCGGGAGCACGAGCCGGACATGGACACCGTCAACGTCCGGGGCGGTGCGATGGCCCTCGGCCACCCGCTCGGCTCCACGGGCGCCCGCCTGCTGACGACGCTGCTGCACACGCTGGAGGACGACGACAAGGAGCTCGGGCTCGTGACGATGTGCTGCGGCGGCGGCCTGGGCACGGGCACGCTGATCCAGCGGATCTGAGGTCAGGCGACGGCGACCGCGCGCGGGCGCCGGAGGCCACCGCGGGCCGGGCGACGTCCGCCGCCCGGCTCCCGGCCTGCGACACGGCACGCGCCTATGATGGCGCCGTGGCACGGTCTCCGGTGCGTGAGCTTCTGGTCGCCTCCGCGACCATGATCGGGTTCGCCGACCCCTTGCGCCGGGTCAAGCGGGTCTTCGAGCCCGGCCACATCCGCCACGACCGGCGGGACAACGAGCACCTGCGGGCGATCCTCGCATCGGTCCTGTCGCCCGACTCGTGCTGCATCGACGTGGGCGCGCATCGCGGCGCGGTCCTGGCCGACCTCGTCCGCGTCGCACCTCACGGGCGGCACATCGCCTACGAGCCCCTGCCCGAGCTCGCGGCCGAGCTCGCCGCGCGCTTCCCGGGCGTGGACGTCCGCAACGCAGCGCTGTCGGACCAGGCGGGCGAGCGGGCCTTCGTCCGCGTGGTCGAGGACCCGGGCTGGAGCGGGTTCCTCGAGCGCCCGGCGCCGTCGGGCGGCGCGGTGCAGCACGTCAGGGTCCGCACGGAGCGCCTCGACGACGCCCTCCCGGAGGGCTTCGTCCCCGCGCTGCTGAAGATCGACGTGGAAGGCGCCGAGCAGGAGGTGCTCGACGGCGCCCTCGGGACGCTCGCCACGCACCGGCCGATCGTCGTCTTCGAGCACGGCGCAGGCTCGGCCGACCGCTACGGGACGCGCCCGCAGGACATCGTCGCCCGGCTGTGCGGGACGGCAGGCCTCCGGATCTTCGACCTCGACGGCGGGGGCCCGTACAGCGAGGAGCGCTTTGCCGAGGCGTTCCGGTCCGGCGAGCACGTGAACTTCCTCGCCCGGCCGTGAGCTCCTAGGAGGTCCTACCCGAGCCGCGCGACCCGCCCGTCCGGCGGACCCGCGATCACGCGGTCGAGCGTCACGTGCAGCATCGGGTCGGCCCAGTCCTCCGGGCGGGTCTTCTCCACCAGCAGGCGGGCCTCGCGGCCGGCGATGAGCAGCGTCGCGACCTGGTTGTCGAAGGTCGGGTCCTCGGGGAACCGCCAGCCGAGGGACGGCTTGCGCACCCCGGCAGCCCGCGCGAGCGCCCGCCCGACCAGCTCGGCCGGCTTCGACAGCGCGGCGCGCAGCGCGCGGCGCTCGCGGGAGTTCAGCGGGTTGCGCACCGGTGAGCAGACGGCCTGCACCACCGAGCTCGTGACCCCGGCCTCGCGGGGGAAGCCGGCCTCGGCGAGGTAGGCGTGGTGCACGTCGCCCGAGAGCAGCACGATCGAGGCGGGCGCCGGGCCGCGCTGCCCCGAGCCGACCTCGCGCAGGAGGCGCGACATGTGCTCGAAGCAGCCGCCGAAGGCCGCCCAGTGCTCGAGGTCGAGGCCCTGGCGCAGGCGCTCGGCGACCAGGGCCGCGCGATCGCCCCAGGCGCCGCCGCAGACCGCCTCGCTCCAGGCCTCCAGGTGATGCAGCCCCGAGGAGAGCAGGACGGGCAGCGAGGTCGCGATCAGGAGGTGGTCGAAGTCGCCGGTGGCCTCCTCGGTCACCCACGCCCACTCGCGGTCGGAGAGCATCTGGCGCCCTCGCTCGTCCAGGACGCGGCCGGCCCGCGAGTCGAGCACGAGCAGCCGCGTGCGCCCGAGGTCGCGCCGGAAGCTCCAGCGGGTGCCCGCCACCTCCTCGTGCACCTTGCGCGCGAACGCCCGCACCAGCGGCGCGGCGTCCCCCTCGGCCGCCCGGACCTCGGCGAACAGCCCCTCCCGGGCGAGCTCGGCTGGGGACAGGTTGCCGAGGTGCTGGTAGATCCAGTAGGTGGCGTAGGCGCCGAGGATCCGCTCCTCCCACCACGGCTCGGCCCGGATGTCGCGGACCCAGGCGGCGGACGTGTTCCAGTCGTCGTGCACGTCGTGGTCGTCGAAGATCATCGCGCTGGGCACCGTGGACAGCAGCCAGCGGATCGCCGGGTCGCCGAAGGACTCGTGGTAGAGCCAGGTGTACTCCTCGAAGTCCGCGACCTCGGGCCCGGCGCCCACGTCCAGCCGGCGCCGGCGCGCGATGCGCGCCCGCACGTCCGGGGACACCTCGTCGGCGTAGACCTGGTCGCCGAGCAGCAGCAGCGTGTCGGGCCAGGCGGCGGGCGCGCGCCGGCGCATGCGCTGCACCAGCGCGTAGAGGGCGTCGACCTCGCGCCCGCGCTCGTCGCGGTCCTTCGTGAGCGCGAACGGCGGGTCGTGCGGCAGCGAGACGCGGCACGATCCGAACGCGAGCTGGAGCGGCCCGTCGCCGATCGTCCGGATCAGGCTGGGCGGGAACGGCGAGTCGGGCTCCGGCCACACGCGCGTGCCGTCCAGCTGGACCTCGTACGGCAGCTCGCAGCCCGCCTCGAGGTCGTGCAGGCAGACGATCGCGTAGTGGTGGCCGGCGACCTCGAAGGTCCGCTCGCGGCGCCCGAGGACGTCGACCTCGCAGGCACGGGTCGTCTCCACCCAGACGGTCGCGTCGGTCTCGCCGGCGTAGCGCAGCTGGGGCCCGAGCACCAGGCGCGCCGGCCCGTCGCTGCGGACCGGCCCGTCAGCCTCGACCCGCACGACCGAGATCCTGGAGGAGCAGCACCTGTGCGAGCGTCGCACGTCTGAGGTCGCCGAGGTCGACGCTCTCGTCGGCCGCGTGGATCTGCGCCGCGTCGTCCGCGGCGCCCCAGAGGATGATCTCGGCGTCCGGGTAGGCCTGGGCGAGCAGGACGCAGAGCGGGATGGCCCCGCCGCTGCCCACCTTCACGGGGGCCTTGCCGTAGGCCCCCTCGAGCGCCCGCACCGCCGCGGCCTCGCCCGGGCCGCCGCCGGCCAGCAACGCGCCCGGCGCCGCCTCGCCCGGCGTGAGCCCGACCTCCACGCCCCACGGCGCGACCCGCCGCAGGTGCTCGGAGATGGCGATCTGGGCCGCGGCCGGATCCTGCCCCGGGGCCAGCCGCGCGCTCAGGCGGGCGCGCGCCGCCGGGACGAGCGCGTTGGCCGCGCCGTCCACCGGCGGGGCGTCGAGCCCGATCGCCGTGATCGACGGCCGCGTGTAGAGGCGCTCGGCGACGGGCCCGGCGCCCACGAGGCCCACGCCGTCGAGGACGCCGGCGGCGTCGCGGAGCACGGCCTCCTCCACGGGACGGCCGTCCCAGCCCTGGCGGACAAGACCCTCGACGGCGACGTCGCCGGCGTCGTCGTGCAGCGTGGCCAGCATCCGGGTCAGCGCGATGAGCGCGTCGGGCGCCGCGCCGCCGAACAGCCCGGAGTGCACGGGCGCCCGCAGCGTGCGGACCTC
>JAXDGY010000045.1:0-5229 GCA_034664785.1 Solirubrobacteraceae bacterium
ACTTCATGCCGATCGCGAGGCCGGCCGCGAGGGCCGCCACGGCGAGCGCACCGCGGCGTGGCGCCGATCCCGCCTCGCGGGGGGCATGCACCACGAGCGCCAGCGTGGCCAGCACCAGCGCGAGCACCACCACGTCGTTGTACGCGCCGCCCGGCTGGCCGGCCACGAGCTGGGCGGTGCCCAGGACGACGGCGCAGGCCACCAGCGCCAACGGGGCCACCCCGAAGCGGCGCCCGAGGCACCAGGACGCCAGGAGCGACAGCGCGAGCCACCCCATGTTCTGGACGCACGAGAGCACGTCGCTGCCGAGGAGCACGATGCCGACGGCGTGCAACAGCTCCGACGAGGCGGGGTAGAACACCGTCACCGCGTCGTTGTCGAGGTAGTGCAGGTGGACGATGGACGCGTCCTGCACGAACCGCGCGGCGACCGGGAGGTGGTACCAGAGGGTGTCGGTGCCATCCATCCCGAACCGCAGCGCGTCCACCGTCCGCACGCCCCACTCGGCCACCACGGTCGCGGTGGCGACCACGGCGGCGATGAGCTGCCAGAGCGGGTAGGCCGGGGCGCGCGCGGTGCGCTGGGCGGCAGGCGGCGGCGGCCCGCGCCGTCGTCCGATCGCCCAGGACACGGCGCCCGCGGCGACGAGGCCGATGACCAGCGGCGCCCGGCGGAACAGGCCGACGAGCCCGAGCGCCTCGGAGACGAGCACGACGAGCGCCAGCGCGAGCACCACCTCGGCCAGGCGGGCCGGCGCGCCGGCCCAGTCGGGCGTCAGGCGACGGCGGAGGCCGGCGGCGCCCGCCGACACCGCGACGGCCACGACGGCGAGCAGGACGACGCCTTCGAGGTAGCGGGCCGGCGACATCGGGCGGGGCGATTGGTACCAGAAACACGTCCCGGCGGCGGAGCCGTCAGTCCCATGCCGGTGCCGCGGGCTGCAGGCCGCCGGTGAGCGCCGAGGTGAGCAGGACCGCCTCCGCGGCGCGCAGGCGCCCGAGGTCCAGGCGCTCCTCGCGCGCGCGGGCGACCCCGTGGGCGAGGGGATCGGCCAGGACGGCGGCGCGGGTCACCCCGGGGAGCAGCCGCCCGTCGGCGGGCGGCGTCAGCAGGACCCCGTCCTCGAGCACCCAGACCGTCGCCCACGCGGCCTCGAGGACCTCGCCGCCACGGTCGCAGATCAGCGCGGTCGCGCCGGACGGCCGCGGCCCGAGCGTCCGCCGGTCGAGCCACTTGTGGGCCCCCAGGCCGCCGGGGAGCAGGACGGGCTCCAGCGGGACGGGGTGGGACGGGTCGCGGGCGGGAGGCTCGCCGGCGGCGACCCACGTGGCCAGCGCGCCGTCCGCGTCGCGCGTCACGCGGACGCGCAGGGCCGGCGCCCCGGCGGCGGCGAGGGTGGCGAGCTGCCGCACGACGGCCGTCAGGTCGGGGCCCGCACCCCAGAGCGCCCGGGCCGACGCGGCCAGGCGGGCGAGGTGCTCCTCGGCGGCGACAGGGGCGCCGTCGCGGACGGCAAGGGTCTCCAGGAGGCCGTACGCCGGGTCGGGGCGCTCGTCGCCGGGGCCCAGGAGCGGGGGCGGCGAGCAGCCACGCGTGCCCCGCAGCGGGGCGTCGCCGAGGACCCGCGTGCCGAGGGCGGCGACGAGCGGGGCCGCCTTGTCCAGGCACTCCTGCCGCTCCGCCTCGGGGGTCGAGTCGGAGACGATGCCGCCGCCGACCCCGAGCGCGAGCTCGGTCCCGGCGACCTCGAAGGTCCGGATCGCGACGCTCAGCGCCAGGCCGGCCACGGGGCCGGCGAAGCCGATCGCGCCGCAGTGCGCGCCCCGCGCCGTCGCCTCCTCGGCGGCGATGACCTTGAGCGCCTGCACCTTCGGTGCGCCGACCACAGAACCCGGCGGGAAGGTCGCGCGGAGCAGGTCCGCGTCGCCCGTCCCCGGCCGCAGGCGGCCGTCGACATGGGCGACCAGCTGCCAGACCCCGGGGTGGGCCTGGACCTCGGGCGCCGACGCCGTGACGCTGCCGTAGGCGCTGACCCGCCCGAGGTCGTTGCGCATGAGGTCGACGATCATCACGTTCTCCGCGGCGTCCTTGACCGCCACGGCCAGCTCGCGCGCCGCGGCGTCGTCACCGGCGACCCGCGCCCGCGTGCCCTTCATCGGCGAGCTGCGCACGCGATCGCCGGTGCGGCGCAGGAAGAGCTCGGGGGAGGCGCTGAGGACGGCCCCGCCCTCCCAGCCCAGGAAGGCGCCGTAGGCGGCGGGGGCCCGGTCGACGAGGGCCAGCCACGCGTCGAGGGCGGAGCCCTCCAGGCGCCCGGCGAGCCTGAGGCTCAGGTTGGCCTGGAAGACCTCCCCGGCGGCGATCCGCTCGACCACGGAGGCCACGGCCTCCTCGTGGCCGCCGGCCCCCGGGGCCAGGATGCGCATCGGTCCCGCGTGCCACGCGCGTGCGGGCGCCGGATCGCTGAGCCGCAGGCGCAGCTCGGCCGCCCTGGTCTCGAGCGCGGCGCGCCGCGCGGGGGTGACCAGCGCCTCGAACGTGCAACGCCCGCCGGGCGACAGGCGCAGGACATGGTCGTGGTAGGCCATCAGGTGCGGGGGGGCGACCGGCCCCCGCGGCGGCGGCGCGGCCGGAAGGCGCTCGACCCGGTGGGCCAGCGCCGAGCCGAGCAGCCCGACCCATCCGCCCCCGAAGGCGACCGGGTCGCCGCCGCCGACCTCGGGCACCTCGTCGAGCGCGCCGAACGGGTCCTCGTCCGGCCGCAGGACGCGGACGGGCTCCGAGCCGGCGAGCACGTCCCCCTCGCCGCCGAGCCAGCGCCCCGCCAGCACGAACGGCCGGCGGTCGTCGCGCACCGCGCGCGCGACCTCCGCCAGGCCCACGCCCTCGGCGAGGACCTCCCGGTGGCGCTCCGCCCGGGCCACGGTCAGCGGGCCACGCCGTTGCGGTGCGCCCACAGCGCCGCCGCCGTGCGGTCCGTCACGCCGATGGCCTCGAAGACCTTCGTCAGGTGGGCCTTGACCGTCTTCTCCGAGATCCCGAGGCGGCGGGCGATCTGTTTGTTCGGCAGGCCCTCGGCGAGGAGCTGGAGGACCTCGCGCTCGCGGGGGGTCAGCGTCCCGCCGGCGTGCCCGCCGGCGCGCGTCAGCACGGCTTGCGCGGCCTTCGGGTCCAGCGGCGTCTCGCCACGCGCGGCCGCGCGGACTCCGCGCAGCAGCTCGTCCGGCTCGGCGTCCTTGAGCAGGTAGCCGATCGCGCCGGCGTCGAGCGCGCCGAGGATCTGCCGGCGGTCGGAGAACGCGGTGAGGATGACCACGGCCACGTCGGGCGCCGCCGCGCGGATCCGGCGCGTGGCCTCGATCCCGTCGACCCCTGGCATCGCCAGGTCCACCAGCGCGACGTCGGGCGCGAGCTCCTGCGCCAGGCGCGCGCCCTCGGCGCCGTCGGCCGCCTCGGCGACCACCGCGACGTCCCCCGCGGCCGACAGCAGCCGCGCCAGCCCGGCACGGACCATCGCGTGGTCGTCGACCAGCAGGACCTCGATCACAGGGCCACCGGCAGCCGCAGGCGCAGCGTCGTGCCGCTTCCCGGGAGCGAGCTGACCGCCAGCTCGCCGCCGCTCTCCTCGGCGAGGTCGGTGAGCATCCGCAGGCCCAGGCGCGGCCGGTCGTCGGTCGTCGCGACGAAGCCCCGCCCGTCGTCGGTGACCTCGAGCTCGACGCCGCCGTCGCGGTGCCGCAGATGGACGCCGACGTGCCGCGCGCCGGCGTGGTCGGTGACGTTGCGCAGGGCCTCCTGCGCGGTCCGGAAGACGAGCGCCTCGTGCGCCGTCCCGAGCGCCAGGCCGGGCTCCACGTCGAGCTCGGTGGCGATCGACCGCGCATGCAGGCGGGCGAGCAGGTCGGACATGGCGCCCTCGAGCCCCTGGCGGTGCAGGCTCTCCGGGTAGAGGTCGACGAGCAGCGTGCGGAGCTGGCGCATCGCGCGGCGGATCTCGATGCTCGCGTCGCCCGTCGCCCCGAGCCCGGACCCGGACCCGCCGCCCGCTCCGCCGGCGCGCGCGTCCGCGGCGGCCGCCGCGCTGAGGCCGTAGGAGACGCCGGCCAGGTCCTGGACGACCCCGTCGTGCAGCTCCCGCGCGATGCGCCGCCGCTCGTGCTCGCTGGCGGTGATGGCCTGGTGCAGCAGCTCCTCGCGCTCCTGCTGGCCGCGCCGCAGGCGCCGGGCCAGCGACCCGGCGAGCGGGATCTGCACGAGGTAGAGCAGGACGAGCGCGCCGAGGAGCACGGGGGCGACGTCCCGCCAGGCGCGCCTGCCGCTGGCCGCGATCGAGCTGTCGCGCAGGTAGGCCTCGAACAGCAGTCGCCCGCCGCCGGGGGCGGGGATGCCCAGGTACACCTCGCGCAGCCGCCGGTTCGAGCGCTCGAAGCGGTTCTCGGGCTTGCTGAGGTCGCTGGTGTCGGCCTCGACCCCGCCGCGGCGCAGCGCCGCGCGCTCCTGGGCGCCCAGCTCATAGCGCTCGCCGATGAGCCGGGGCTCGTCGGCGTACAGGATGCGGCCGTCCGGCGCCCAGACCTTCACGCGGACGACCGGCGCGCGCAGGACGTCGCGCCGGACGACGCGGTCCAGGTCGGCCAGCGCCCGCGGGTCGCCCCGCAGCACCCCGGGGGTCAGCGCCGGGGCGACGATGCGTCCGGCGACACGGGTCAGGTCCTTCGCGTCACCCAGGGCCTCGGTGCGCGTGGTGCGCTGCACCAGGTGGACGGCGAGCAACCCGACCACGGCCAGCGCGACCAGCCCCGAGACCGCGAACTGCGCGACGGGCGAGGCGGCCCACCGCTGCAGGCGCTCAGCCGCCGTCGTCCGCCTCACGGGCGGCGTGACGCGGGGCGCCGTCCGCGCGGTCGGCCGCGCCGGCTCGGTGGGCGGCATGGCGGTAGGGACACGGGACGGACCGAGGGTGCCGGGGCGATGGTCCGCCTCGCAATGGGACCTTGGTCTCATCGGCGTGCTGGCCCCCTCATGGCCGCGAGCCTAGACCCCCGCAGGCTCCGGCGGCCCTGGCAGGATGGCGCCGATGCCCGAGATCCGCTTCGCCACCCCCGCCGGTGAGCTGCCGGGCCACCTCGCGGTTCCCACGACCCCGGGCCCGTGGCCCGGGGTGGTCGTGCTGCACGAGTCGTTCGGGCTGACGGACGACATCCGCGGCTGGGCGGCCCGCTTCGCCGC
>JAXDGY010000046.1:0-8231 GCA_034664785.1 Solirubrobacteraceae bacterium
GCGTCCTGGTCGGGTGGGCCGATGAAGAGGATGAAGCAGCGCGCCGTGTCGGCCCCGTGCGACGCGACGAACGCCTGCGGCGAGACCACGATGCCCCTGGACTTGGACATCTTCGCCCCGTCCTTGGTGATCATGCCCTGGGTGAAGAGCCGCGCGAAGGGCTCCTGCACGCTCTCGGGCAGGTGGCCCAGGTCGGCCAGCGCCTTGCAGAAGAACCGCGCGTAGAGCAGGTGCAGGATCGCGTGCTCGACGCCGCCGATGTACTGGTCGACGGGCATCCACGCCGCCAGGACGTCCTTGTCCCAGGCGGCCTGGTCGTTGTTCGGGTCGCAGTAGCGCAGGTAGTACCACGACGAGTCGACGAACGTGTCCATCGTGTCGGTCTCGCGGAGCGCCGGGCGCCCGCAGCGCGGGCACGTCGTGTTGACCCAGTCCTCGGCGGCGGCCAGCGGCGAGCGGCCCTTGGGGGCGTAGTCGCGGACGTCGGGCAGCAGCACGGGCAGCTGGTCCTCGGGCACGGGGACGATCCCGTCGACCTCGCAGTGGATGACGGGGATCGGCGTGCCCCAGTAGCGCTGCCGCGACAGCAGCCAGTCGCGCAGCCGGTAGTTGATCGACGCGTGGCCGCGCCCCTCGCGGTCCAGCCAGGCCACGATGCGGTCCAGCGCCTCGCGGTTGTCCAGGCCGTCGAACTCCGGCGCGGAGTTGACCAGCGGGCCGTCGCCCGTGTAGGGCAGCCCCTCCTCGTCGCCGTCGGGGTTGACGCCCTCGATGACGCGGCGGATCGGCAGGTCGAACGCCTTGGCGAAGGCGTAGTCGCGCTCGTCATGGGCGGGAACCGCCATGACCGCGCCGGTGCCGTACTCCATCAGGACGTAGTCGGCGACGTACATCGGCAGCGACTCGCCGTTGACCGGGTTGATCACATGGCGCCCCAGCGCGACGCCCGTCTTCGGCTTGTCCGTGTCGCCGCGCTCGACGTTGGACTCCGTGAGCGCGTGGTTGACGTACTCGTGCACGGCCTGCTCCTGCCCGGTGCCCTCGGCCAGGCGGAACACGTCCGGGTGCTCGGGAGCCAGCACGAAGAACGTCGCCCCGAACAGCGTGTCCGGGCGCGTGGTGAAGACGGGGTAGTCGGTGCCGAGCTCCTCGCAGCGGAACGTGACCTCGGCGCCCTCCGAGCGCCCGATCCAGTTGCGCTGCATCGTCTTGACGTGCTCGGGCCACTCGATCGCCGAGAGGTCGTCCAGCAGCCGGTCGGCGTAGTCGGTGATCCGGAAGAACCACTGCTCGAGCTGACGGACCTCCACCTCGTGGCCGCAGCGCTCACAGCGGCCGTCGATGACCTGCTCGTTGGCGAGCACGGTCTGGTCGTGCGGGCACCACTTGACCGCCGCCTCCTTGCGGTAGGCCAGGCCACGCTCCAGCAGCTGCAGGAAGATCCATTGCGTCCAGCGGTAGTAACGCGGCTCGTGGGTCGCGAACTCGCGCGACCAGTCGATCGAGATGCCCCAGTCGTGGAAGGACTCGCGGAACGCGCGGATCGCCGCGTCGGTGGACTCCCGCGGGTGCTGGCCGGTCTTGATCGCGTGGTTCTCGGCCGGGAGGCCGAAGGCGTCGTAGCCCATCGGATGCAGGACGCGACGGCCCTGGCGGCGCTGGAAGTGGGCCACCACGTCGCCGATGGCGTAGTTCTTCAAGTGCCCGATGTGGGGCTCGCCGCTCGGGTACGGGAGCATCTCCAGCACGTACGCCGACGGGCGGTCGTCGGCCTCGTTGGAGACCTCCCAGGTGCGCTCGTCGGCCCACACCTGCTGCCAGCGCGGCTCGATCTGCTCGGGGTCGTAGCGATGCTCGTCCATCGAGCGCTCCAGCATAGAGTCCGGCGGGACGGGCTCCCCTGCCCGTGCGCACGATGGTGACCTTCTTGCGCGAGCCGCCGGCGGCGCGCCTTAACATGCCCGACGATGGCCGACGACCCGGACGCCCGCCCGCCCCGCCCCGACTCGGGGATCGCCGTCGCCTCCGCCCGGGTCGCAGCGATCGTCGAGGCCGCCGAGCAGGCGGCGGCCGACCTGCGCGAGCAGACCGAGCGGCGCGCGCGGGAGCGGATCGCCGAGGCCGACCGCGCCGCCGACCTGCGCGTCGAGGCCGCCGAGGCGGAGGCCGCCGACGTCCTGGCCGCGGCGCAGGCCGACGCCGCCGGGACGCGCGACCAGGCCGCCCGCGAAGCACGGGCCGAGCACGATGCGGCCCGCCGCGCGCGCGAGGACGCCGAGGCCCAGGCGCGGGCCACCGCGCAGGAGGCCGCCGAGGAGGCCGAGCGCGTGCGCGCCGAGGCCGCCGCCGCCGCCGACCGCACCCGCGCCACGGCCCGCGAGGAGGCGCGCGCGGTCGTGCACGACGCGCGCGTCGCGGCCGGCCAGGTCCTCCGGGAGGGCACCGAGCTCGGCGACGACCTGCGCGCCCTGTCGTCCTCCTTGCACCGCAACGCGGAGCGGCTCATCGGCGACATCAAGGACGCCCATGCCCGCCTGACCGCCGACCTCGACCGCGTCACGCCGGGCGGCGCGGCGCCGTTCGTCCGCGACGCCCGTCCGCCCGCCGACGGGGCGGCAGCGCCCAGCGGCCGCCGGGGCGGCCGCGGCTCGCAGCCGGGCCCCGACGGGGACCTCGAGGTGCCGGAGTTCCTGCCCCCGCGCTGATGACGGGCTCGCGCCCGGGCTTGTACCATTGCTCGGAGCAGCACGCCTGGGGCTATAGCTCAGCTGGGAGAGCGTCGCGCTGGCAGCGCGAAGGTCGAGGGTTCGAGTCCCTCTAGCTCCACTCCGAAGCGCACGAGACCCCGGTCCGCGAGGACCGGGGTCTCGTCGTTGACGGGCACGGGAACCGACGCCCGCGCGTGCGCCGGGCGCCGGGCGGCCTACTGCGCCGGGCACGGTCACCCGATGAAGGAGGCAGGTTCCCCATGGCCCACCAGGCGCCCCATCCCGCGAGCGGGTTCCGCCGCGGCTTCACGACGCCGGCCGACGCGATGCAGCGCTGGCTCGCCGTGCTCGACGTCGCCCACGTCGACCTCGCGCGCGCCCGCCGCTGGCTGATCGGCTTCGGCGTGCTCGCGCTGCTCGGCGGCGCCGTCTCGATCGCCGTGCCGATCATCACGTCCGTCGCGGTGACGCTCTTCATCGGCTGGCTGCTGATCTACTACGGCGTGGTGACCGGCTTCCACGCCGTCTCGCGGTACGCGGAGCGGCGGCCGATGCAGATCCTCAACGCCCTGGTCACGCTCGCCGCGGGCCTGGTCCTGGTCATCTTCCCGCTCACGGGGACGATCACGCTGACCGTCGTGCTCTCGGCCTGGTTCTTCGCCGCGGGCGTGCTGCACCTCGCCGCCGCCTTCGAGCGGCGCGGCATGGCGGGCGCGGGGCTCGAGGCCTTCCACGGTGTGATCAACGTCGTGCTCGGCGTGCTCATCGCCGTCGACCTGCCGTCCTCGGCCGCGTGGGCGATCGGCCTGCTCGTCGGCATCAGCCTGGTGTTCTGGGGGACGCGGGCCCTCGCGGCGGCGTGGGCGCTGCACCGGGTCGACCGGGACACCGCCGCGCGGCCCGCCGGCGGAATGGGGCCGGCCCCGGCGTAGGAGGCTGTCGACCTCACACCGCGCGCCCGACGATCGCCACGCTGCGGCGCACGCCGTCCAGCACGGCGACGCCGGGCAGCTCGCCCCACCGCTCGAACCCGACCGAGGCGAACAGGCCCAGGCTGGGCGCGTTGTGGGCGAACACGAGCGCGACCAGGCGCTCGACGCCGAGCCCCGGCGCACGCTCGAGCAGGTGCCCGAGCAGCGCGCGCCCGACGCCGCGTCCGCGGGCGGCCTCCGCGACGTAGACGCTCACCTCGGCGGTCGCACCGTACGCCGGGCGCTCGTGGAAGTCCTCGAGGCTCAGCCAGCCGACGACCGCGCCGTCCGCCTCGGCCACCCACAGCGGACGGCGGCCCGGGTCGTGGGCGTCGAACCACGACTCGCGGCCGGTGACGGGGACCGGGTCGAGGTCGGCGGTCGCCAGGCGCGTGGGGATCGTCGCGTTGTAGATCGCGACGACCGCGGCGAGGTCCCCGGGCCGGGCGTCGCGAATGGCCGGGCCGTCGCTCACGCCGCCCTGAGCCCCGGCCTAGCCGGCCGCGACGTCCGCCTGCTCGACGAGGGCGTCGAGCTCCACGCGCGGCACGTCGCCCCAGAGCTGCTCGAGGCGGTAATGGCGGCGGGTCTCCGGCGTGAAGACGTGGACGACGAGGTCGAGGTAGTCCATGAGGACCCACCGGGACTCCGTGAGTCCCTCGACGCGGCGCGGGTAGAGCCCGTGGTCCTTCTTCAGGCCCTCGTGGATCCCGTCGTGGATGGCCTTGGTCTGGCGTTCGGTGTTGCCCGTGGCGATCAGGAAGAAGTCGGTGTAGCCGGCCACGCCGCGCAGGTCGAGCGCGACGAGGTCGATGGCCTTCTTGTCGGCCGCGTACGACGCGGCCGCCTGCACGAGCTGCTCCGGGGTCATGAGGGCGCGGGGCCTCCTACGGGGCTTGGGGCGTTCTGGGCGGGCCCGAGGCCGTACAGGCCGCGGGCGCCGATGGTCTGCGCCACCGCGTCGGGGACGAGGTAGCGGATGGGCCGCCCGCCCGCGACGCGGCGGCGGATGGCCGAGGAGGAGAGGTCGATGCGGGGCATGTCGAAGAAGCGGACGCGATCGGGCGGCGCGAGGCCCGCCAGGCGCGCGGCGATGTCCTGGCGGCGGACGCCCTGGCGCTCGGCGACCGCGAGGGTGGCGAGCTCCAGCAGGGCCTCCGGCTCGCGCCAGGTCGGCAGGCTCGTCGCCATGTCGCCCCCGACGATGAACGTCAGCTCGTGCTCCGGCGCGTCCGCATGGATCTCCCTGAGGGTAGCCACCGTGTACGACGGCCCCCCGCGGTCGATCTCGCGGCGCGAGACGGACAGCCGCTCGTCCCCGGCGACGGCGAGCCGGCACAGCTCGAAGCGCGCCTCCGCCCCCGGGTCGCCGTCGGCGTCCTTGTGCGGCGGCGTGTGCACCGGCATGAGGACCACCTGGTCGAGGCCGAGCTGGTCCAGCGCCTCCTGGGCCATCACGAGGTGGCCGAGGTGCGGCGGGTTGAACGTTCCCCCCAGGATGCCGATCGCGGCCATGGATCGCCGGCGCGCCCGCTCAGGGGCGGGAGTGGCCGTCGCCCTGCACGACGTACTTGGTGGAGCACAGCTCACGCAGGCCGATCGGCCCGCGGGCGTGGAGCTTCTGGGTGGAGTTGCCGATCTCCGCGCCCAGCCCGAACTCCCCGCCGTCCGTGAACCGGGTGGACGCGTTGACGTAGACGCACGCCGCGTCGACCCGGCGCTCGAAGGCGCGGGCGGCCGCGACGTCGCCGGTCAGGATCGCCTCGGAGTGACCGGACCCGTGGGCGTTGACGTGCTCGATGGCCTCGTCGACGGAGTCGACCACCGCCACGGCCAGCACGAGGGCCAGGAACTCCTGGTCCCAGTCGGCGTCCGTGGCGTCCTGCAGCGTGCCTGCCAGGTCGCCGGCCAGCGACCGGGTGCGGCCGTCGACCCGCAGCTCCACGCCGGCATCGCGCAGGGCGTGCAGCGCGCGGGGCAGGAACTCGGCAGCGACGTCGGCGTGCACGAGCAACGTCTCGGCGGCGTTGCAGGCGCTCGGGCGCTGGACCTTGGCGTTGACGACGATCCGCTCGGCGTCGTCGAGGTCCGCGCTCGCGTCGACGAACACGTGGCAGTTGCCCGACGCGGCGTAGATGACGGGCACGGTGGCGACGCCCTTGAGCGCGTTCTTCAGGCCGTCGCCGCCCCGGGGGATGATCAGGTCGACCACGCCGGCCTGGGTCGCCAGCTCGGTGAGCTCCTCCCGGCCGCCGCCGGCCACGAGCGTCACGGTGCCGGCGGGCAGCCCCGCGCCCTCCGCCGCCTCGGCGGCCACCGAGGCCAGCACCGCGTTGGAGTGGGCGGCCGAGGAGGAGCCGCGCAGCACGACGGCGTTGCCCGACTTGATGCACAGCGCGGTGGCGTCGATCGTGACGTTCGGCCGGGCCTCGTAGACCACAGCGACGACGCCGAGCGGGACGCGGACCTTGCGCACGTCCAGGCCGTTGGGCAGGCGGCGGCCCTCGATGACCTCCCCCACGGGATCGGTCAGCGCGGCGATGTCGCCGACCTGGCGGGCGATCGCGGCGATCCGGTCCGGGGTCAGCTCGAGACGGTCGAGCAGCGCCGCCGAGAGCCCGCCCTCGCGGCCGGCCTCCATGTCGCGGGCGTTGGCCTCGAGGATCTCGGGGGTGCGCTCGACGAGCGCCCCGGCGATCGCGTGCAGGGCCGCGTCCTTGACGCCGGTCGGCACGCCCGCGAGCTCGCGCGAGGCCGCCTGGGCGGCGCGGCAGAGGTCGGTGACGCTCGCGACGGTCGTGGCCATGGTCAAAGGGTACGCGCCCGGCGCGCCGCATCCAGCGCGGCGACCGTCAGCTCCACCGGCTCGGGGCGCGCGGTCAGCCCCGCGCGGGCGGCGTCCCGGAGCGCGTGGTTGAACGCCTGGACGGCCTGCAGCGCCCCCGCGGCGTGGTCCTCGCGCGCCCCGGAGCCCTCCACGCGGACCACGTAGCCGTCCCCCGCCGCCTCGACGATGACGCGCCGCCCGCCCGCGCCGCCGCCCGAGCGCGCCCGGCGGGCGATCAGCAGCGGGGACTCGACGAGCACCACCGGCGCCGCTCAGGCCAGGACGAAGTAGTCGCGGTGGACGGCCTCGTCGCCCGCCCGCGGCAGCAGCTCGCGCACCTGGGCGCTCTTCAGCCCCCGCACGCGGCGCAGCTCCTCGGCCGAGTAGGCGCTGATGCCCTTCCCGATCAGCGCCGGGCCCTCGGCGACATCCACGGCGTCGCCGGCGTCGAACACGCCGCGGACGTCGACGACGCCGACGGGCAGCAGCGAGGTGCCACCCTCCCGCAGCGCGCGGGCCGCCCCCGCGTCGACCTCCACGGTCCCGTGCGTGGGCTTGGCGTACTTGAGCCAGAGCTTGAACGACGAGTAGCGGGCCTCGCGCGCCGCGAAGCGCGTCCCGACGGGCTCGCCCGCCACGGCGGCCTCCAGCGCCCCGGGCAGCACGCCGTTGGCGATGACCGACGGGATCCCGGCGGCCGACGCCATCTCGGCGGCCACGACCTTCGACCGCATCCCGCCCGAGCCCAACGGCGACGTGCCCGCCCCGATGCGCAGCGCGTCGAGGGCCTCGAAGTCGGTGACCTCCCCCACGAGCTCGGCGCCGGGATCCGTGCGCGGGTCCGAGGTGAACAGCCCGTCGATGTCGGTCAGCAGGACAAGCCGGTCCGCGCCCACGAGGATGGCGACCTGCGCGGCGAGGAAGTCGTTGTCGCCGAAGGAGATCTCGTCCGTGGTCGTCGTGTCGTTCTCGTTGATGACCGGGACGACGCGCCAGTCGAGCAGGCGCCCGAGCGTCTGACGGGCATTGAGGTAGTGCGTGCGGGCGCTGAGGTCGAAGAACGTCAGCAGGACCTGGGCGCTCGTGACGCCGCGGTCGCGCAGCAGCTCGTCGTAGACGCGGTAGAGCTTGCCCTGCCCGACCGCGCTGGCGGCCTGCAGGTCCTCGATCGCCGTGGGCCGCACGACGAGGCCCATGACGCGCATGCCCCGCGCGATCGCCCCGGAGGAGACGATCACGACGTCCTCCCCCGCCGCCCACCGCGCCGCCACCGCCGCGCAGAGGCGCTCGAGCACGTCGGCGCGCAGCTCACCCGTCGGGTCCGCGACGACGCTCGATCCCAGCTTGATGACGGTCCGGGCGGCCATGCGCCCGCTGATGCTACGACGGCGACCGCCCAGGCAGCCCGGCGCTACCCCGGATCGAGCTCGAAGACGACACCGGCGATCTCGACGTCGTCGCCGGGTTCGAACCCCTCGGCCTCCAGCGCGCGCACGACGCCCAGGCGGTGCAGGCGATGCTCGACGTGGGCCAGCGCCTCGTCGTTGTCCAGGTCGTGACGCGCGAGCAGCCGCTCGACCTGCTCGCCCAGCACCCTGAAGCCGCCCTCCGGCACGCGCTCGACCCGGAAGCCGCGGCGGTCGGCGGGACGGAAGGTCCGGTGCTCGGCCAGCTCGTCCTCGCCCGCGAGCACCGGATCCTGCTCGACGGCGGGCAGCACGGGGA
>JAXDGY010000047.1:0-5140 GCA_034664785.1 Solirubrobacteraceae bacterium
CCGAATACCACACCGGCTATCGCGCGTTCTCCGCGGAGCTGCTGCGCTCGGTGCCCTTCCTGCGCAACTCCGACGACTTCGTCTTCGACCAGGAGATCTTCGCCCAGGTCATCGACCGGGGAGCCCGCGTTGTCGAGATCCCGATCCCGACGCGCTATTTCCGTGAGTCCTCGAGCGTTGACCTGCCCACGAGCGTCCGCTACGGCCTCAGCACCCTCGTCGTGCTCGGCCGCTTCTCGCTGGACCGCCGGGGCCGCCGCTGGCCGCTGCTGGGCCGCCCGGCCACGCGCCTGACCTTCGCCGGCGCCCGCGGCGACGACGACGCCGCGGAGGACCGGGGCCTCGACGTCGGGGCCCCGTAGCCCAGGACCGATGTTCCAGGGCAGCCCAGAAGCACACGCCGCCGCCGCGCGGCCGGCCGCGCACCGGCGGCGCCGCGTGCCGTGGTTCGCGCTGGCGGCGCTCGCCCTCGTCGCGCTGGCCCTCGTCCTGCGCCTGCTCTACGTCGACGCGACGCCGGGCTACGTGCTGCGCCACGACGCGATCGACTACGAGCGCCACGCCCAGTCGATCGCCGTCGGCGAGGGCTACTCGCGCCGCGTGGCCTACGGGCGTCCCACGGCCTTCCGGCCGCCCGGCTACCCCTACTTCCTCGCCGGCGTCTACCGCATGGCGGGCGTCGAGCACGCGTCCCAGGCGCGCCGGGTGCACACGGCGCGCATCGCCGGGGCGTTCGTCGGGGCCGCAGTGGTCGCGCTGATCGGCCTGCTGGCGCTGCAGCTCTGGGGCCGGCGGATGAGCCTGCTGGCGATCGCGCTCGGCGCGATCTACGTGCCCTTGATCACCGTCGGCGGGGCGGTCATGTCCGAGCCGCTGTTCGTGGTGGCGATGCTGGGGGCGATCGCTGCGGCGATCCACCAGCGTCGCTCCCGCCATCCCTACGCCCTTGCGGTGCTCGCGGGGGTGCTCCTCGGCCTGGCGACCCTGACGCGCGCGAACGCCATCATCCTCCTGCTGCCGCTCGCCGTCGCCGTCTGGGGCGGCAGGCGGAGGCGGTCCTGGAGCGCGGTGGGTCCTGCCGCGGCGCTGGCCGCGGCCGCCGTCCTGACGATCGCGCCGTGGACGGTGCGCAACGCCGAGGTGGTCCACGCGTTCGTCCCCGTCTCCACGCAGCTGGGCTCGTCACTCGCCGGGACCTACAACGACCAGGCGCGCACCGATCGGGCCAACCCCGGGGCCTGGCGCAGCATCGGGCACGTCCCCGGGTACCGCTCGCTGTGGCGGCAGCGGCTCACGACGCCCGAGCCGGTCCTGGAAGGCCGGCTGCGCCGCGCCGCGTTGCGGTACATCCGCGCCCACCCGCTGTACCCCGCGAAGGTCGGCTTCTGGAACACCGCGCGGATGCTGGACCTCGCCGGCCGGCGGCGCTGGCGCTGGACCGCCGGGACGATCAGCATCGACCAGCGCTGGGCCGACGGCGGCGTGATCTGCTTCTGGCTCTTCGCCGCGCTGGCGATCGCCGGAGGGGCCACGCGCCTGGCCCGCGCCGTCCCGCGCTGGGTCTGGGCCGTGCCCGTGCTCATGTACCTCAGCGTCGTGTTCCTGGCCGTCGAGACCCCGCGCTACCGGACCGCCCTGGACCCGTTCATCGTCCTGCTGGCCGCCGCCGCGCTCGCGGCCGGCTGGCGGCGACGACCGGCCCGCGCGGCGCGCCCCTAGGTGGCGGGCAGCAGCTCGGCGGCCACGTCCTCGGGCTCGCGCCCTGTGACGTCGACGAGCTCGACGCCCGGCAGCTTGCGCATCCACGTCAGCTGCCGCTTGGCGTAGTTGCGCGTCCGGCGCTGCATCGCGGGGACGTCGCCGGCCAGCAGCTCGGCGAAGCCGAGCGCCTTGCGCGCGGTGGCCGACGCGCCGGCGGCGTCGGCCGCCCGGACCTCCTCGGTCGCCCCGGCTTCGACCATCGCCCGGACCCTCGCGTCGATGCGGGCGTAGAGCGCCTCGCGGTCCATCGTCAGGCCGACCAGCCGCGTCGGGTGGCGGGTGTGCCCGGTCCACAGCTCGTTGTCCTCGGGCGGCGGGTGCAGCGCGCCGAGGTCGTCGAGCTCCAGGGCGCGGACCAGGCGGTGGCCGTCGCGCGAGTCGATGCGCTGCGCCGACCATGGCGCGCGGCGGGTGAGCTCGGCGTGCAGCGCGGGGGCGCCGCGGGCGTCCAGGGCGGCGTTCCAGCGCGCGCGGACCGCCTCGGGGACGGCGGGACGCAGCGCGAGGTCCGCCAGCGCGGCGCGCAGGTAGAGGCCGGTGCCCCCGACGACGATGGGTGCGGCGCCCGCGGCGAGCAGGGTGTCGAGCTCGGCGTGCGCCATGCGGGCGTACTCCCCGGCGCTGAAGCGCTGGGTCACCGGCAGGAACGCGACGAGGCGGTGCTCGAGGCGCTCCCGCTCCTCGGGCGACGCCACGCCGGTGAGGGTCTCCAGGCCGCGGTAGACCTGGAGGGCGTCGGCGGAGACGGCGACGGGGCGCTCTCCGGCCGCGCGCAGGCGCCCGGCGAGGGCCAGGGCGAGATCGGTCTTGCCGATCCCCGTCGGGCCGAAGAGCGCGAGCACCGGCGGCTGCATCGCCGCTCAGGATCCCATGGCGGCAGCGCGGCCCGCCCGTCGCCGGCGCGCGGCCGCGCGGGGGGTGCCCGGTCGCACCGGAATGGGCGCTCGGCGCCCGCGCGTTCTAAGGTCATTGGATGAGCCTGCGCATCGGCTGCGGCCTGTCGGAGCACCCCGAGGCCCGGGTCGGCGCGATCGAGGCCGCCAACCAGGCCCGGATCGGCCTGGGCGGCGCGGACGCCGACCTCGTCCTGATCTTCGCCTCGGGAGCCCACCTGGCCGCGCCGGAGGCGACGCTCGAGGGCATCGAGGAGGCGCTCTCCCCCGCCGCGCTCGTGGGCTGCGGCGCCGCCGGGGTCGTGGGCGTCGGTCGCGAGGTCGAGGGCGGAACGGCGATCTCCGTCTGGGCTGCCGCGTTCGACGAAGGCCTCGCCGAGACCTTCCACGCCCACGTCGAGCCCGTCGGCGACGCCCTGGCGCTCGAGGGCCTGCCCGCGCCGGACGACGCGAGCGGGCTGCTGCTGTTCCCCGATCCGTCGACCTTCCCGACCGCCCGCGTGCTGCAGGAGCTCGGGCGCGCCGCGCCCGCGGTCCCCGTGGTCGGCGGGCTGGCCAGCGGCGAGACGACGGACGGCGGCGTGGTGCTCTTCCGCGACGGCGACGTGCACACCGACGGCGCGGTCGGCGTCCGCCTGGAGGGCATCGAGCTACTGCCCTGCGTCTCGCAGGGCGCCGCGCCGGTGGGCCCCGAGCTGACGATCACCGCGGCCGACGGGCACGTCATCCAGGAGCTCGCCGGGCGCCCCGCGCTGCAGGCGCTGCAGGAGGCGATCCTCAACCTCGACGCGACCGAGCGCGCGCTGGTCGAGGGCGGCCTGCTGCTCGGCATCGTGATCGACGGCGGCAAGCCGGAGTACGACCAGGGCGACTTCCTCGTCCGCGGCCTGCTCGGCGCCGATCCGGACGACGGCACGATCGCCGTCGCCGCCCCCGTGAGCACCGGGCAGGTCGTGCGCCTCCACGCCCGCGACGCCGCGTCGGCCGACAGCGACCTGCGCGACGGCCTCGCGCTGCGGCGCGCCGCGCTTGGCGGCGAGCGACCCGCGGGCGCGCTGATCTTCACCTGCACCGGCCGCGGCGCCGGGATGTTCGGCATCGGCCACCACGACGCGGGCGCCCTGGCCGACGAGCTCGGCGCCCCGGCCGCGGGGTTCTTCGCCGCCGGCGAGATCGGGCCCGTGGGCGGGGAGCCGTTCGTCCACACGTTCACCGCGACCGTCGCCGTCTTCGCCAGGTAGCGCGTCGAGAGCGGCGCCCCGGCGGCTCCGCCGCGCGCCCGTCGCGCTCGCCGCCTGTGCGTCCGGCATGATCCGCGCATGGACCTCCAAGGCCGCACCGTCCTGCTCACCGGGGCGACGGGTGGGATCGGGCACGCGATCGCCCGCCGCCTGCACCGCGCCGGCGCGCAGCTCATCCTGACCGGGCGCCGCACCGAGGTGCTCGAGCCGCTGGCCGCCGAGCTCGGCGCGCGCGCGATCGCCGTCGACCTGGCCGACCCCGCCGCCGTCGAGCAGCTCGCCGCCGACTGCGCCGACGTCGACGGGCTGGTGGCGAACGCCGCCCTGCCCGGGTCCGGCCCGGTGCTGTCGTTCAGCGTCGAGGAGATCGACCGTGCCCTGCAGGTCAACCTCCGCGCCCCGATGATCCTCTCGCGGCTGCTCGCCGAGCGGATGGTGGCCCGTGGCAGCGGCCACCTCCTGTTCATCTCGTCCCTGTCGGGCAAGAGCTCGCAGGCCGGCAGCGCCGTCTACAGCGCCACGAAGTTCGGCCTGCGCGGCTACGGCCAGGGCCTGCGCGGCGACCTGCGCAGCGCCGGCGTCGGCGTGTCGGTCGTCTTCCCGGGCTTCATCTCCGACGCGGGCATGTTCCACGACGCCGGCGTGAAGCTGCCCAAGGGCGTCGGCACCAGCACGCCCCAGGAGGTCGCGGACGCCGTCCTCGGCGCCATCGAGCACAACCGCGGCGAGGTCGACGTCGCCCCGGTCGGCATGCGCCTCGGCGCGACCTTCGCCGCCGTGGCGCCGGAGATCAGCGCCAAGGTGACCCGCCGCCTCGGCGGCGAGAAGATCTCGGACGCGATGGGAGCGGGGCAGGCGGACAAACGCTGATTGCCGACATCGGCGACCGTGACGGCCGACATCGGCGACCGTGACAGCCGACATCGGCGACCGTGACGGCGCAGGGCGCCGTGACGGTGCTCGATGTCGGTCGGGAGTTCGGGTGCCCGGGCAGCCGGTGACGGCGCGCGCCGCAGGCTGCACCCGAACTCCCCCGATGGCGCCGTTGCGGCCCGGCTCAGATCAGCTCCCGGCTGATATCAGAACACCAGGCTGCGTCGTACAGAACGGTGGTCGAAACGGTCCGCGTGGCCATCCGCGGCCTGTGGCGCGCCGGTCCCACCCGGAATCTGATCGTCAGGGCTCGAGGTCGAGCTCCTCCGCGGACTGACGGCCATACCGATCGGGGATCGTCCCCCACCCCCG
>JAXDGY010000048.1:0-8823 GCA_034664785.1 Solirubrobacteraceae bacterium
CCTCTCCGAGCTGATCATCGAGGCGTGGCTCGCGCGCGCCCCCAAGCGGCTCGCCAAGGCCTACGTCGACACGCAGCTGTAGCTGTCGGCGCTGCGACGTGGCGCGACGACGCCGCGTCTGAGCCCGCGGGTAGGGTCGGCCGACAGCAACCGACGTCGCGAGGAGCGGGCAATGAACGACACGTACCCGGTAGGGCTCTCGGTCGATTACCCCGATCGCGAGCTCAACCGGCTCACCACGGCACTCCGCGTCTTCACGGTGATCCCGATCGCGATCCTGCTCGCGACGCTCGGGGGCTACAGCGGGCAGTGGAACGCCGGCGCGGAGAGCACCAACTTCGCCGTCGGGGGCTCGGGACTGCTGGTCCTGCCGCCGTTGCTGATGATCCTCTTCCGGCAGCGATACCCGCGCTGGTGGTTCACCTGGAACCTCGAGCTGCTGCGCTTCATCAACCGCGTCGGGATCTACGTGGCGCTCATGGACGACCGCTATCCCTCCACGGAGGACGAGCAGAGCGTGCACCTGGACATCCCCTACCCCGACGCTCTCCACGGGCTGAATCGTTTCCTGCCGCTGGTGAAGTGGCTGCTGGCGATCCCACACTACGTCGTGCTGTTCTTCCTCTACATCGGCGCGATCGTGCTCGTGATCGGCGCCTGGTTCGCGATCCTCGTCACCGGCCGCTACCCGCGCGGGATCTTCGACTACGTCGAGGGCGTGATCCGCTGGCACAACCGCGTGGTGAGCTACGCGTTCATCATGGTCACCGACCAGTACCCGCCGTTCCGCCTGCGTCCCTGAGCGGCCGAGGTCGCGCAGGGCGTCCGCCTCGTCGTCCCGTCCAGCAGCCCGCAGCACCGCAGGCCGGCGCTAGCTGCCGTGACACCCGCCTGCGGCGCCAGCCATGCTCCTCGCCGACCGGGGAGACCTCCGTCGCGCCGGCCGCGACGGCGCGCGCGACCACCGACCCGGGGTCATCGACGATCAGCAGCATGCGGACCGTCCCTCCGCCGAGTGACTCCGGGCTGAAGGTGCCGTGCGGCGGCGACTCGTCGGCGACCCAGAACGATGCGGTGCCGACGGAGAGCTGAGCGACGACGGACTCGTCGTCGTCCGTGCCACCGACCCGATAGTCCTCCACGGCCCCGAACGCAGCCTTGTAGAACGCCACCGCGGCGCGACCCCGCCTCACCGAGAGCTGGGGCATCATGCTCGCCTGCCGGCCGAGCGCGCCGTCGGACACCGCGACATCATCGCAGTGCGCCGGGACGCTCAGGGCGCGGGCGCCCGCAGCGCCAGGTGCTCCTTGCCCGCGGCGCCGTACCCCTGTGACATCCCGGCGCTGAGCATCACGTTCCACCGGCGCGTCACGCCCGGCCCTGCGCTGCCCAGGCCCGCGCGGTGACCGTGAGCGGCGCAGCGCCCAGCAGCCGCCGACAGCGCTCCCGGAGCTCGGCGGCCGCGCCGGCGTCCAGTCCCGCCACATAGGCCCCGGCGGGTCCGACGGCGAGCGTGAACGGCTGCCACCAGTCCTCGAAGCTCGCGTGGTGGAGGCTCACGGTCAACGCAGCCGCCTCGACCTCGTCCAGCCCGGCCGCCTCGAACAACGCCGCGAGCTGCCCTTCCCGCGCGCCCGGCTGCCCCGACTCGTCCCGCGCGCCCGGATCCATCTCCCGCACCGCGCGCCAGAACGCCCACAGCGGTGACCGGCCGCCGGCGTGATCCCAGACGCTCGCCGCGACGATCCCGCCACGCCGGGTCACCCGCCGCATCTCCGCCAGGCCGGCGAGCGGGTCGCTCATGAACGGCACGACCAGCTGCGCGAGCGTGACGTCGAAGGCGCCGTCGCCGAACGGCAGCTCCTCCGCCGTCGCCCTCGCCACCTCGACGCCGGGGTGGCGCCGGCGCGCGGCCTGCACGAACGGCTCCGACGGGTCCGCGGCGGCCACGGCGTCGGCGCCGAGCCGCTCGACCAGCTCCGCGGTCAGCGCCCCGGGCCCGCAGCCGACGTCGAGCGCCCGCTGCCCGGCCCGCACGCACGCCAGGTCGGCCAGTTGCGGCGCGAGCGGCCGCGAGTACCTGCCCATGAAGCGGTCATAGGCGTCCGCGCCGACATCGAAGCTCACCGGCGCGACTCTACGCCCGCGGCCTCGACCCGCTCCAGCGGGGACGGCTCGCCGCGGCGCCCCCTGCGCTCCGCGGCCAGGTGATCGGCGACGATCACGGCGACCAGCACGCCGAACAGCAACGCGGCGACGACGAGCGCGGGCGCGAACGTGCCGATCCCGCCGATCGCCAGGCAGGCCAGCGCCGCCACCAGGCGCCTGCCGCCGATCGTGCCGCTCATCCGCAGGCGCAGCGCGACATGGGCGAGCAGGTAGAGCGCCGGCCCGCAGACCACCGCGACGAGCTCCGCATCGGACAGGTCCTCGGTCGGGTGCGCGATCACGATCTCGTCGCCGACCGCGGTGAGGAGGATCCCGGCGACGATCACAACGTGCAGGTAGGTGTACGCGTCGCGGGCGAGCAGCGTGCGGTTCTCGGCCTGCGCCAGCCGGCGCTCGGCGATCACCGCGACGAGGTTGAAGTAGAGCCACCAGAGCGCCGCCGTGGCCAGGAACGCGAGCGCGAACGCGGCGATCCTCGCCGTCGTCAGCTCGAGCTGGGAGGTGGTCGCGCCGGTGATCACGATCGACTCGCCGAGCGCGACGATGATGAACAGCTGGAAGCGCTCGGCGAAGTGCTCGGTGCCGACCTCCCACGCCTGCGGCCTGAGCCGGGGCCGCCCCGGCAGCCAGAAGGTCACCAGGGGCGCCGCGTAGTCGAGCGCGAGGGCGGCGAGCCACAGCACGGTCCGCGCCGAGCCGTCCGCCAGCGCGCCCGCGATCCACAGCGCCCCGGCGGCGACGAACCAGGTCAGGATGCGCCCGGCCCGCTCGCGCTCGATCGTGCCGGGACCGGCGGCGACGAAGGTCAGGAAGGAATGGCGCCCCACCTGGATCAGGACGTAGCAGCCGGCGAACAGCAGCGCCTTGGCGCCGAAGGCGTCCGGGATCGCGATCGCCATCAGCAGGCTGGCGAGCATCAGCGCGATCAGGAGCAGGCGGACGGTGATCGACTCCGGATCGAGCTCGTTGGTGACCCAGGTCGTGTAGTTCCACGACCACCAGACGACGAGCAGCACGAGGGCCGCCTGACCCGCGCCCTCCCAGGTCAGGTGCGCGAGCAGCAGGTGGGAGACCTGCGTGATCGCGAAGACGAAGACGAGGTCGTAGAAGAGCTCGAGCGTGGTCGTCCGTTGCTGCCCGGCCGCGTCGCGGACGAGTGAGGCTCTCGCCACTGGTGCCATGCCCTCGGTGCTCCTCTCGCTCGTCAGCCCACGAGCAGCGTGACGATCTCCCACGGCCGGTAGTCGATGATGATGACGCGGCCGTCGACGGCGACGGTGGCCGACCCGGCGACGCCGAGGTCGTCCTCCAGCAGGTTCGACCGCCGCGCGGTGTCGAACGGCACGTCGAGGCGGACGCGCGCACGCCCGCGGCCGCCGTGGGCCTCGTAGAGGCGCAGGACGAGGGCGTCGCCGTCCTCGGCGAGCTTGACCGTGTCGAGGACGAGACCCGGCGCGTCGAGCACCTCGGCCCACGGCCCGGCCGGCGCGGCGGTGGCCCAGCGCAGCGGCGCCCCGAAGGCCCGGGCCTCCCGCATCACGCCGCCGTCCTGCCAGCCGCCGGCGTGGGGAAGGATCGCGTAGGCGAAGCTGTGCTCGCCCATGTCGGCGGCCGGGTCCGGGAACGTCGGCGCGCGCAGCAGGCTGATCCGCAGGGTGTCGCCGCGCGCGCTGTAGCCGTACTTGGAGTCCGTGAGCAGCGCGACGCCGAAGCCGTGCTCGGACAGGTCGGCCCAGCGGTGGCCGGGGACCTCGAAGCGGGCGAGGTCGTGGCGCGTGGAGAAGTGGGTGGGGCGGCGGGCGGCCCCGAAGGCCGTCTCGTAGGTCGCCTCGTGGGCGTGGACGGCGAGCGGGAAGGCGACCTTGAGCAGCCGGTGGGCGTCGTGCCAGCTCGCGGTCGTGTGCACCTCCAGCCGGCGGGCGCCGGCGTCGAGGCGGATCACCTGGCGCAGGTGCGAGCGCTCGCCGATCCGGCGCTCGAAGACGACGTCGACCCGCAGCGGATCCTCCAGCGTCTCGGCGATCCCCTCCGCCGGCGCGCAGTCGGACCGCGTCTCGAGGTGGAACGGATCGATGTCCCAGGCATCCCAGGCGGTCGGCCGGTCGTCGTAGAGCTCGAGCCGGTTGCCGGGCGCCGACAGCGCCTCGCGACCGGTCGCGCGGTCGATCAGCGAGGCCACCGCGCCGCCCGGCGTGAGGACGGCGCGCAGGTGGGCGTTCTCGAGCACGGCCCCGCCGTCACCCGTGCGCTCCAGGCGGACGGCGTCGCCGGGCGCGGCGTCGGTGACGCGGCCGATCCCCGTCGCGGGCGCCTCGGCGATGACCAGGCCGCCGCGCGGCTCGCGGACGACCTCGCGCCGCGGCCACGGGAGCGTGTTGACCGGGGCGGCGAGATCGTCGTCCGCCAGCGCGGCGAGCGCCTCCGCCACCGCGCGCTCCGCCGTCGCCTCGACCTCCGCGAGGTCCCGGCGCGCGCGCTCGTTGACCTCCGTGATCGACGTCCCGGGCAGGATGTCGTGGAACTGGTTGACCAGCAGCACCCGCCACGCCTGCGTGAGCGCCTCCCGCGGGTACGGCGCCCCTCGGAGCCGGAGCGCCAGCGCCGCCAGCAGCTCAGCGTCGTGCAGCGCCGCCTCGCAGCGCCGGTTGCCCCGCTTGAGCGCCGCCTGGCTGGTGTAGGTCCCGCGGTGGTACTCGAAGTACAGCTCGCCGACGACGGTCCGCAGCTCGCCGGCGTCCGCCTCGAGGCGGTCGAAGAACGCCTCGGCGCTGCGCAGCACGGTGCGCGGCAGCCCGCGGAGGTCGCGCGCGCGGCGCAGGCGCTCGAGCATCGCGCGGGTCGGCCCGCCGCCACCGTCGCCCCACCCGAACACGAGCAGGCTCTCGCGCGAGCGGTCGTGGTCCTTGTAATCCCGCACCGAGCGGCGCAGGTCCGCGACCGTCGCCTCCGCGTTGTAGGTGTCGGCCGGCGGGAAGTGCGTGAGCACCTCGCTGCCGTCGAGGCCCTGCCAGGTGAACGTGTGGTGCTCGGGCGGGTTGAAGCGGTTCCAGGACAGCTTCTGCGTCAGGAAGCGCGTCATTCCGGCCTCGCGCATGAGCTGCGGCAGCTGGCCGGTGTAGCCGAACACGTCCGGCTGCCAGAGCTCGGTGCAGCGGCGCCCAAGCTCGCGCTCGAAGAAGCGCTGGCCGTGCAGCAGCTGGCGCGCGAGCGACTCGCCGGAGGGCAGGTTGCAGTCCGGCTCGATCCACGTCCCGCCGACCGGGATGAGCTGGCCGCCGGCGACGCGGGCCCGCAGCTCGTCCCACAGCGCCGGGTCGTCCTCCTTGATCCAGGCGTAGTGCTGGGCCTGCGATGCGACGAAGACATGCTCCGGGTACTCCTCCATGATCCGCAGCTGCGTCGTGAACGTCCGGCGCGCCTTGCGGCGGCTCTCCTGCAGCGGCCACAGCCACGCCGTGTCGAGATGGGCGTGGCCCAGGGCGGACAGCTCGTGCGGGCCGCCGGCGGCGTGTCGCGCGTAGACGTCGCTCAGCAGCTCGCCGGCCGCGGACCAGCCGGTGCGATCGCCGGGGTCCCACGCGTTGCAGAACGCGTTCAGCTGCGCGAGCAGCTCGCCGGCGAACGACGGGTCGACGCCGTCCTCGGCCTCCAGCGCGCGCAGGACCGCGAAGTCGTGCAGCAGCCGCCAGGCGAGCGGATCGAAGCGCGCGAGCTCGCACGCGTCGAGCACGAACGGCGACCGCGTCCGGTACGGGCCGTCGCCGCCCTGCCCGGTCACCCCGGCGCCGAAGGGGTCGTTGCAGGCGATCTCCACCTCGAACGCGAGGTGCTCGCCCCCTTCGGCGGCGCGCACGAGCGTCGCATCCGGCCGCGGCTGCGTCCCACCGCTGTTGAGGCCCTGCACCGCCCGTCCGCCCAGCCACAGGGTCGCCTCGCTGCGGGTGTCGAGCATGAGGTCCACCCGGGCGCCCGCCCATGACTCCGGGACGGTCGCCGCGACGCGAAGCCAGGAGCTGGCGAACAGCGGCCCGAGCTCGTGGCCGAGGGCCACGGGCTCGTAGGTCAGGCGCTGTGCCGCCTCGTGATCGATCCACCCGACCGGCGGGCTGAGCTCCAGGCGGTCCGCCGGCGTGCGCTCGGCGTGGACGAGGGCAGCGAGGCGCGCCTCGGTCTGCCCGAGGCGGTCGCGCGTGTACTGGCGGTGGGGAAGCACGTGAGCGTCGTCCTGACCTCGACCGGCCTCGCCGCATTGTGACCGCTGCCTTCGCCCGCGCTTCGAACGTGCCCTCAGACCGCGGTGCGACCCCCGTCCACGGCGACCGTCGCGCCCGTCATGTAGCTGGCGCGCGGGGAGACGAGGAAGGCCACCACCTCGGCGATCTCCTCGGGCTGGGAGGCGCGGTCGAGCGGCGTGGTCTCGCCCAGCGCCGTGATGAACTCGGGGCCGGACGGGGTCGGCGTGTAGACCGGCCCGGGGGCGATGGCGTTGACCCGCACGCCGCTGGGGCTGAACTCCGCGGCCCAGGCGCGCGTCATCGCCGCGAGCGCCGCCTTGGTCGCCCCGTAGGCCGCGCCGCCCGACATGCCGATGGTGCCCGCCATGCTGCTGAGGCTGACGATGCTGCCGTGCCCCCTGGCCGCCATCCCCGGCGCGAGCGCGCCGACCAGGAGGAACGGGGCGCGGACGTTGCCGGCGAACATCGCGTCGTAGGCGTCCACGTCGAAGTCGGCGGTGGGGGCCCAGCGCGAGATCCCGGCGTTGTTGATGAGGATGTCGACGTCGCCCGCCTCCTCGCCGAGGCGCCGGGCGTCGGCGGCGTCGCCGAGGTCGGCGGCGGCGAACTCCGCCCGCCCTCCGGCCGCCGTGATCGCCTCGACGGTCTCGGCGCCGCGCGCCGCGTCGCGCCCGTGGACGACGACCGCCGCCCCGTCGCTCGCGAGCTGCAACGCGACCGCGCGACCGATGCCCGACGTCGCGCCGGTCACCAGCGCCCGCTGCCCTTCGAGGTCGTTGTGGTGGGTGGACATGGCTGCCTCCTGGTGGTTGACCTGCGGTGCGGGACTCCACGACGAGGGTGCCACCGGGGAGGACCCCGCGCACTGGCCGGACCTCCAAGATCAGCGGGATCCCGATGTACGATCCGACAACAGATGACGAGCCGGCCCAACAGCCCCGCCACCGTCCGACGGACAGACGACGCCCAGGAGGCGATCCGCCGGGTGGGCGAGGCGCTCGTGGCCCGGCGCGCCGAGATCGCCATGGCGATGGTGGAGCGGATCGTCGACGAGGTCCCGACCTACCGCCGGGCGCCCGCGGATCTGCTCGCCGACGTCCTGGCGCTCTCGACGGCGTACGTCGAGCTGCTGGGGCGGACGTTCGCCGCCGGCTCGACGCTCGGCCGCGAAGACGTCCCGATGGTGCGCGAGCACGCGGCACGGCGCCTGCACCAGGGCATCGACCTGGAGGCCTTCCTGCACGCCTACCGCGTCGCCCTGTTCCGGTGCTGGGACGCCTGCGCCGAGGAGGCCTCGCGCCTGGACGTCTCCCGCGAGGCGGGCTTCGTGCTCGCGCGCGCCGCGCTCGACGCGATCGACACGATCACGACGCACGCCGCCGAGGCCTACCTGCGTGAGGAGAGCCGGGTGCGAACCCAGAGCGGACGCGAGGCGCGCGACCTCGTCGAGCGCCTGATCCGCGGCCAGCCGGTCGACGACCGCCGGCGCCATCCCGCCGCCCCTGGCCTCGACCCGACGGGACAGCTCGTGACCATCGTCGGTCGCGTCGACGAGACCAGCCTCCCCGTCGGCGACGCGTTGCAGGTCGCCAGGGACGTGCTCGTGGAGAGCCTGTCGCTGGGCAAGGCCGGGCCGCTCGTGGCGATCCGCCAGGGAGAGATCGTCCTCGTCGCGGCCGGAGCGTCGTCGCGGGACAAGCTCGGACGCCTGCGGATGGCGCGCCGGCGTGCCCTCGAGGAGCACGACGTCGACGTCCGCTACGGCGTCAGCATCTCCTCGCCCGGCTTCCCGAGCGTGCAGCAGGCCTATCGCGAGGCCGTGCTCTCGCTGTCCTACACCTCACGGGTCCGCCCGATCGTCTCGCTTGACGACCTGTCGTCCCTGGAGAGCGCGCTGATCGGCGCAGACGCCACCACGAGGGCGGTCATCGCCTCCAAGGGCAGCGGCCTGCAGACGCTGCCGGGCGACGAGCGGTCGGCCACGGTCGAGACGGTCCGCGCCTTCGCGCAGGCCGACCTCAACATCAGCCGTGCTGCGGAGCAGCTGCACGTCCACCCCAACACCGTGCGCTACCGCCTCCAGCGGATCGCCACGACCACCGGTCACGACCCCCGCACCTTCGCGGGCCTCGTCGAGCTGGTGTGCATCCTGGAGCTGCTCGAGGCGGAATGAGGCCCGCTCGTCATCCCCGGCCGAGCAGGGAGCGCAGCAGCCCGGCCGCGTAGTCGTTGTAGGCGGGCTCGTAGTGATACGGCTCGAGCCCCCAGCGGTGGGCCGCGTCCGCGAGGTGCACATCCGGGTCGAGCTCGATGGTGCCCGCCCCCCCGAACGCCTCGGCGAGCAGGTCGTAGCCGTGGTTCAGCATCGCGTTCTGGCCGCGACACACCTCGAGCCGGGCCTCCGGGAACGCCACCACCT
>JAXDGY010000049.1:0-9506 GCA_034664785.1 Solirubrobacteraceae bacterium
CTGACTGCTCCTCCCCATGCAGGGCAGCACTCGGCGCCAGGCGCAGTGCCGTCAGCCGAGTTCGCGGAAGATGGCGAGCGGTGTCGACCTGCTCTTGTCAGCACGACGAAGGCCGCCCACTGGCGGCCTCGTACGGTGTGCGACCGTCGGGGCCGGTCACGTACGCGCCAGATTGTCCGAACGAGGATCCCGCCGTGGACCGATGGCGAGACCCGGACTCGAACCGGGGACACCACGATTTTCAGTCGTGTGCTCTACCAACTGAGCTATCTCGCCGTGGGGGCTGCAGGGTAGCGGCAACCGGGCCGAAACGGCGGTCCGCGCTAGCGTCCCGGGGGTGCCGCGTCGCCGCCGGATCGCCGTCCTCGCGCTGCTCGCGGCCGGCGCCGTGGCGGCCCTCGCGGGCGTGCTGGCCGGGCGCGCGAGGGACGCGGGAGGGCCCGGCACTGTGGCCGACCCCGCGGCCGAGGCGCTCGCCTACGCCGACCCCCATGCCCCGGTCGCCGCCGTCGTCGCCACCGACGCCGGCACGGGCGCCGGCGCCCGCCTTGCCGCGCTCGTCGACCGGCTGCCCGGCAACTTCATCGCGCTCCCGGAGCTCCAGCGCCTGCTCGCCGATCTCGTCGGCCTGCCCTACGGCGCGGCGCTGAAGCCCCTGCTCGGCCATCCGGTGGTGGTGACGCTGCCCGAGGCGCGCAGCACCCGGGGCGCCCAACTGGTCTTCGTCGCGCGCGACCCCTCCCGGCCCCGCGAAGTCCTCGATGCCGAGGTCGACGCGGGCGCCGTGCACCGGGCGGGCGACCATCGCGGCGCACGCCTGTACGTCCGCGGCGACGGCCGCGCCTACGCCGTCCGCGCCCAGGTCCTGATCGCGGGCCCGTCCGTCGCCGCCGTCACCGCGGCGCTCGACCGGCGTGCCGCCCGCACCGGCCTCACGCGCCGGACCTTCGACGCGCGCCTGTACGGCCTGCCGGGGACGGCCGGCGCGGTCGCGCGCGTCGCCGCGAGCCCGGCGATCCTCGGGTCGCTGCCGCGGATCCCGTGGGTCGCCGCGCAGCGTGGCGTCGCGCTCGCCCTCGTCCCGGGCGCCGACGACCTGCGCCTGAAGGTCCGCATCGCCACCGCGCCCACCGCCGACGGCGACCTGCCGCTGGCGCGCGGGCCGCAGCCCCCGGACCTCCACGGTCGCGCCGAGGTCGTCGCCGGGGTGCGCGACCCCGCCGCCACGCTGCCCGCGCTCGAGACGCTCGCGGCGGCCGAGCGCCCGACGGGCTTCGCCGCCTTCGACCGGGCGTCGGACAGCGTCGCGCACTTCACCGGCGTCGACGTCCGCGGCGACGTGCTGCGCCGGCTCACGGGGACCCTCACGATCACGAGCAACCTGTCGGGCATCACGCTGCGCGGCGAGGTCGACGACCCAGAGCGGGTCGCGACGACGCTGGGCCGGCTGCGCGAGATCGCGCGCCTGGCGCCGCTCGCCGGCCTCGCCGGCGTCGACCTCGACGGCTACCGCCTGACCGAGCAGGACGGGCGCTACGTGATCACGCGCGACGACGAGCCCCAGCTCGTGTTCGGGGTCCGCGGGCGGGTGCTGATCGCCAGCTCGGACCCGCACGCGGACCTGGCCCGCATCGCCGCCGCGCCCACCACGACCGCCGGCGCCGCGGCCGGCGCCGGCGCGTTGCGGGCGCTTGTCGCCAAGCCGGTCCTGGACCGGCTGATCACCGAGCGCCTGCACTTGCCGCGGGCGGTCACGTTCCTGCTCGCCCCCGTGGGCGCGGCGACGATCACCGGCCGCGCGGAGCCCACCGCGACCGATCTCGAGATCGCGGTGCCCGTCCGGCGCTGAACCCCGACGCCGCCCCCTCCCGCCGGGTAGAACTGGCAGATGCCCGTCGACGCAGACCTGCAGCGTGCCCTCGACCAGCTCGGCCAGGCCGGGCTGCACAGGCTGGGCGGCGCGACGCCCGAGCAGGCGCGCGCGGCGTACGACGCGATCACCCGCACCCGGCGCGGGCCCGACTACGAGCCCGAGCTCGTCGAGGAGGTCGACGACGAGCAGCTCGAGGGCCCGGGCGGGCCGCTGCCCGTCCGCGTCTACCGCCCGGGCGGCGAGCCGTCCTCGGTCATCGCCTTCGTCCACGGCGGCGGGTTCGTCATCGGCTCGATCGACACCCACGACCCGATCTGCCGCTGGATGGCCAACGCGCTCGGCGCAGTCGTGGTCTCGGTGGGTTACCGCCTCGCCCCCGAGCATCCGTTCCCCGCCGGCCTGGACGACACCGTCGCGGCGCTGGCCTGGACGGCGCAGTTGCGTCGTGACCTGCCGCTCGCCGTGGCAGGGGACAGCGCCGGCGCCACGCTGGCGATCGGGGCCGCGATGCGGATGCGCGACGAGGCGGGCCCGAGCCTGGCAGCGCAGTTGCTCTGGTATCCCGCCGTCGATCCCACGCGCGGCTTCCCGTCGGTCGAGGAGAACGGGGAGGGCTACTTCCTGACCAAGGAGGACCTGGCCTGGTTCACCGACCAGTACCTCCCGGACGCGGCGTCGCGCAGCGACCCGCACGTCGACCTGCTGCACGCCGATCTGGCCGGCCTCCCGCCGACGGTCCTGGCCACGGCGCAGTACGACCCGCTGCGTGACGAGGGCATGGCGCTCGCCGAGCGCCTCGACGAGGCCGGCGTCGAGGCCGAGCACGTCCCCGGCCCCGAGATGATCCACGGCTTCGCGGGCTTCGCCGCCGTGTCGCCTGGGGCCAGCGCGCACCGCGCCGCGGTGCTGCGGCGCTTCGGCGGCCTGCTCAGCCGAGCTGCGCCCAGGACCTGAGCAGCGCGAGCGGGTCGGCCGGCTGGGCGCCCTTGACGTCGCGCCATCCGGCGGGCCAGAGCTCGAAGTGCAGATGCGGGCCCGTCGCGTCACCGGTGCTGCCGACCTCGCACAACGGCGCGCCCTGCGCCACGGCCTGGTCCTGGGCGACCACGACGCTGCCCTTGCGGCAGTGCGCGTAGAAGAACGCGCGGCCGTCGGGCGTCCGCTGCACGACGTAGTAGCCCGCCGCCGAGGCCTGGTAGCCGGTGAAGGCGATCGTCCCCGCGACGGGCGCGACGATCGGCGTCCCGCCTGCGGCCTGGATGTCCACCCCCTGATGGGAGTAGCCGTTGCGCGCGGCGCCGAACAGGTCGCCGAAGCGCCACGCGCCGCGAACGGGGAACGTCCCCGCGGCCGACGGCGCCGGCGCCGGGGAGAGGGAGGTCGGGACGGCCGCCGGACTTGCGGGCGCGGGCGCCGCCACCGCCGGGGCCGGCGCGGCGCTCGGGGTGGGCGCCGGGGCGGTGGGCGCAGCCGTCACGCGCAGGACCGCGCGTCCCGACGTCCGGGCACGGCGCACGAGCACGCGGCCGAGCGGGTCCTTGGCGTGGACGCGGACGAGGTAGCTGCCCGCGCGCAGGACGGTGCCGGGCCGCCACGCGGGCCGCAGGACGCGCCCCGTGGCGACCTGCCCGAGGTCGAGGCGCACGACGCTGCCGCCGCGGCTCAGCGGCAGCAGGACGACGCGCGCCGCCACGGCGGCGACGCCGGGCTCGTCCACGCGCAGGACCAGGCGCGGCAGCGCCGCGCCGGACACGACGCGCGTGGGGGAGACCGAGAAGCGGCTGGCCACGGGTCCGATGCTCGTCGCAATGGCGACCGGCGCCCCGTAGGCGACGCCGCCGCTCGACGGGGTCGAGCCGGGAGCGGTCGCTCCGCCCGGTGAGGCGGCCGTGGCGACGGCGGACGGGGCGAGGACGAGGGCCGCGGCGGCGGCCAGCAGAGCAGTGCGCATCACTCCGGTGCGTCGGCGCACGCTCCCGCCCCGAGCGCCCGCTGCGCTGCCCTTGCGCAGCTTCGGGGCCCGGAACCTCCATCGCCGGCCGCCAGCGGCCTTGCAGGCGACCTACCGCTCGAGCATCCGGCCGAGCAGCTCCTTGGCCCCATCCTTGGCCAGCGGCTCGTTCAGGTTGCCGCACTTGGGTGACTGCACGCACGACGGGCAGCCGGACGCGCAGGCGCACTCGGAGATGAGCCGGTAGGCGTCGCCGGCCAGGCGCTCGAACATCGCGAAGCCCTGGCGCGTGATGCCCACGCCTCCCGGGTGCCCGTCGTAGATAAAGATGGTCGGGCCGCCCGTCTGCGGGTGCAGGTTGGTCGACAGGCCCCCGATGTCCCAGCGGTCGCACATCGCGATGAGCGGCAGCACCGCGATCTGGGCGTGCTCGGTGGCGTGCAGCGTCCCGAGGAGGATCTCCATCGGGAAGTCCTCCGCCAGGACGCTCGGGTGCAGCTCGTACCAGAGCGCCCGCGTGGTGAACGACGTCGCCGGCAGGTCGAGGGCCTGCAGGTCGATGACGTCGTGGCCGGGGAGCTCCTTGCGCTGGTAGGCGAGGACCTGCTCGGTGACCGTGACCACCCCGTAGCTGAGCGTCACCCCGAGCGCCTCCCGGCGGTCGAGCAGCTTCTCGACGTGCGTCTCCGTCTCCTTCTTGGGCTGCGTGTACCAGCTGCCGGTGAACGCCGAGACGAGCGCGTGCCGGGCGTCGAGGTCGAGCTCCTTCACCTCGTAGGAGCGCCCCTGGTGCAGGTAGATCGCGCCGTCGTGGACGGTGGAGTGCGCCCGCGAGGACTCGACGGTCCCGAGCATCTCGCCCGAGGCCACGTCGACGATCCGGAACTGGTCCGGCGAGGCCGAGCGCAGCGCGACGCGCGATGCCGGGAAGTCCTCCGGCCGGCGCAGGACGAAGACGCCGCGCCGCTCGATGAGGTCGCCGCGGGCGGCGAGGTGCTCGGCGTGCAGGCGCACCCGCGGGCCGAGGGTTTCGCGGTCGCCCTCGGGGTCGATCGGGGCCTCGTGGGCGGCGCAGAGCAGGTGGGCGAGGTGGATCTCCTCGCTCTCGTGGTCGAGGATCGCCGCCTCGACGGGGCGGTCGAGGAAGGCGTCGGGGTGGCGGCAGAAGAACTGGTCCAGGGCGTCCTCACCGGCGATGTACACCGCCAGGCCGCGCCCGCGCCGGCCTGCGCGGCCCCACATCTGGCGCAGGCTGGCCACCGTCCCCGGGAACGTCACGCAGACCGCGGCGTCGAGGGCGCCGATGTCGATGCCGAGCTCCAGGGCGTTCGTGGTGATGACCGCGAGGATGTCCCCGTCGGTCAGCCGGCGCTCGAGCTCGCGGCGCTGCTGGGGCGTGTAGCCCGCGCGGTAGGGGGCGACGCGGTCGGCCAGCTCGGGCGCCTCGGACTGCTCGAGCTCGTCCTTGACCATCTTGGCCATGAGCTCCACCGCCTTGCGGGACTTGATGAAGCAGATGGTCCGCGCGCCCTCGCGCACGAGCTCGGCGACGAGCTCGGCGGCCTCCGACAGCGCCGAGCGCCGGGTCTGCAGCGCCTCGTCGGTCACCGGCGGGTTCCACATCGCGATCTGGCGGCGCGCGCCCGGGGACCCGTCGCGGTCGACGACGGCGACGTCGTCGAGGCCGGTGAGGCGCTCCGCCAGCTCGCCGGGGTTGGCGATCGTCGCGCTGGCCAGCAGGATGCGGGGCTCGCGCGCGCACACCCGCCGCAGGCGGCGCAGGACGTTGGCCACGTGCGAGCCGAAGACCCCGCGGTAGACGTGCGCCTCGTCGACCACGACCACGTCGAGGTTGTTGAAGAAGTCCGCCCAGTGCTTGTCGTGGTTGGGCAGGATCCCGAGGTGGAGCATGTCCGGGTTGGTCAGCACGAGGTTCGACCGGCGCCGGATCTGGCGGCGGTCCTCCTGGCGCGTGTCCCCGTCGTAGATCGCCGGCCGGATCTGCTTGGCCAGGCCGAAGGCGTTCAGCGCGCGGGCCTGGTCCTGGGCCAGCGCCTTCGTCGGGTAGAGGTACAGGGCGCGGGCCGTCGGGCGCTGGAGCAGGGCCTGCAGGGCGGGCAGGTTGAAGCACAGCGACTTGCCCGACGCGGTGCCGGTCGTGACGATCGTCGTCCGCTCCATGGCGCTCAGCAGCGCCTGCTCCTGATGGGCCCACAGCCCGCGGATGCCCACATGGTCCAGGGCGCCGGCGAGCAGGGGGTGCAGCCCCTCGGGGATCGGGACGACGTCGGGCGCGCGGGCACCCTCGAAGGCCTCGCGGACCAGCCGCTGGTCGGAGCGACCGACGTCGAGCAGGGTGCTCCAGGGCTCGCGGGCGGCGGTCACGGCCATCGGGACCGAGGGTAGCCTGCCCCGGTGCGCTGCCTCTACGTGGACCTCGACGGGACCCTGCTCGGCCCCGGCGGAGCCCTGTTCCGCGGGGGCGACGGGGCCTTCGACCTGCTCGGCGCGCGGGCGCTGGAGGCCTGCAGCCGCGCCGGCGCGGAGGTCGTGGTGATGACCGGCCGCCGGCGCGTCGATGCGCTGGAGGCCATGCGGCTGCTCGGGCAGACGTCCTGCATCTTCGAGGCGGGCTCGGGCTATGTGATCGAGGGCGAGGAGCACTGGCTCACGCAGCCGTATCTCCCGGGCGAGCGCACCATCCACGACCAGATCGCCGACGCCGGCGCGCCCGCGCTGCTGCTCGAGCGCTACGCCGGGCGCCTGGAGCCCCACGAGCCGTGGGCGGCGGGCCGCGAGGTCTCCCATCTGCTGCGCGGGCACGTCGACGTGGCCGAGGCCGACGCGCTCCTGGAGGCCGCGGGCCACCCCGACCTGCGCCTCGTCGACAACGGTGCCGGGCACCACCGCTCGGCGGCGCTCGACGGCCTGCCGCGCGTCCGTGTCTACCACCTGGTCCCCCGCGGCGTGTCCAAGGCCACCGCCGTCGCCGCGCACGCGCGGGCCCGCGGGTACGCCCCCGAGGACTGCGTGGCGGTCGGCGACTCGCACGAGGATCTCGCCACGGCCGCGGCGGTCGGCGCGTTCTGGCTGGTGGCCAACGCGGTCGAGCAGGACCCGCAGATCCGGTCGGCCCTGGCGGCCCACCCGAACGCCCGCACGTGCGGCGCCGGCCACGGCGCCGGCGTCTACGAGGCGGTCGTCAGCACCCTCGCCGCGCGCGGCGGCTGACGCCCAGCGCCCTCTTCGCAGCTTCTTCGAGAGCGCACAGCATCGCTTCACGGGCGGGGCGCAGCCTGTCGGCATGGCTCCCAAGCGTGTCCTTACCACCGCCCTCCTGTGCGCCTTCTGCGGCGGGGCCGTCGGCTCCGGCGTCGCCGTGACGCTCGACGGCGGGAGTGGCACGACGACCAAGACGGTCACGACGGCCGCGACGGGCAGCTCGCAGCCCGTCGCCGCGGAGACGGGCACGACGGCGCTGACCGCCGGCCAGGTCTACAAGCAGACCGCGCAGTCGGTCGCCTTCATCACCGCACAGGTGACCCAGCAGACCGGCTCCGGCAGCCCGTTCGGCCCACAGAGCCAGTCCGGCACCGCGACCGGCAGCGGCTTCGTGATCTCCAAGGACGGGCTCATCGTGACCAACGCCCACGTCGTCGACGGCGCGACGAGCATCAAGGTGAAGATCGGCGACGGCCAGCAGCAGACCGCCACGCTCGTCGGCAAGGACGTCTCGAGCGACCTCGCACTGCTGAAGGTCGACACCGGCGGCAAGAGCCTGACGCCGCTCAAGCTGGCCGACTCGAGCACCGTGCAGGTCGGCGACCCGACCTACGCGATCGGCAACCCGTACGGCCTGGACCGCACGCTCACGACCGGCGTCGTCTCTGCTCTCGGGCGCGAGATCAGCGCGCCGAACGGCTTCTCGATCTCCCAGGTCATCCAGACCGACGCCGCCCTGAACCCCGGCAACTCGGGCGGGCCGCTGCTCAACACGGCCGGCCAGGTCATCGGCGTCAACTCGCAGATCGAGTCGAGCTCGTCCAGCGACGGCTCCGCGGGCGGCAACACCGGCATCGGCTTCGCGATCCCGTCCAACACCGTCAAGAGCGTCGTCTCCCAGCTCCAGAACGGCGGCACGGTGTCGCACGCCTACCTCGGGATCAGCAGCCAGGACGCCACGGGGACGACCCAGGGCGCCAAGCTCGCGGCCGTCACCGCGAGCAGCCCCGCGGCCGACGCCGGGCTGCAGCAGGGCGACGTCGTGACCTCCTTCGGCGGGACGGCCGTCACGTCGTCCGATGACCTCTCCGCGGCGGTGGACGGCCACGCGGCCGGCGATCAGGTCGACGTGACGGTCAAGCGCGGCGGCGCCACGAAGACCTTCCAGGTCAAGCTGGGCCAGCGTCCGGCGCAGGTCGCGAACGCCGGCTGAGGGGCATCGTCGCGGCTGCGACGACCGACCCCCGGTGGATCATCCTCGGGCCTCGGGATGGTGTCCCCGCGGCCCGGGGGTGCGCCGGCGTGTCAGGACGGCGGCCGCCAGCAGCCAGGCGCATCCGGCGGCCAGTCCGACCAAGCCCCAGCGGACGTTGGGCGGCGCGTAGCTGAACGTGACCTCGTGCGATCCGGCTCCAACGTCGACCGCCTGGAACAGGCCGCTGTCGGGGTGGATCGGGATCTCGCGGCCGTCGACCCGTGCGCTCCAATCGGGGGAGTCGCTCTCGCGTCGGACGAGCACGGTCGGCGCCGGGCACGAGACGCTGACGCGCTGTCGGCCGTGAGGGCGCACCGTGCATCCCGAACGCGTCGTGCCGAAGTATGGAGCCGCCCCGGCGAGGTGGTAGATCCACGTGGTGGGTGTCCGGGCTGCGAGCGTGAAGGACCCCGGGCCGGTCGGGAGGGGCTGGCCGGCGGGGGTGAGGACGTAGGCCACTCCGGCCGCGCGGTAGCCGTCGAGATTGCGCAGCAGCTCGTCTCGGGGCGATGGCACGAACGGGGAGCGCCCGCCGCCGGCGCTGCCGACGAAGACGGTCGCGTCGGCGTAGCGGTCCAGCCGGTCCCGAACGTAGCTCGCAAAGACCTTCGAGGGGAAGTCGTCGTTGTTGAGCGACGCGATCCCGAAGTAGGACCCGTAGTTCGGCGCGAGCGGCCCAAGCCCGAAGACGCGCGACAACCCGAGGTGCTGCTGCAGGAAGGCGACTGGCGCGAGGTCGGTCTGTACCTGACGGGGGGCGGAGAGCTGGGGTGTCGCGAACAGCAGCAGCGCATCACCGACCACGACGAGACCGATGAGCAGCATGCGCCTGTCGCGGCTGCGAACGACGGCGGCCGCGGCACCGATGGCGACGACGCCGGCTCCCCAGAGGACGGCAGCCGGGAAGTAGGGCCGGTGGCTGAAGGCGACCCCGGCCTCCTCGGCCAGGGGCCGGGCCACGATCGCCGCCAGCGCCACCAGCCCGAGCGACGCCCCAGCGGCCACGAGCATGCGCCGCCGTGACGCCGGCGATGTGACGAGGGCGTCGAGGCCGAGGGCCGCCAGGATGATCACCGCGAGCTCGACGCTGGGGAACGCGTAGCGCGAGAAGATGACCCGCGACATCCCGGGGAGGGCCCCGACCACCTCGGTCAGCACGGGAGGGCTCGCATACATCAGGGGCAGGGCGAGGACGATCCAGCCCG
>JAXDGY010000050.1:0-20285 GCA_034664785.1 Solirubrobacteraceae bacterium
CGATGGAGCAGGCGCTCGTCACCGCGCTGGCCGACGAGGGCGTGCAGGCGCGGGCGCGCCCGGACGACGGCCCGGCCTACCAGGGCGTGTGGGTCCACGACCGCAAGATCGCTTCGGTCGGCGTGCACGTCCACAAGGGCGTGACGACCCATGGCTTCGCGATCAACGTGTCGAACGACCTCGCGCCGTTCGGCTGGGTCGTGGCGTGCGGCCTGCCAGAGGTGCAGATGACCTCCCTGGCGGCGGAGACCGGCCGCCCCGGCGACCTCATGCCCTGCTTCCGCAAGCGCGTCGCCTGGCGCTTCGCGCAGGCCGCGGGCCGCCGGCAGCGCCTGGTCTCCCCGGAGCGGGCGGGCGTGGTCGCGCCCGAGCCCGTGGGCGTCGCCCAGTAGCCTGGACTCGAGATGAGCACCGCCGAGACGGACCGTCGCCACCAGACCCGGTCCCGGGCCAACCCGGGCGGCATGGACGTGCTGAAGGTCCTCGGCGCCGACGTCCGCCCCTTCCGCGAGCGCAAGCCGGCGTGGTTCAAGGTCCCCGCGCCCGGCGGTCAGCGCCACCGCGAGCTCACCAGGCTCATCAAGTCCGAGAACCTGCACACGGTCTGCCAGGAGGCCGCGTGCCCGAACGTCGGCGAGTGCTGGGAGCGCGGCACGGCGACGTTCATGATCCTCGGCGACACCTGCACCCGGCGTTGCGGCTTCTGCAACGTCAACACGGGCAAGCCGACCTGGAACGACCCGCTCGAGCCTGCGCGCGTCGCCCGGTCCATCGCCAAGATGGGCCTGCGCCACGCGGTCATCACCTCCGTCGACCGGGACGACCTGCCCGACTACGGCGCGCGCATCTGGGCCGCGACGGTCCGGCAGGTCCGCGCCCAGGCGCCGGCCTGCAAGGTGGAGGTGCTCACCCCCGACTTCCGCGGCCAGGAGATGCCGCTGGCCACCGTGCTGGCCGAGCGCCCCGACGTCTTCAACCACAACGTCGAGGTCGTCCCGCGGCTGTACCCCGTCGCCCGGCGCGGGTCCACCTGGGAGCGCTCGGGCCGCGTGCTGGAGAACGCCAAGCAGATGGCGGGTGACGACGTCGCGACCAAGTCAGGCCTGATGGTCGGCCTCGGCGAGTCCGTGGACGAGGTCGTCGACGCGCTCGGCCAGCTGCGCGCGCGCGGCGTCCAGATCATCACGGTGGGCCAGTACCTGCGCCCCACCGAGCGTCACCTGCCCGTGGTGCGCTACTGGCATCCGGACGAGTTCAAGGTCGTCGAGCAGGCGGGGTACGCCCTCGGCTTCGACCACATCGCGGCGGGTCCGCTCGTGCGCTCGAGCTACCACGCCGACCAGCACGTCCCGCAGGACCAGCCGGGCATCGGGCCGCTCGCGGCCAGCGCGTCCGCCTAGCGGGCACGGCGGGTAGCCTCCGCGCCCGGTGTTCCCGATCAAGGACAACATCCCCTACCGGGACTTCCCGGTGATGACGGTGCTGTTCATCGTCCTCAACGTCGTGGCCTACCTCTTCCTCCAGAAGAAGTCGGGCATCGACTTCAGCGGCGGGTCGCTGGACCAGACGGCGCTGACGCACTACGCGGCGATCCCCTACGAGCTGACGCACCCGGGCAAGGAGTGCGACTTCTCGGCCCAGGCGCAGGCCATCGCCTGCCAGGGCCGCCCCGGGGTGACGGGCACGCCCGACAGCCAGATCTCGACCTGGTTGACCCCGTTCACGGCGATGTTCTCCCACGCCGGCCTGCTGCACCTCGGCGGCAACATGCTGTTCCTGTGGATCTTCGGCAACAACGTCGAGGACGCCATGGGCAAGGTCCGCTTCGTCGCCTTCTACCTGCTCGGCGGCCTGGCGGCGCTGGCGCTGCAGGTGGCCATCGGCCCCAACGAGGCGGTGCCGACGCTCGGGGCGTCGGGCGCGGTGGCCGGCGTGCTCGGCGGCTACCTCTTGCTCTACCCGCGGGCCCGCGTCCTGACGGTCGTCTTCATCATCCTGTTCTTCACGGTCATCGAGCTGCCCGCGCTCGTCTTCCTCGGCATCTGGTTCGCCCAGCAGGCCATCTTCGGCTATCTCGACCTGACCGACCCGACCGGCGGCGCGGGCGGCGTCGCCTACTTCGCCCACATCGGCGGGTTCGCCTTCGGGCTGCTCGCGATCAAGCTCTTCGCGAGCCGTCGCAACGAGATCGCCGACGCGCCGAAGCACCCGGTCTACTGATGGCCGCGGGGAGCTGACGTGCCGGGCGCCCGGCCGATCCTCGTCGCCGCGCTGGCGTTCGTGGCCGTCCTCGGCGCGCTGACCGTCGCGGTCGTCGTCCGCAACGGTCCCGACGTGCTCACGGCCGTGTCCCTCGTCGTGCTCGCCATGGTGGGCTTCGGCGTGGTGGGCGCCCTGCGGGAGCCGCCACAGCAGTGAGGGCGCCACGCGCGATCCTCACCGGCGCGGTCGTCGCGCTGGCCGCCGGCGGCGGCCTCACCGGCTGCGGCGATGCGGGCGGCGGCACGAAGGGCGCCGCCGCCGCGGCCACGCCGGCGGCACCGCTGCAGATCGCCAACGGGCCGATCACCCCGGGGACGGGCCCGCGGCCGCTGGCCGTGAACCTGGCCGACCCGCGCGACCCGGTGGACCCGCACTTCAAGCGCCCACCCCGCGCGGGCCTGCTCTTCGACCTCGACACCGGGCGCGTGCTGTGGCGGCGCAACCCGACCCGCGCGCTCCCGATCGCCAGCCTGACGAAGATGATGACGGCGCTCATCGTCGCCGACCGGCTCCCGGCCGGCACGAAGGTGCGGGTGACCAAGGAGGCGCTGGCCTATCACGGCTCGGGCGTCGGCGTGCTGCCCAAGGGCAAGTCCGTCGGGGTGTCCGCGATGCTCTACGGGCTGCTGCTCCCGTCGGGCAACGACGCCGCCATCGCCCTCGCCCAGCGTACGAGCGGAACCGTCGCGCGGTTCGTGACGCGCATGAACGCCGAGGCCGCATCGCTCGGCCTGCAGTGCAGCCACTTCTCCTCCCCCAGTGGCTTCGTCGACGCCGGCAACTCCTCATGCCCGCTCGACCTCGCGGCGCTGTCGCGCGCGATCCTCGACCAGCCGCGCCTGGCCAAGATCGTCGGCCGGCGGCAGGCCGTGCTGCCCTTCCCGATCAAGGGCGGCAAGCTCTTCCTCAACAACAACAACCCGCTCCTGCGGACGGGCTACCCCGGCACGATCGGGATCAAGACGGGCTACACGGATGCGGCCGGGCGCTGCCTCGTCGCCGCGGTCACGCGGCGGGGCCGGCGGCTGGGCGTGGTGCTGCTGCACTCGATCGACCCCGGGCGGCAGGCGCGTGTGCTGTTCGACCGCGGGCTGCAGGAGGTGGCGCCACGGTGAACGCCACGCGGGCGACTCGCCCACCCGCCGGCGTCGCGGCGAGCAGGTAGCGACCGGCCGCGAGGGCCCGCCCGGGGCCCGAGAAGGCGACCGACGTCCAGCCCGCGCGGGCGTCGAGCACCAGCGCGCCGCCGATCGCGGCGCGGCTGCCCGTGGCACGACGGACCGTCACGCGGACGCGGGCGCGGCCCGTCAGGTGGAAGCGCAGCGTGGTGCGGGTCCGGAACCGCGCCGGCGTGAGGCGCAGGCCGGTGAGGCGGGACGGCAGCGTGGCCAGCGGCGTCAGGCTCGGCGCCGTGGTGAGCAGCGCAGCGAGCGGTGCCGGGGCGAAGGCCGGGGCGGCCCCCGGCTCCGCGGGCGGCGCCGGCGCGTCGCCGGCCGGCGGGACGGCGGCCTGGGCGGGAGGCTCCGGCGGCAGGCCCGCGCCGCCGAGCGCCACGCGCTGCGGGCCGAGCCCGTCGTCGCCGGTGACGGTCAGCGTGCCGCTGAACGCGCCCGCGGCGGCCGGCGCGAAGCTGACCGTCAGCGTCACCGACGCACCCGGGGCGAGGACGTCGCCGACGGCGGCGCCCGTCATCGCATAGGGGGCGCCGGGGACCTCGAGCGCCGTGATGCGCACCGCGCTCTCGCCGGGGTTGCGCACGGTGACGGTCCGCACGGCCTGGGTCCCGGGGGCGATGGCGCCGAAGTCGACGGCGGTCGCGCCGAGCACGAGGCGGCCCGGGCCGAAGCCGCGACCGCTCAGGGCGACGGTGCGGGCGCCCTGGCCGTCGTCGCCCGCGACGGTGAGCGTGCCGGTCTGCGCGCCGGAGGACGCGGGCGCGAAGGCGACGGTCAGGGTGCTCGTCGCGCCGGGCGCGATCGCGTCGCCGGCCTGTGCCCCGGTGACCGAGAAGCCGGCGCCGGCGGCGCCCACGGTGGTCAGGCGCACGGGCGCCTGCCCGGTGTTCCGCACGGCGAGCGTCGTGCTCGCGGACTGCCCGAGCGCGACGCGCCCGAGGTCCAGCGGGGTCGCGGGGACCGCCAGCCGTCCGGGGGTCAGGCCCGTGCCGGTGAGGGTGATGGTGTGCGCGCCGGCGCCGTCGTCGGCGGTCAGCGCCCAGCTCTGGCTCGCCGCGCCCGCGGCCGTCGGCGTGAAGGTGACCGGGACGGCGACGGTGGCGCCGCCCTGCAGCACGGAGCCCTCGTCGATCGACGGCGCGCCGACGGTGAACGGGCCGCCCGCCGGCTTCTTGGACTTCGTGAGCGTCAGCGCCGCGGTGCCCGTGTTGGTCAGGGTCAGCGTCCCCGCGGCGGTCTGCCCGGTGACGACGCCCCCGAGATCCAGGCCGGCGGACGGCGTGATCTCGAGGTGCCCGGGGATCTGCGCGGTGGCGGTGATGCCCACGGTCCGGTTGCCCACCGGCTCCGAGCCGTCAGTCTCGAGATGCAGCTCGGAGGCGTAGTCGCCGGGGCTCGTGGCCGGAAAGCGCACCGTGGCGGTGATGGAGTCGTCGGGCTGCAGCGTGAACGGGGCCGCGGGCAGCCCGGAGATCGTCGCGGGCGCGGCGGGCGCCGCGACCGACGTGATGTGCAGCGGCTGGGCGCCCGCGTTGGTGAAGGTCGCCGTGCCCTGGGCCGTCGTCCCGACGCGGACGCCGCCGAGCGAGATGAGCGACGGCGAGGTCTGCAGGTAGCCGCCGGCGGCGCGGGCGCGGGCCGACAGCGAGACGAGCAGCTCGCCCGCGGAGGTCTGGACGTGCAGCGTGGAGCCGGCCAGCCCCGGCTGGGAGGGCGCGTAGGTCACGGGGATCCGCAGCGTGCCGCCGTTGCCCGGTGCGGCCGGCAGGCCGGGCGACGGCGCGCCGAGCGTGAAGGCCGACCCGGCGTCCAGGCCGATCGAGGTGATCGTCAGGCCCGGCTGCTGCACGGTCAGCACGACGTCCTTGGTCAGCGGCGTCCCGACGATCGCGTCGCCCAGCGCGCCGCCGGAAGCGGTCAGCGGCGTCGTGCTCGGGCGCCCGTACCCGAGCAGCTTGCCGTCGAGCGTCCCGACGTAGACGCGGCCGTCGCCGATGCCGGGGACGCCGTACTTCGTGCCCTTGCCGACGGCGAACGCGCGCAGCGGCGCCGGCTTGGACCCGCACGCCGGCTCGGGGTCGTAGGCCCGCAGCTGCGCGCCGACCCCGTCGCGGAACGGCATCGTCACCGCCCACATCACGGCGGAGCCTGGCGTCAGGCCGTCGGACGTGATGACCGACGAGCTCGTGCCGATCCCGATCGGGTCGCCCGCCGGGGTCGACGCGCACAGCGTGAGCTGGGGCAGGCCGGTCGTCGCGTCGACGGTCCGGCGGTAGAAGTCGATGCCGCTCGCCGTGGCGCCGCCCCACGCCCCGCTGGTCGGGACGTAGGCCCAGCCGCCGCCGCCCGGCCACACGGAGGGGTGCCCGAACACCGAGCCGCGCTGTGGCGTGGCGTGCACGTAGGCGTCCCCGCCCGCGGGCCCCTGGCGGAAGCCGCCGAGGTTGCTGCGGTCGAGCGTGTACACCGTCCCCTGCTTGCCGGCGATCGCCAGCGTCGCGGGCGCCGCGGCCGTCCCGAAGCCGCTGGGCAGGACGACGGGGCCGCCCGACGCGAAGTCGGAGTCGTAGTCGTCCAGGAGGGTGGCGAAGCCCGGTGCGAAGAAGTCGCCGGGGCGCAGGCGGCCGTCGGAGCCCACGCGCAGGCGCACCACGGACTCGCCGAGCCCGCGCGGCGGCGCGGAGCCGGGGACGGGGTTGCCGGACGGGGATCCCGTCGGGCCGTAGGCGTTGCCGGTGACGACGAAGAGGCTGCCGGCGCCGTCGGTGGCCAGGCCGGTTCCCGCCTGCCAGATGCCGGCCCCGTGGTTGGCCTGCGGCTCGGTCGCCCAGCGCGTGGTGATCGATCCCGCCTGCGAGACCCCGAAGACCCAGCCGCGGTAGTCGCCGTAGTCGCAGTGGCCGCCGAAGGCGGCGTAGACCACGCCGCCCATGAGCAGCAGTCCCGGCCGCTGGAGCTCCACCTTGGGGTCGAAGGCGAGGCCCGGGTCGTCGTCGGCGGGGCCCTTCAGCTCCACGGGGAAGCCCGGCCGCTCGTTGCCCGTCTGCAGGTCGACGGCGTGCATGACGTAGGCACCGGCGGCGAAGGCGGCATCGCCCGGCCCGCGCTTGGAGGTGACGTACGCCGTCCCCCCGTTGGCCGGGTCGATCACCGGCGTGGCGGTCACGCCGACGTGGGGCGTCAGGTCGCTGCAGGAGATCGGCGCGGCGGTCGCGTCGAAGGCGGGGCCGAGCCGGCGCTGCCAGCGGATCGCGCCCGTCGCCGGGTCCATGCCGTACAGCCAGTTCTCCTCGGTGGCCACCAGCAGCGTGCCGTTGGAGACCAGCGGCTGGGCGTAGACCTGGCCGGTGATCCGCGTCGCGAACAGCTGCCCGAAGTCGGCGGCGCCGACGTCGGCGCGCCCGAGCGCGGGCTGGCCGGGGTACCAGCCCGTGCGTGCGTCGTCACCCAGGTTGGTGACCCCGTCGGCCCGCGCCCCTGGGGCCAGGCAGAGCAAGAGCAGGAGGGCCGTGATCAGGCCTGGTGCGAGCGTTCGGCGCATTGGGATCCGTCCCGGCGCTGGGTCCGGCGGGCGCCGACCATAGGGCCGACGCTCCGGAAAGACGAGCCTCGGCGCCAAAGGCCAGCCGAAGGGCTAGGCGGGACGCACGGCTACCCTCCGCGACCCAGTGCGAACGTCTCGGTTGCTCCTCGCCGCGGTGGTCGGCGCCCAGGTCGCCTACCCGCGGCTGCCGGCCGCCCGCCGGGTCGCCGCGACCCGCGGGATCGTCGGGCTGATGCTCGGCGCGTCGGTGGCCGATGCGGTCGCGGAGCGCGGCGGCGCGCGGGCCGCGGCGCTGACCGGGAGCGCCGCCGCGATCGGCTTCGGGGCCGAGCTCGCCGGCGTGGCGAGCGGGCTGCCCTTCGGGCACTACGCCTACTCGGACAAGCTCGGCCCCCGCGTGCGCGGCGTGCCCCTGCTGGCGGCCGCCTGCTGGGCGATGATGGCCGGCCCGAGCTGGGCCGTGGCCGGGCGGATCACCCCACGGCGCGGACCGCGCGCGGCGCTCGCCGCCGGGGCGCTGGCGGCATGGGACGTCTACCTCGACCCCCGCATGGTGCGCGAGGGCTACTGGACCTGGGAGCGGCCCGGCCGCTACGAGGACGTCCCGCTGTCGAACTTCGCCGGCTGGGTCGCGACCGCGGGCGCGGTCTTCGCGCTCTGGACCGTGCTCGACGGCGACGACGCCCGGACGGACGACGACGCGGCGCTGGCGCTCTACGCGTGGACGTGGATCGGCGAGGGCGTCGCCAACCTGCTGTTCTGGCGGCGTCCGCGCGTCGCGGTGGCCGGGGGCACCGCGATGGGCGCGTTCGCGCTGCCCGCGCTCCGCGCGCGGCTGGCCGCGGGGCGCCGGGGGCGCTGATGCGCGTCGCCGTCGTGGGCGCAGGCGTCGGTGGGCTGGCCTGCGCGGTCCGCCTGGCGGCCGCGGGCCACGCGGTGACCGTCCTGGAGCAGGCGCCGGCGGCCGGCGGGAAGGCGGGCCGGGTGGAGCTCTCGGAGGCCGGGCGCACGTGGCGCTTCGACTCGGGTCCGTCCCTGCTGACCATGCCGTGGGTGCTGCAGGAGCTGTGCGCGCAGACCGGGACGCCGCCGCCCGAGCTCATCCCGGTCGAGCCGGTGACCCACTACCACTTCGCCGACGGCAGCACCGTCGACCTGAGCGCCGACCACGCCGCGAGCGTCGCGGCGCTCGACCGGTGGTCGCCCGGCTCCGGGGCGGACTGGACGCGCTTCCTGCGCATCTGCGCGGCGATGTGGCGGGCGTCGGGGCCCTTCCTGACCGGCCCGCCGCCGTGGCCGCCGCGGCGCCCGGGGCCCGGCGAGGCCCCGCCCGACCCCCGCGATGCGCTGCGGGTCCGGCCCTGGCACACGGTCTCGAGCCTCGCGCGCAGCGTCGCCCGCGACCCGCGCCTGCGCATGGTCATCGAGCGCTTCGCGACCTATGCCGGGGCGGACCCGCGGCGCGCGCCGGCGGCGCTCGTCCTGGCCGGCTACGTCGAGCACGCCTTCGGCGCGTGGCACGTCCCGGGCGGCCTGTACGGGATCGTCGAGGCGCTCACGGGTCGCCTGGCCGAGCTCGGCGGGGTGCTGCGGACCGGCACGCCCGTGCTCGGCGTCGTGCGCGACGGCGCGCGCGTGACCGGCGTCCGCACCCTCGACGGTCTCCTCGCTGCCGACGCCGTGGTGTTCGACGGAGACGCCCGGGCGCTCGAGGCCGCGCTGCGCGGCGGCGACCCGCACCGGCGCCGGCACGAGCCCTCGGTCTCCGGCCTGGCGCTGATGCTCGCCCTGGAGGGGCGCACGCCGGGCCTCGTCCACCACCAGATCCGCTTCCCCGCCGACTACCACGCCGAGTTCGACGACCTCTTCGCCCACCGCCGCCCCGTCCGCGATCCGACGCTGTACCTGAGCGCCTCGTGCGCCACGGTGCCCGCCGAGGCGCCCGAGGACGGCGAGAACTGGTTCGTGCTCGTCAACGCCCCGGCCGGCGTGGCAGCCGACTGGGAGGCCGAGGCCGACCGCGTCGTGGCCGCGCTCGGCGTCGGCGCACGGGTCGTCGCCCGGCACGTGCGCTCGCCCGCGAGCCTGGAGGCCGAGACCGGCGCGGTGGGCGGCGCGATCTACGGCGACGCCCCGCACGGCCGCCTGGCCACGCTGCGGCGCCCGGGACCGCGGGTCCCTGGCGTGCGGGGTCTCTTCCGCGTGGGCGGGACGGCGCACCCGGGCGGCGGCCTGCCGCTCGTGATGCTCGGCGCCGCGCACGTCGCCGGCGAGCTCGGGCCGGCCTGAGCGCCGCGCCGCGGGGCGCGCTCAGCGGGCTGGCGCGGGCGCCGCGCCCAGCGGGTCGCGCCCGTCCCAGGTGCCCCGCGCGCCGTAGGGGCGGAAGCGCGCGAACAGCTCCTCGGAGTACCAGCCCTCCTCGCGCGTGCGCCGGACGACCTCGCGGTGCGCCGGACGCCCGTAGGCGTAGGCGCGCACGTCGTCGAAGGAGCGCCACAGCGAGAAGGTCGCCTGCCGCGCCAGCGGCCACTCGCCCACGCCGACGCTCGCCAGCACGCCGTCGTGCCCGAGCAGGTCGCGGGCCGGCCTCCCGATCGCCCGGTAGAAGGCCGGCAGGCGGGACGGGCGGATGGTCGCGCGGGTGAGGACCGCCACGGGCGCGGCGGGAGCGATCGACCCGCCGGTCACGTCGGGCAGCGGGTTGCGCCCACCCCACGCGCCCGCGACGCGCAGCGGCTCCAGCCGCACGTGGTAGGCCTCCCGGCCCAGGTCGCGCCAGCGCGCCGCGATCTCCGAGGCGTCGAGGAAGCGGTCGAGCGCGGCCTCGTCGTCCCAGACCGCGAACAGCCCCCAGCGCGCCAGGTCCGCGCCGAGGGTCATCGTCCGCCCGCGACCCGTCCCGAGCAGCTTCCAGAACGACAGCCCCGCCGTCCCCCGCAGGAGCGGGCGATCGAGCCCCATGCGCGAGACTGCCTGCGGCGTGGCCGGGAGTGGGTACCGGATCAGGTGGAAGGAGGCGACGGATGGCATGGCTGGCGACGATCATCGTGGGATACGGGCTGGGGAGCGTCCCGGCCTCCTTGCTCGTCGCGCGCGCCCACGGCGTCGACCTGCTGAGGACAGGCGACGGCAACCCGGGCGCCTGGAACGCGCTCGAGCAGCTCGGCGCGCGGCGCGCGTGGCCGGCGTTCCTCGGCGACGCGCTGAAGGGCGCGGCCGCGGGCGCGATCGGCGCTGCGCTGGCGGGCTGGGGCGGCGCCTACGCCGGGGTGGCGGCCGCGATGCTCGGTCACGCCGTGCCCGCCTTCTCCCGCCGGCGGGGCGGGAAGTCGGTGATGACCTTCGCCGGCGGGATGTTCGCCTGCGCGCTGCCCGCCGCGGCCTGCGCGTTGGCCGTCTGCGGCCTCGTCTCGCTCGGCGCCCGCTCCTTCGCCTGGGGTGCGCGGGTCGGCGTGTTCGCCTTCCCGGTGATCCAGCTCGCCTTCGACCCCGCCGAGCGGGTGGCCGCCACGGGCGCCCTGATGACCTCGATCGGCCTCCTGTTCGGGGTCCGCGCGCTGCAGTCCCGGGCGAAGACGGCGTGAGCATCGCCACCGTCGTGCTCCTCGCCGCTGCCGGCCTGGCGGCCGGGGGCATCAACGCCATCGCGGGCGGCGGCTCGCTCGTCTCGTTCCCCGCGCTGCTGCTGGCGGGCTACCCGACGCTGACGGCGAACGCGACGAACCTCATCGCCGTGACGCCGGGGTACGTCGGGGGGACGCTCGGCTACCGCCGCGAGCTCGAGGGACAGGGGGCCCGCGTGCGCCGCCTCGGTGCCGCCGCCGGGCTCGGCGCGCTGGCCGGGACGGTCATCCTGCTGACCGCGCCCGCGAAGGCGTTCGACGCCGTCGTCCCCTTCCTCGTCCTGCTCGCCGTCGCCCTGCTGCTCGCCCAGCCGCACCTCGCGGGCGCCCGCCGCGGCCCGGAGGGCGGGGCCCCGCGCGAGGGCGGGCCGCTGCTGCTCGGCACGCTGTTCCTCGGCGGGATCTACGGGGGCTACTTCGGCGCGGGCCTCGGGATCATGCTGCTCGCGCTCATGGCGATCCTCATCGAGGAGGACCTCCAGCGGCTCAACGCCGTCAAGGGCGTCCTGAGCCTCATCGTCTCCCTCGCCGCCGCGCTCGTGCTCGCCGTCTTCGGGCCGGTGGACTGGCGCGCGTGCGCGATCATCGCCGTCGCCAGCCTGATCGGCGGCCGCCTCGGCGCGAGCGTGGCCCGCCGGCTGTCCCCCGTCCTGCTGCGGCGGGTCGTCGCCGGCTACGGGACCGGGGTCGCGGTGGTGCTGCTGCTCACCTGAGAACCAGGTTCAGAACGGCTTCTGAGCCGGTCCGTAGCTGCGCCCCCGCCAGCTGCGCGTCGGGCGCAGGACGGAGCCCGTGAGGCGCACGAGCGCGGGGACGTCGGCCAGCGGCGAGAGCCAGTACGGGAGGCCGCGGCGGGCATAGGACCGCGCGGTCGCGGCGGTCAGCGCGAGGCGCACGGCCGCCAGCGGCCAGTCCTGCGGGGCGGCGCGCCGCGTCAGGATGCGCGCCAGCGGCAGCGCCTGCACGAGCCACAGCGTCAGCAGGTCGACCGCCGTCCGGACGGGTGGGTTGACGTCCGGGCCCATCAGCGAGCGGCCCCAGCCCTCCCAGGTCTCCGCGACCGACTCGTACATCCGGACCTCGAGCAGGTCGGCGACGTCCACGCCGCGGACCTCCCACCCGCGGCGCGCGAGGGCGCGGGCCAGCGCGACGTCGTCGGTCATGTGCGCCCCGGCCAGCGCGAAGCCGCCCGCCGCCAGCAGCGTCTCGCGGCGCGCGGCCAGGCACTGCCCGTTGGCGATCACCCGCCCGGGCACCGGCTGGGGGCCGTCGACGTCGACCGGCCCGCTGCGGTAGACGATCGTCGCCAGGAACGCCGGTTGCAGCAGGCGCTCCCCCGGGCCGTCGCACTCGTAGCGGGGCGCGCCGGTGAGCAGCGTGCGCTCGGGGCGGCCGAGCAGCTCGGCGGCCAGCGCGCCGACGAGGCCCGGGCGCGGGCGCGTGTCCGCGTCGAGCGTGACCACGACCTCGCCCCCCGCGGCCTGGAGGCCCTGCTGCAGCGCCCACGGCTTGCCCACCAGGCCCTCGGGCAGCTCGGCGCCCTCGAGCACCGTGGCGCCCGCCGCCCGGGCCACCGCGGCGGTGGCGTCCGCCGAGCGGTCGTCGACGACGATGACCTCGAGCACGTCCGGGTCGTCGCGCAGCCCGGCCAGGCACGGCCCGATCCGGCCGGCCTCGTCGCGCGCCGGGATGACGACGCTGACCCGCGCAGCCCCCGGAGCGCCGGGCGGGGGTGCGACCAGCGGCGGGCGTCGCCGCCGGCCGCGGGCCAGCCGGGCGAGGACCGGACCGGCGCACAAAAGCTGAAAGAGGTTCACCCAACGGGTCGGCACGCCCGTATGATCGCCGGAACCGACCGACTGGCCAGTCAGCCGAAGGAGGAAGCGCGTGGACCTCAACGACACGCCGGAGCAAGCCGGGTACCGCGAGCAGGTGCGCAGGTGGTTGGACGAGCACAAGGCCCAGGCGCCCCCGGCGTCCGGCGCCTCCGACGACACCGCGTACATCGATGCCCGCCGCGCATGGCAGCGGCAGCTCGCGGAGGGCGGCCTGGCCGGCATCACCTGGCCGAAGGAGTTCGGCGGGCAGGGGCTCGGCCCGATCGAGCAGGTCATCGCCAACCAGGAGATCGCCGACGCCCGCGTGCCCGGGATCCTGGACGTCATCGGCATCGGCATGCTCGGCCCGTGCCTGATCGCCCACGGCACCGACGAGCAGAAGACCCGTCACCTGGGGCCGATGCTGCATGGCGACGAGGTGTGGTGCCAGCTCTTCTCCGAGCCGGCCGCGGGCTCCGACCTGGCGGCCGTGCAGACGCGCGCCCGCCGGGAGGGCGACGGCTGGTCGCTCACGGGCCAGAAGGTGTGGACGACCAACGCGCAGTTCGCCGCCTACGGCCTGCTGCTCGCCCGCACCGACGCCGACGTGCCCAAGCACAAGGGCCTGACGATGTTCATCGTGCCGATGGACGCCGAGGGCGTGACGATCCGCGGCCTGCGCCAGATCTCCGGCGAGGCGGAGTTCAACGAGGTCTTCTTCGACGACGTCCGGCTCTCCGACGACATGGTCGTCGGCGGCGTCGGCAACGGGTGGGGCACGGCGCTGACCGTCCTCATGTACGAGCGCCTGACCATCGGCCTGGGCTCCTCGGGCATGGGCTACCGCTCCGACCGCTTCGCCGCCGCCGTCGGCGCGGACCCGGCGGCGTCGCGCGATCCCGACGTCCGGCGCCGCCTGGGCGACCTGGCGACGGAGCTGCTGGCGATCCGCTTCACGAGCTACCGGACGCTCACGGCGCTGCAGAACGGGCAGATCCCCGGCCCGGAGGCGGGCCTGGCCAAGGTCACGACGGTCAACGCGGCGGTCGCCGCGGGCGAGCTGATCGCCGACGTCATCGGCCCCGACGCCCTCGCCGAGGACTCCGAGTGGGCCTACCTGATCTCCTTCCTTCCCGGGCTGAAGTCCGCGGGCGGCACGGAGTCCATCCTGCGCAACACGATCGGCGAGCGGGTCCTGGGCCTGCCGCCGGAGCCCCGCCTGGACAAGGGCATCCCCTTCTCCGAGCTGCGGGCCAAGGAGAAGGAGGCCGCGGCCGCATGAACCTCGCCCTGACCGACGAGCAGGAGTTCCTGCGCGAGGCCGCCCGCGGCGCGCTGGCGCGCTTCAAGACCGTCGAGGCCGCGCGGGAGGCGCTCGAGGACCCGTCCGCGCTCCCCGACCTCTGGCCGATGGTCGTCGAGGCCGGCTGGCCCGGCCTGCTGATCGGCGAGGAGCACGGCGGCGCCGGGCTCGGCGTCTTCGACGCGATGCTCGTGCTGGAGGAGTGCGGGCGCACCCTCGCGAGCACCCCGCTGCTCGGGCTCCTGCCCGCCACGGCCATCCTCCAGGCCGCCGGCGACGCGGCGCTGGACGCCGTCGCCGCGGGCGACGTCCGGCCGGTCTACGTCCCGGCCCGTCCGCCGGGCGACGAGCAGGACGGCTGGACCGCCGACGCCGCGCACGGCTTCGCGCGCGTGCCCTCGCCGGTCATCGCCGGCGACGGCTCCGTGACGGGCACCGTGGCCTGGGTGCCCGACGCCCCCGGCGCCGGCCTCTTCGTCGTCGTGGGGACCGACGCGTCCGGCGCGCCGGCGGCGGCAGCCGTGGAGGGCGCCTCGGTCGAGGCCGTCACGCGCTACGACGCCACGCGCTCGCTCGGGCACGTGAGCTTCGACGCCACACCGGGCCGGCGCCTCGCCGTCGAGGCCGACCAGCTCGCCGCGGCGTGGTACCTGGCGCAGGCGCTGATCGCCTCCGAGTCGCTCGGCACGATCCAGACGACGCTCGACATGAGCGTGCAGTACGCCAAGGAGCGGTTCACCTTCGGGCGCGCGATCGGCTCCTACCAGGCGATCAAGCACGAGCTGACCGAGGTCCTGCGCCAGATGGACAACGCCCGCTCGCTGCAGTACTACGCGGGCTGGGCGGGGCACGACAAGCCGGAGGAGTTCCCGCTCGCGGCATCGGCGTTCCGCAGCGCCGCGGGTCACGCGCTGGACTTCGCCGCGCGCTCGAACATCAACGTGCACGGCGGCATCGGCGCGACGTGGGAGCACGACGCGCCGCTGTTCTTCCGCCGCGCGCAGCTGTCGCGCCGGCTGCTCGGCGGGGCGCACGACGCCACCGACCGCGTCGCGGGCGAGCTGCTCGCGGCCGCGGCCGCGGGCGCCTAGGCCACTGCTGCGGGACCCGGCGGACGGGCGCTCCGGCGCCCTCCGCCGGGCGTCCCGGCCGCACGCCCCGCGCGGGTAGCACGTGGCATGCTACGTCCATGGCCGCCCCGCGCATCCCCCGCTCGCCCGAGGACGACTACACGCCCGAGGCGGCGCGACAGCGCCGCGAGTTCCTCGAGCAGCAGACCGGCGCGTCGCTCGAGCACGTCGGCTCCTACTCGTTCGACCCGTCCGTCCTGCCCGGCAACGTCGAGCACTTCACGGGCGTGGCGCAGGTGCCGATCGGGGTCGCCGGCCCGCTGCTCGTCGACGGGGAGCACGCCCAAGGCGAGTTCTACGTCCCGCTGGCCACGACGGAGGGCACGCTCGTCGCCTCCTACAACCGCGGCATGAAGCTGCTGCGCCAGGCCGGCGGCGTGAAGGTCACCGTGACCGACGACGCGATGCAGCGCGCGCCCGCGTTCCTGTTCGACTCCGCGCGCGAGGCGCGGGACTTCGTCGGCTGGATCGACGAGCACTTCGAGGAGATCCGGCAGGCGGCGGAGGCGACCACGCGGTCGGGGCGCCTGCGCGACATCGAGCGCTACACCGCCGGGCGCTTCGTCTACACGCGCTTCAACTTCACGACGGGCGACGCCGCGGGCCAGAACATGACGGGCAAGGCGACCTACGCGGCGTGCGAGTGGATCCGCTCGCAGCATCCCGAGCTGCACGACTACATGCTCGAGGCCAACCTCGCCACGGACAAGAAGCACTCGCACCTGAACGTGCTGCGCTCCCGCGGCAAGCGCGTCATCGCCGAGGCGACGATCCCGGACGCGGCCTTCCGGGAGATCATGAACGTCTCCAGCGCGGCGGTGTACCGCGCGCGGCAGATCTCCACGCTGGGCGGCTACCTGTCCGGCATCACCAACAACGGCGCCCACTCGGCCAACGGCATCACCGCGATGTTCATGGCCACCGGGCAGGACGTCGCCAACGTCGCCGAGTCCCAGGCCGCGCTGGTCTACGCCGAGCTGCGCGAGAACGACGACTACTACTACTCGATCACGATCCCGTCGCTGATCGTGGCCACCTACGGCGGCGGCACGGGGCTCCCGACCCAGCGCGAGTGCCTCGAGCTGCTGGGGTGCTACGGCGAGGGCAAGGTGCGCAAGCTCGCGGAGATCGTCGCCGCGACCGTCGTCTGCGGCGAGCTGTCGCTGGGCTCCGCCATCGTCGCCGACGAGTGGGTCTCCTCCCACGACGCCTACGGGCGCAATCGCGGCTGACGCCACCGAAAGGCTGCAGCGAATCGGTGGCTGCGGGGCCAGAACCGCCACAGAGCCTGCACAGGGGTGTGCGGCGCGGCGCCGTCCGCGCTTTCATCCTCGCGGGGCTCGGCATGGATGGCCGCTCCCCAGAACCGCCGACTGGAGCGGCAGCACCCGTCCCCCGGTGCTGCCGCTCCCGCGGTCCGGCCGGGCGGCGCGGCAGCCGTTCAGGCGCCGGTCAGGGCGGATCGCCCAAGCTGATGGACATGTGGCCCTCCCACCTCGACCCCGTGGGCATCGTGGTCGCAGTGCTGGCCGTCCTCGCGTACCGCAGGATGCGGCGGCGCAGCGCCTGACGACCGCTCTGGCGCTCGTGCTGACCAGCGGTTAGGTTCTTCCCGATCGGGGGAGATCGCATCGCGGCATGGGCAGCCGGGCGCGAGGAACGACCAACCGTCCATGAGGAGCGCGCATGAGGGGTCAAGGAGAGACGCGGCCGGCGAGCCGGAGGGTGATGGGGATCGGGGCGCCCAGGCTGGCCGCGCTGCTCGCGGCGCTGCTGGCGCTCGCCGTGTTCACAGGCTGCACGGTGCCCCGGCCGGAGGGCGCGGGGACGGTCCGCTACCGCGACCAGGTCTTCACGTCGGTCACCAAGACGGCCGACGTCCAGTACGGCACCGCGCCGGACGCCAGCAACCAGCCCGTGGCGCTGAAGCTCGACGTCTACCGGCCGACCGGGGACACCAACACCGCGCGTCCCGCCGTGATCTGGGTCCACGGCGGCGGCTTCTGCTGCGGGGACAAGGGCAGCGGTCCGTCGGCCGACCTCGCCAACACGTTCGCGAAGCTGGGCTACGTCGCCTTCTCGATCAACTACCGGCTGCTCGCGCCGTCGGGCTGCAACGGCGCCGGCGGGGTGAGCCCGACGTGCTACACCGCCGCGCTGGGGGCGGTCAGCGACGCGCAGACGGCCGTGCGGTACGTGCGCGCCAACGCCGCGGCCTACGGCATCGACCCGACGAGGATCGGGATCGGCGGGGAGTCGGCGGGCGCGATCGCGTCCGCGGGCACGGGCATGTTCGCCGAGAACCCGGGCGCGGGCGGCGACCCGGCGGTCTCCGACCGGGTGCGCGGCTTCTTCTCGATCTCGGGCGGCCTGCCCGGTGGGGTGTTCGCGAGCTCCGACGACGCGCCGGGGGTGCTCGTCCACGGCACCAAGGACGGCGTCGTGCCGTTCCAGTGGTCGGTCGACACGAGCATCGCGCTGCTCAACAAGGGCGTGGCCGCGTTCCTCCAGCCGCTCGACGGCCAGGGCCACGTGCCCTACTTCGAGCCGTACAAGACGCAGATCGTCACGCAGGCGAACTACTTCTTCTACTTCGTGATGGACCTGGCCCACGCCCAGGGCCAGAGCGCCGCGACCGCGCGCGCGTTCGACAAGCAGAAGACGAAGCTCATCAGACAGCACCCGGGCCTCGCGCGGAAGTTCGCACAGCGGCTGCGCTGAGGACCAGCCCGGGGCGGGGCGGGGGCGTGGTTGACTGGCCGTCATGGACGGCGTGTCGATCCGCCCCGCCCGGCCGGGCGACGCCGAACGGCTCGCGGCGATCTACAACCAGGGCATCGCGGACCGCGTCGCCACGTTCGAGACCCGGGCGCGCACGCCGGCCGACACGGCGGAGTGGCTCGCCGGGCGGCTGCCCGTGCTCGTGGCCGAGCGGAGCGGGGAGGTCATCGGGTTCGCCCGCGTGAGCCCGTACTCCGACCGCGAGGCCTACGCGGGCGTCGGGGAGCACGCCGTCTACGTCGACCGCGCCGCGCGCGGCGCCGGGACCGGGCGGCTGCTGCTCGAGGCCCTCGCCGACGCCGGCGCGCGACTCGGCCTGCACAAGCTCACGAGCCGGGTCTTCGCGGACAACCCCGCCAGCCTCGCGGTGCACCGTGCGGCGGGCTTCGAGGCCGTCGGCGTCCAGCGCCGGCATGGCCGGCTCGACGGGCGGTGGAAGGACTGCGTGCTCGTCGAGCTGCTGCTCGGGGAGGCGTCGGCCGAGGAGCCCGGCAGCGAGTGACGCGGAGGGCAAGCCCCCGCACGGAGGCGACCGGCATACCGGGGGGACGCGCCGATCGCCTCCCAGTGCGGGCTGCCGCGACAGCGTCGCCGACCCGGTGAGCGGGCGCCATCGGCCATTGGACCGATCCGGCGCCGGCCTCGGGGCTAGAAGTGCCCGGCCACGGAGTCGATGGTGAGGCGGCGCCGGTCCTCGAGGCCGGGGCGCAGGATCATGACCTCGGCCGGCACCTTCTGCAGCAGCCAGTCGAGGTCCTCGCTGTTGAGCCCTAGGCGGGGGTTGGAGGTCGCCGAGACGATGATGCGATCGACCGGCTCGTCGTCGATGATGTGGCGCAGCGCGTCGCGGTAGGTCCGGCCACGGCCGACGCGGGCGTCGACGGCGATGCCCTTGGCGACGGCCTTCTGCTCGATCGCCTCGAGCAGCGGCATCGCCCGGAGGCACTGCTGCGGGAGGGCGGCGTCGAGCGGGAGCGTGCGCGGGACGCGGGCGAGGTAGGCGGGCATGATCGTCGCGTCCTCGGCGAACGCGAGGCGCATGGCCGCCTCGAGCGCGCGGCGCGAGATGGACGTACCGGTGAACGGCAGCAGGATGGTGCGCGTTCCCGCGGCCACCGCCTTGGGGGTGATCCGCCGGCGGGCGCGCGCGGCCCAGCCGCCGGCCGCGCCGGCGCCGCTGGCGAGGATCACGAGGATGACGGCGAGGGTGGTGTTCATGGTGTGTGGTTGTTCTCCGAGCGGCGCGAGCGGTGGGCGACGATGCGCACGTCGACGCCGGGCAGGGCGTCGACGAGCCGCTCCGACAGCGACCGCCGCAGGCGCATGAGGCCCCGTCGGCGACGGGACTGGCCGATGAGGATGTAGGTGGAGCCGCGTTCCCGGGCGACCCGGGCGGCCGCGACGGCGACGTCGTCGCCGGACTCGACGAGGAAGTCGCAGCCGAGCACCGAGGCGAGCTGCCGCAGTGCGGTCAGGTGGCGCTGCTGCTCGGCGTCGGGCTCGCGGCCCGGCGGGGAGATCCACAGCAGGTCGAGGTCGGCGCCGAGGCGCTGGGCGGATCGCCACGCGCGGCGCACGAGGCGCTGGGCTCCCGGATACGGCTCGACGAGGGCCAGCAACCGCTCGCCCACCGCCTGCGGGCTCTCGGCGGCCATGCTCTCGTCGCGCGTGCCGACGACCTCGGTGACGAGGCGCTTGGCCTCGACCTCCTCGGCGACCTGGCGGAGGGCGACCTCCCGCAGGGCCGAGAGGTTCTCGATGCGGAAGAAGCCGTTCAGCGACGCCTCGATGCGCTGCGGCGGGTAGATCTTGCCCGCCCGGAGGCGATTGAGGAGGCCCTCGGGGCTGAGGTCGATGAGGACGACCTCGTCGGCCCGGTTCAGGACCGAGTCCGGCACCGTCTCGCGGACGCGGACGCCGCTGAGCTCGGCGACCTGGTCGTTGAGCGACTCCAGGTGCTGCACGTTGAGCGTCGACAGGACGTCGATGCCGGCCGCGAGGATGTCGTCGATGTCCTCGTAGCGCTTGTCGTGCTCGACGCCCGGGACGTTCGTGTGGGCGAGCTCGTCGACGAGGCAGACCTCCGGCGCCCGCACGAGGATGCCGGGGAGGTCCATCTCCTCCAGGACGTTGTCGCGGTAGGTCACCCGCCGCCGGGGCACGATCGGCAGGCCCTCGGCGAGCGCGGCGGTCTCGGCGCGCGCGTGGGACTCGACGAGGCCGATGGCGACGTCGCGGCCCGCCTCGAGCTGCGCCTGGCCGTCCTGCAGCATGCGGAAGGTCTTGCCGACCCCCGCCGCCATCCCGAGGAAGATGGTGTAGTGCCCGCGTCGGTGGCGCTCGCCGCGCTCGTCAGGTGGGGGTGTCATCGGCCTCGAGGGCCTGGAGGGCTGTGATGGCCGCGTGTCGCAGCTCGCCGGGTCCGCCGTAGTACAGCGGACCCGCGCCGTCGCAGAGCAGGCGATGGGCGTGGCCCGCTGCCTCCGGCGAGACGGGCACGGCGGCGCTGAGGACCGGGCGGGGCGCGCCCGCCCGGTCGACAGCGTGCTCGAGGCTCGCGGCGTACCGTCGTCGCGTCCGGCCGCCCTTCGCCTGCCGCGACCGGAACGACAGCAGGCGCTCCGTCCATGCAGGCTTCGGGATCCGCCGG
>JAXDGY010000051.1:0-5418 GCA_034664785.1 Solirubrobacteraceae bacterium
ACGGCGTGGTGGTACTGCTCGCGCAGCTCACCCTTCGCCTTGATGCCGGCCGGCCAGGAGATGATGCACGGGTCCGTCGTGCCGCCGTTGAACTCGTAGCGCTTCCACATCTTGAATGGCGTGTTGAACGCCATCGCCCAGCCGTTGGGGTAGTGGTTGTAGGTCTTCGGGCTGCCGAGCTCGTCGAGCATCGCGAGGTTCTCGTGGATGTCATCCGGGATGCCGTTGGCGATCTTGTTCTCGTTGACCGACCCGTTGGGGCCGCCCTCGCCGCTGGCGCCGTTGTCGGAGACCACGACGACCATCGTGTTCTCGCGCTGGCCGCTCTCCTCCAGGTAGTCCAGCAGCCGCCCGATCTGCGCGTCGGCGTGCGCGAGGAAGCCGGCGTAGACCTCTGCCATCCGGCTGAACAGCCGCTGCTCCTCGGCCGAGAGGGAGTCCCACGGCCGCGTGTAGTCCACCGCGGGGAATGGCTGCCCTTCCGGCCCGGTACGCGTCTCGGGCGTGCCGATCGGGTTCAGTGGCGGCAGCTCGGTGTCGGGCGGGACGATGCCCAGCTCCTTCTGGCGCGCGAGCGTCTGCTCGCGCAGTGCCTCGTACCCCATGTCGAAGCGGCCCTTGAACCGGTCGCTCCACGCCTTCGGCGCATGGTGGGGCGCGTGGCAGGCCCCCGGCGCGTAGTAGAGGAAGAAGGGCTTGTCGGGCGCCAGCACCTTGGCGTCCTTGACGAACTCCAGCGCCTTGTCGGTGAGGTCCACGGTCAGGTGGTAGCCCTCCTCCGGCGAGCGCGGCGGGTCGACGGGGTGGCTGTCGTAGACCAGCTCGGGATACCACTGGTTGGTCTCGGCGCCCAGGAAGCCGTACCAGCGCTCGAAGCCGCGCCCGTTCGGCCAGTTGCGCCGCGTGGAGGCGAGGTTCATCTCGGCCTCCGGGCACAGATGCCACTTGCCGACCATGTACGTGTTCCAGCCGCGCTCGCCGAGGATCTGCTGGATCTGGCCGTTCTCGGGCGGGATCACGCCGTTGGCGTTGGGGAACCCGCTGGCGCACTCGGTGATGCACGCCATGCCGTTGCGCGTGTGGTTGCGCCCGGTCAGCAGGCACGACCGCGTCGGCGAGCACAGCGCCGTCGTATGGAACTGCGTGTAGCGCACGCCCTGGTCGACGATCCGGTCGATGTTCGGGGTCTCGATCGGCCCGCCGTAGCACCCCATCGCCGCGAACCCCACGTCGTCGAGCACGATGTAGACCACGCTCGGCGCCCCCTCCGGCGCCTTCGGCGGCTCGAAGGGCGACCAGTCCGGCACCGAGTCGCGGATGTCGACGTCGATCTTGCCCTTGAACGGCTTGCTCATGGTGGCTCCTTGGGTGCGCCGGGATTCCGGGGGCGTTGCAGGGTGCCGCCGGACGATCTGTCGACGGTCGTCGAGGCCGCCGGACCGCGCATCACCCCGAACGGATGACGACCGTGCGGGCCCACCCCGACACGCTGGTGCACGCCCTTGTGGCAGGCCGTCGCGAGCCACCACGCTGCTGCTCCGCCCGTCCACGCCCGAGGAGCCCCCGTGACCGACCAGCCGACCGACCCGCCGCCCTCCGAGCCCGAGCCCGGCGCGTCCGGCGGCAACGGCTGGATCATCGCCGGCGTCGTGGTCCTCGCGCTCGTCCTCGGCGGCCTCGTCGCCGCCGTCCTGCATCGCGGCGACTCGGGGACCCAGGCCGACACGAGCCCCGGCGTGACGGTGAACGTCTCGCCCGCCACCGTCGTGGACCGGACCACGGTCGTCAAGGCGGCGCCCTCGCCCACGGTGACCGTCGACCACGCGGTGACCGTGCAGCCGCCGCCGGTGTCCACCCCCGCCCGGACCGCCACGGCGGCCACTCCGGCGGCGACCCTCACGAGCCCGTGAGGCGGACGCCGCCCGAGGCGCGCGCTTCAGCTCCACGACATCACCCGGTTCGGAGGATGCGCCCCCCACCCCCCGGTTCCTAGCGTCCGGCTCGGGTGTCGATCGACGCCCTGCCCACCACACGAGCGGAGGAGGACGACACATGGCCCGCAGCAGTGTCACCCCGGACGCGTCCATGACGCCGCAGTCGGCGCGGACGACCCCGGACCGAACCTACCCATCAGACGACAGAGGAGTCGGGTGGCTGCTCTTCGCGGGCACGATGCTCGCCCTGGTGGGCACCCTCAACGTCGTCTACGGGATCGCCGCGGTCGACAACTCGAAGTTCTACGTGCGCGACGTGCAGTACATCATCGGCGACCTCAACACGTGGGGCTGGATCATGATCGGCGTCGGCGCCCTCCAGCTGGCGGCCGCGTTCTCCGTGTGGGCGCGGCAACCCTACGGGCGCTGGGTCGGGATCATCACGGCGGGCGCCAACGCGATCGTCCAGATGCTCTTCATCCCCTCGTTCCCGTTCCTGTCGCTGTCGCTCTTCACGCTCGACATCCTCATCATCTACGGCCTCGTCGCCTACGGCGGCCGGCGCGCCCCCGCCTGAGCGCACCCGTCACCGTCCCCGGGCCTCCGGCGCGCGCCGGCGGCCCGGGCGTCGGCCGGCCAGACCCAGGCGATGACCCATCCGGGTCGCTCTCGCCGAGGGCAGGCTTCTCGTCCGCGAGGCCCTGACGCAGCTCCTGCGGGAGGAGCCACCATCTAGGAGGCCGGCGGCGCCGAGGGCTCGTCGATCGCGGCGAGGAACAGCAGCGTCGCCTTGACGCGCTTGCTGACGTCCTCGGCGTCGGCGAGGTTCAGCTTCAGGAAGATCGAGTTGATGTGCTTCTCGACGGCACGCTTGGTCAGCACGAGCGACCCGGCGATCGCGGCGTTGCTCTTGCCCTGCGCGATCTGGGCCAGGACCTCGTGCTCGCGCGCGGTCAGGTCGCTCAATGGCGAGGACTGGGCGCGGGCGCGCGACAGCATGAGCGGCTCGACGATCTTGGGATCCATCAGCGACCCGCCGACGGCCACCGCGGTGATCGCCGACACGAGCTGGGAGCGGTCGTGCACGCGCTCCTTGAGGAGGTAGGAGCGCCCCTCCGACCCGGCCTCCAGGAGCGCGAGGGCGTAGGCGGGGTCGGCGTAGTTGCTCAGCACGACCACCCCGGTCCTGGGATGCCGCTCGCGCAGGATCGCGGCCAGCCGGATCCCCTCGTTCGTGTTGGTCGGCGGCATGCGGATGTCCGTGACCACGACGTCCGGGCGCAGGGAGTCGACCTCCTCCAGGAGCGACTCGAGGTCGCCGCAGAGCGCCACCACCTCGATGCCGTCGTCGCCGGAGAGCACCTGCGCGATTCCCTCGCGGACGATGAAGTTGTCCTCGGCGAGAGCCACGGTGACTGCCATCTGACAACTCTAGACCGGCGCTTGACGGCGTGGAGGGAAAGCTCGGCAGGAGGCCAGCACGTCCGCCGGGGGCGTGCGCGCCCCCGGCGGACACGCTGGTCCGCCCCGTTGCGGGCCCAGCGCGGCGCTGGGAGCGTGGTGCCGAGGCCCGCATGCCCGCACCCGAACCACCGCCCACACCCTCCGCCATGCCGCTGTCGCGCCGCCGGCGCACCGCCGTGGGCGTCGTGCTGGCTGCGGCGACGCTCCTGGCCATCGCATCGATCTTCGCGCTCTGGGCCAACCGCCAGGTGCTCGACGCGGACAACTGGGCGGACACGAGCTCGGCGATGCTCGACAACAACGCGATTCGCACCCAGGTCGCGGGGTACCTCGTCGATCAGGTCTACACCAACGTCGACGTCGGCGCGGAGGTCGGTCGCGCGCTCCCGCCCCGGTTCAAGCCGCTTGCCGGGCCGGCCGCCAACGGGCTCCGGGACCTCGCCCAGACCACGACGGAACGGGCGCTCGGCCGGCCGCGCATCCAGCAGGCCTGGAAGGCGGCCAACCGCATCACCGCCCAGCAGTTCATCAACATCGCCGAAGGCAAGTCGGGCGCGATCACCGCATCGGGCAGTGCCGTGGTGCTGGACCTCCGCTCGATGGTGGTGGACCTCGTCGCCCGCCTCGGCCTGCCGGGCACGCTCGCCGGGAAGATCCCGGACGGCGCCGGGCGGATCAAGATCATGTCCAGCAGTCAGGTCTCCACGCTGCAGGACGGCGTCTCGGTGCTGCGCGGCCTCGGGGCGATCCTCCCGGCGCTCACCGTCGCGCTGCTCGCACTGGCCGTCTACCTCGCCCGTGGCCGGCGCCGCCCGTTGCTCCTGGCCGCCGGCCTGATCTGGATCGCGGCGGGCCTGATCGTCCTGCTCGCCCGCAACATCATCGGCTCCCAGGTGGTCGACAGCCTGGCGTCGACGGACGCAGCGAAGCCCGCCGCGGACGCGGCCTGGTCGATCGGGACCCGCATGCTGCACGACGTCGCCCAGGCGTCCGTCGTCATCGGCATCCCGGTCGTCGCGGCGGCCTGGCTCGCCGGCCCCTCGCGCCCCGCGGTGGCCCTCCGCCGTGCCGCGGCGCCCACGCTCCGCGACCGCCCCGGCATCGCCTACGGATCGCTCGCGGCGCTGCTGCTGCTCGTCATCGCCTGGGCGCCCATCCCCGCGACGCGGATGCTCCTGCCGGTCCTGCTGATGGCTGTGCTGGCGTCTGCCGGCGTGGCCGTCCTGCGCCGCCAGACGGACCGCGAGTTCCCGGAGGTGGCCGCCGGCGAGGCGCGGGCCGCGCTGCAGGATCGCATCGCCAGGACCATGCGTGCCATGCAAGGCGATCGCGAGACCAGCGCGGCCACAGCTCCCGTGGCCAACGGCGGGACCGCGCCCCCGCCGGTCGCCGTCGCCTCCGAAGCCAGGCTCGACCAGCTCGAGCGGCTCGCCACGCTGCACGACGGCGGGGTCCTCACCGACGAGGAGTTCGCGGCCGAGAAGGCCGGCGTGCTGACCGGCGGCCACGCCTAGTGAGCGGCGGGCGCCTCGTCCTGGCGTGCGGCGTCGCGATCGCCGCGCTCGCCGGCTGCGGGAGCGACTCGACGCAGGACCAGGCCAGGTCGACCGTCTGCGACGCGAGGGACGACATCGCCAAGCGGGTCGACAGCCTCAAGGCCCTGACGCCCGCGACCGTGACCGTCGACGGCGTGAGCACGAGCCTCGGGGCGATCGGGAACGACCTGTCCGACATCAAGAACGCGCAGGGCGATCTCAGCTCGGACCGGCAGCAGCAGGTCAGCTCGGCGACCGACACCTTCACCGCGGAGGTCAAGAGCATCGCGGGCGATCTCGGCCGGAGCGTGTCGGTCAGCACCGGAAAGGCGGAGCTCACCGCGGCGCTCGACCGGCTCGCCGCGTCCTACCGCCAGACCTTCGCCAAGATCGACTGCGGCTAGGCCCGGGCCCGTCGCCTCGCCCGGGAACCCGGCGGGCGGCGATGGCCGAACCGGCCAGCAACCCCATCGCGGCCAGGTTGC
>JAXDGY010000052.1:0-5975 GCA_034664785.1 Solirubrobacteraceae bacterium
GGGATCGAACCGGCGACCTCCTGCTTGCAAAGCAGGCGCTCTCCCAGCTGAGCTATGGCCCCGCGGGGCCGAGTGTAGCTCGGGGCGCTCAGGCCTCGCCGGGTGCCTCGAGGACGGTGGGGCGGCCCTCGAGCTGGGCGAGGCCGCGCGCCAGGGCGCGCTCGGCGGGGACGTGGACGACCTCGAGCTTGAGGCCGTCCGGGTCGTGGAGGAAGACCGCGTAGTAGCCCGGGGAGTAGCTGTACTCGCGCGGCGCGCTCTCGAGCTCGGCGCCGTGTGCCGCCGCCCAGGCCGCGCGCTCGTCCACCACGTCGCGGGACGACGCGCCGAACGCCAGGTGGTGCAGGCCGACGGCGTAGCGGTCGTAGGGCGCCGGGCGCGCCGGCGACTGCGCCGCGCGCAGGCTCAGCGAGGGCCCGGGGCTGTGGCGTCCGAGGTAGACGACGCGCTCCCCGCGCTCGCCCTCGATCTCGGTCTGGCGCGTCCAGCCCAGCGGCCCGAGCAGCCCGCGATAGAAGACCAGCGAGCGCTCCAGGTCGGTGACGACGAGATCGAGGTGGTCCACGGCGTCCATGCGCCGAGGCTACCTGCGACGCAGCGACCGCCACTCGTCGAGGACGACCTGCTCGCGCACGTTGGCCTGGTCGCCCGGGTCGAGCTGCAGGTCGTGGGCGGCGTCCGAGCACCAGAACCGCGGATGGCGCTCCAGCCACGTCCGGGCGTCGCGCGCGCCGGCCTGCTGGAGCCGCTCGATGTGGTGCTCGTCGAACAGCAGGAAGCTCAGCAGCTCCCCCCGCGCGCGGGTCCTGCCGCCGCCGAGGATCCGCGACAGCAGCGGGTAGTCGGGGGACAGCAGCCCCCGCCACCCGGCGTAGCGCTCCTGGAAGACCTGCTCGGCCAGCTCGCCGAGCTCGCCGCGGCGCGCCGGTGCGACGAGGGCGTAGGAGATGCGCCGGTAGGCCTGGCGGCCGTTCGCCGTCCGGTACGCGCGCGCCGACCGCGACAACCCGGCCGCGCCCGGCCCCTCGACGAAGAACGCGTTGATCGCCGCGAGCCGGTGCAGGTCGTCGGCGACCTGGTCGACCAGCAGCCCGTCCAGGATGTTCGCGGCGACATCGGCCATGCGCGGCGGCGGCGGCGCCACCGGCGCGGTCGCGGACTGCGCGAACGGCTCGAAGCCGATGACGATCACCTTGTCGGCGCCGAGCGCCAGCGCCGGGGCGATCGGCGAGTTGAGGCGCGTGCCGCCGTCGATGTAGAAGCCGGCCGCCGCGCGCGGCGACGTGATCTCCACGGGCGGGAAGAGCAGCGGGATGGCGGCGCTCGCGCGGACGTGCTCGCCCGCGAGCTGCGTGCGGACGTACCTCAGCCCACCCGCGGCCCGCGGCGCGGGCAGCGCCCCGTCGCTCTCGACGAACGCGACCGGGCCGCCGCGCGTGAGCGCGCTCGCCACCACGCACACCGCGTCGACCACCCCTGCCTTCACGTTGCGGTGCAGCCCGAGCCAGTCGATCCAGCGCTCGAGCGACGCGCGCAGCGGCCCGGGGTCCATGACCGACGCCAGGCGCACGCCCGGGAGCTCGAGCAGCTCGCCGACGAAGCGCAGCGCGGTCAACGGCAGGCCGGGTCCGACCAGCGGCGCGAGCACGTCGCCCTTGCGCAGCTTGCCCCAGCGCTCCACGATCGTCTCGGCCTGCTCCTCGGCCGGCAGGTCCGCGATCGAGCCGAGCAGCGCGGCGTTGATCGCGCCGACGCTCGTCCCGCAGATGACGCGGATCTGCTCCCCCCGCGCGTGCAGGGCGGGCAGCAGGACTGACAGAGCGCCAGCCTCGTAGGCCCCGCGCGCCCCGCCGCCCGGCAGGACGATGGCGATGGACATGCACGGTCAGCTTCCTCGGCCGCGCGACCCGGCGCGAGGGCCCAGCGGTCGAGTCCGCGCGGCCCTTCGGGCAGGTCCCGGACGCAAGTGCGCCCCGCTCAGACGAGCGGGGCGCACGGGACTTGCGTCCTAGCCCTCCGTGACGAACGGAGACCCTGCACCGGCGGTTCCCCAACGACCGGCGAGGGGATGTGTCCCTCCGGTCGTCGGCCCCGGTGGGCCGTCGCTGAAGGCGCCCGGAGCGCCCGTGGACGATCAGACGAGCAACGTCCCCGTCCCCACGACGACGACGTCGCCGCCCACCCGGATGCGGTCGCCCTCCATCGCGCAGTGCAGCCGGCTGGGGCGGCCCATGGCCGCGCCCTGGTCGATCGTGATGCGGTCGGCGCCCGTGCGGATGTGCAGGTAGGCGCACAGCGGGCCGGCGGCCGAGCCGGTCGCCGGATCCTCCCGGACGGCGCCGTCCCCGACGAAGAAGCCGCGGGCCGACACGCGGCCGCCCGGCTCGACGGCGGCGAGGTAGAGGACCATCGCCCCGGCGAGCGACATGAGCGGCTTGAAGCGGGCGAAGGCGGGGCGCACGGCGTCCAGGACGGCGGCGTCGCGCACCGGGACCATGAGGTGCGGCTGGCCCGTGGTGACCACCTGTGGCGGCAGCTCCGGGTGCAGCTGGCCGACCCCGAGCCCGGCGGCCGCGGCCACCGTCGCCCGCTCGGCCTCCGCGCCCATCCCGGCGGGGCCCTGCAGCATGGAGGCGCGCGCCTGATGGCCGTCGAGCTCGACCTCCACGGGCTGCAGGCCCGCGTGGGTCTCCTGCACGTAGCTCGCGGTGCGCCGGCCGTCGAGGTGGGCGACGGCCACCGCCGTGCCCAGCGACGGGTGCCCGGCGAAGGGGATCTCGCCTCCCGTGGTCCAGATCCGGTTGGCGTAGTCGGCCCCCGCGTCGCGGGCGGACTGCACGAAGGTCGTCTCGCTGAGCTGCGTCTCGCGCGCGAAGGCGAGCATCGTCTCGTCGCTCACCGCGTCCGCCGCGTGGACGACGGCGAGCCCGTTGCCCCGCAGCGGCGTGGACGTGAAGACGTCCAGCCAGGTCAGCGGGTGGCTCAAAAGTCGAAGTCCCGCGGGGGCTTCTGCTCGAACCAGAGCCGGTCGTGCTCCGGCGTCTCCTGCAGGAACTCCGGCGTCTCCTCGAGGACGTCCTCGTCGGCGGGCTCCTCGTCGGCGGGGACGACGTCGGCGGGCGGCAGCGGCTCGGCCCGCTGGCGGCGCCTGACGGGCTCGTCGTCCTCGGGGACCTCGTCGGGCGCGCCCTCCTGCGCCTCCTCCTGCTCGAGGTCGGACAGCGAGAAGGACACCGTGTCCTGGCCGGGTTCGTCGCGCAGCCGCCGCGAGCCGCCCTCAGGCTCGTCGTCGACTTCCGGCGCGGGCTCCGGAGCGGCCTCCGCGTCGGCGTCCACGGCCTCGGCGGCGGGCTGCTCCTCCTCGGGCTCCCAGGCATCGTCGGGCGCCAGGAGCTGCTCGTGCTCGGGGGAGAGCGGCTCCTCCTGCACGGCTCCGGGGGCGGCTGCGCCCTCGGACCGGCGCACCGGACCCAGCGCCTCGTGCTCCTGCTTGGCGACCTCGCCCGGGTCGGCCCCGTGGCGGCGCTTGAGCTCGAGGTGCTCTCTGATCGCGTCGTCCAGCAGTCCCATCGACCGACACCTTACCCCTCGTGGGGGGCGCTACGCGGATGAGACCTCGCGCGCCCTGATCGTGCGGTTCTTGCCGCTGCGCTTGGCCTCGTAGAGCGCCGCGTCGGCCGCCTCCACGAGCGCCCGCGAGTCGACGCCGGAGCCCGGGACCGTCGCCGCGCCGAAGCTGGCGGTGAGGTTCAGGGGGCTGCCGCTGTCGTCGATCACCGGCAGCCGGAGGCCCTCGATGCCGATGCGGACGCGCTCGGCCAGGTTGTAGGCGCCCTCGAGGTCGGTGCCCGGCAGCACCACCGCGAGCTCCTCGCCGCCGTACCGGGCCGGCTCGTCGACCTCGCGCGAGAGGTCCTGCAGGATGCGGGCGACCTCCTTGAGCACGAGATCGCCCACCTGGTGGCCATAGCTGTCGTTGACCTTCTTGAAGTCGTCGATGTCGAGCATGACGAGCCCGACCGGCGCGCCGAACCGCCGGGAGCGCTCGATCTCCGCGTCCATCGCGTCCTGGAAGCGCCGCCGGTTCGACAGCCCCGTGAGCTCGTCGGTGACCGCCTGGCGCTCGACGAGGCGGTGAAGCCCGACGTTCTCGACGGACACCGCGGACGACCCGGCGAGGTAGTGGAAGAGCTCGCGCTCGGCGGGCGTGAACTCGCCGCCGACGCGGGCGATCGCCACGATCCCGACGATCCGCGGCAGCTCTCCGTCGGCGTCGCCCTCGGCGCGCAGCGGGTGGGCGAGCGCCGTGACGTCGCCGACGGACACCTCGCGCGGCGCGGCGGCCTCGAGCACCTGCGACTCCGCCGCGTGCAGCGCGTCGGCGAGCGGCCCGAGGTCGCCCGCCTGGGCCACCTCGTCGAGCGGGCCGTCCGCGCCGCTGCGCAGCGACGCGCGGCCGCCGACCGCGCCGGTGGTGTCGAGCGCCGTGCGCAGGACGATCTCGAGCAGGCCCTCGCGGTCGAGGTTGGACTCGAAGGCCTCCCCGAGGCGCCGCATGGCGCTCGCCACGCGGTTCTGCTCCGTGCGCAGCTCGCCCTCGCGCTCCTCGAGCTTGGAGGCCATGCGGTTGAACTCCGCGCCGAGGGACGCGAACTCGTCCCGGCCGACCGTCGGGACCTGGGCCTTGAAGTCGCCCGATCCCAGCCGGCGGGCGGCATCCAGGAATCCCGCGATCTGCCGCTGCAGCGAGCGCGACACGGCGATGGCGAAGATGAACGCGAGGATGAAGAAGCCGGTCAGGAGGAAGGCGGCCAGCAGCCGCGAGCGCCGGACGTCGGCCGTGATGCGGGCCTCGGAGTCGAGGACCGTGACGCGGCTCTTCTGCCCCGCGAACGCGGGGACGTCGAACGTCGCCGCGCGGAACTGCTTGCCGCCGAGGTCGACCGTCCCGCGGCCGTCGGGCAGGCGGGCGTCCGTCCCCCCGGGCAGCGTGGTCGCCTGCGCGCGGCCGTTCGTGGTCACGACCACGTCGAGCCCCGTGACCTGCTTGACCAGATCGGCGTAGCGCCGCGGCCCCTCCGCCGCGAGCTGCAGCTGGCCGAACGTCCGCCCCGTGCGGTCCACGAGCTTGCGCGTCGCCGGGAAGGCCGCGGTCGGAGAGCCCACGTCGGCGATGACCTGCGAGCCCGACGTGATGAGGATGCGCGTGAGGTTGAGCTGGTTGAGGAGGGCCTGCGCGCGGCGCTGGACCTCGGGGCGCCGGCCGCGCTGCAGCGCAGTCGCGAGCGGGACGTCGCCGCCGACCTTCGTCGCCGCGGCGTCCGCGCGGGAGCGGGCATCGTCGTAGAGGTTGATCGCCGCGTCCTGGCGCGCGGCGACGCGGGCGTCGGCCTTGCCGTTGGCGTTGTCGGCGATCAGCCGGAACAGCACGAAGGTCAACGAGACCATCGGCACGATGACGATGAGGACGAAGAAGAGGGTGAGGCGGCTGCGGAAGCTCATGGGGAAGGGGCCCGCGGCGGGGTACGACAGAGGCTAGTTCCCGTGATCGGCAGGTGGGGCGGTCTTCCAAAGCCCTTCTTCGCCGTGTGTCCTACACTCCCTCGTCCACCCGGGGCTATAGCTCAGTTGGGAGAGCGCCTGGATCGCACCCAGGAGGTCGGGGGTTCGAGTCCCCCTAGCTCCACTCGCGAGGAAGCCCTGCACACGCGGGGCCTTCCGTCGTTTGGGGGATCCCCGGTGATCGCCGACGATCGCGCTCAGCGTACGACGTCGTGCTGCATGGCCCAGAGGGCGGTCGCTGCGCGGGTCGAGACGCCGATCTTCCCGTAGATGTGCTGGATGTGGTGATCGGCGGTCTTGGGCGAGATGACGAGTCGATCTGCGATCTGGCGCGTCGTGAGCCCGCGCGCCGCGAGCGCGAGCACGTCCACCTCGCGACGGGACAGCCCGCCCGGGTTCTGGGGTCGCTTCCG
>JAXDGY010000053.1:0-27074 GCA_034664785.1 Solirubrobacteraceae bacterium
GGCGCGTTCCTCGTGCGCCTGATGGACCAGTGGGAGCTCGGGTCGCCGCACCTCTTCGGACCCGACGTCGGGACCTCCGCCGCGCTGTTCGCCGCCGGTCAGGCCCCGGGACGCGTGCGCAGCGTCACCAACGCCGAGTACCTCTGCCAGCGCCTGCCCGACAGCGACCTGCACGAGTTCGACGCGGGCCACTTCCTCTGGGAGGACGCGGGCGACGAGTTCGCCGCCGTCGCATCGGCCTGGGTCGGTGGCGGCTACCGCGAGGCGGGCTAGGGCGGCGCGACGCCGGCGGGGTCGCCGGGCAGGACGCGGTCGAGCTCGCTGCGCGAGCTGATGCCGAGCTTGATGAAGACCTTGCGCAGGTGGTACTTGACCGTGCGCGGGCTGATGAACAGCCGCGTGCCGATCTCCGGGTTCGACAGCCCGTCGCGGGCGAGCCGCGCGATCAGCGCCTCCTGGGCGGTGAGCTCGTCGGCGGTCTCGACCGAGCGCTTGCGGACAGTCTCGCCGGTGGCCAGGAGCTCGCGGCGGGCCCGCTCGGCGAACGCGTCGACGCCCATCGCCTCGAGCATGTCGTGGGCGATGCGCAGCTGCTCGCGCGCGTCCACGCGGCGGCGCTCGCGGCGCAGCCACTCGCCGTAGAGCAGATGGCCGCGCGCGAGCTCCACGCGCAGGCGCGTACGCCCGAGCCGTTGGATCGACTCGCGGTGCAGCCGCTCGGCGGCGTCGCCCTCGGCGAGCAGGGCGCGGACGCGGGCTTCGATACCCAGTGCCCAGTCCGTGGGCGTCGCTCGCGCGCGCTCGGACAGCCGCGCGAGCGCGGTGCGGAGCAGCTCCACGTCGCCGGTCCTGGACGCCGCCTCGGCCAGCTCGGGCAGGACGAGCGGGTCGCGCCCCACCTGGTCGCCCGCGAACGCGCGCACGGCGGCGTCGCGGGCGGCGTCGTGGCGGCCGAGGCCGTTGAAGAGCACCGAGCCGGCGTACGCCGCGAAGGTGAGGAACCGGCCCAGGCCGCGCGCGGTCGCCTGCTGCACGGTGGCCGCGATCAGCTCGGAGGCCTGCTCCTCGTCCCCGCGCCACGCCGCGCGCATCATGTCGGTGTACGCGATCGGCGCGTTCCCGGTCGCCTCCGCGATCAGATGATCCTCTGCGAGCATCAGCGCGGCGGTGGTCAGCTCGCCGGCGAGGATGTGGGTGCCGGCCACCGAGTGCAGTGCGAGCCGCAGCTGCACCAGCGCGCCCGCGTCGCGGGCGACCTGCGCCTGGCGCGCGGCGACGAAGTGCCAGGTCTCGGCGTCCCACAGCTCCAGCGCGACGGTGGCGCTGGGCCTGGCGCCGGCGAGCCACAGCCAGCGGCCGACCTCGCCGGCGCCGGCGTCGGGAGCGACGACCAGCTCGAGTGCCCGGGTGAGCGTCGGCGCGGCCGCGGCGTACCCCTCCGTCAGGCGGATCGCGAGCCCGTCGAGCAGGACGTCGACCGCCCGCGGCGAGTCGGGTCCGGGCGGCGCGGCGCGCGCGGCCTCGGCGGCGGTGACCACGCCACCGGGGCTGCTCTCCTCACCGCCCCACATGGCGGCGACGAGCGCCTCGAGGTGCGTCTCGCGCGCAAGCTCGCCGTCGAGCGGCGCGAAGCGCTCGGCCGCGCTGAGAAGCAGCCGAGCGGCGTCGCCGCCGCGCTGCTGCTCCAGCGCGATCTGCCCGCGCAGATGCTCCACCTCGGCGGTCCGCAGCGCGTCGAGCGGCCCGGCCTCGACCGCGACGAGCAGCCCCAGTGCCTCGTCGAGCGCGCCCGCGTCGCGCTTGACCGTGGCGGCCGCGAGCAGGCGCTGCGCGCGGCGCGCGGGCTCGGGCGTCAGCGTCGCCGCGCGCTCGCGGACCGCGGCCGCCGCCGCCAGGCCGCCGCGCGCCTGGGCGCGGCCGGCCGAGCGCTCGAGCTCCTCGGCGACGTCCTCGTCGGGGCCCGGCGCGGCCTGGGCCCGGTGCCAGGCGCGGCGGTCGGGATCGGCGTCCGGATCGGTGACCTCGGCCAGGGCGGCGTGCACCTCCTGGCGCTCCTGCACGGACGCCGACCGGTAGGCCGCCGAGCGCACGAGTGGATGGCGGAAGCGCACACGGGCGCCGAGCTCGAGCAGGCCCGCCTCGGCCGCCGGTGTCGCAGCCTGGACGTCGAGGCCGAGCCGCTCGGCGGCCCGCCACACCAGCAGCGGCTCGCCGACGGGATCGGCCGCCGCGAGCCGCATCAGGCGCCGGGTGTCGGCCGGAAGCGCGTCGAGCCGCCGCCGGAAGCTCTCCTCGATCGTCCGCGAGAGCGGCTCCCCGCCGGGGAGCCCGAACCCACCGGCGAGCTCGGCCGGCGTGGAGCCCCGGACCAGCTCCAGCAGCGCGAGCGGGTTGCCGCGCGTCTCGCTGACGATCTGGTCGCGGACCCGCGCGTCGACAGGTCCGGTGAGCGCCGAGTCCAGCAGCGCGCGCGCATCGCGCTCGGGCAGGCCCTCCACCACGAGCTGCGGCGCTTCGGCCAGCTCCTCGCTCGTGCGGCGAGCCGCGAAGACCAGGCCGACCGGCTCCGCCCCCAGGCGTCGCGCGACGAACGCCAGCACCTGCGCCGAGGCTCGATCCAGCCACTGCTCGTCATCGACCACGCACAGCAGTGGCTGCTCCTCGGCCACGTCGGACAGCAGGCCCAGGACCGCCAGCGCGACGAAGAAGCGATCCGGCGCCGGCCCGGTGCTGACGCCGAACGCGGTCCGCAGCGCCGCGCGCTGCGGGTCCGGCAGGTGCTCGAGGCGATCCAGCATCGGCGCCAGCAGCTGGTGCAGCCCGGCGAAGGCGAGCTCCAGCTCCGACTGCACGCCGGCGGCGCGCGCCACGCGGAACCCCGATGCCCGCTCGACCAGGTGCTCCAACAGCGCCGTCTTGCCCACGCCCGGCTCACCACGCATCACCAGCGTCCGGCTCTCGCCCCCGCGAACGGCTTCGACGAGCCCGTCGAGCACGTCGGTCTCGCTGCGCCGGCCGGCGAGCTCGGCCGGCCGTCCGCGGATGGGGGAAGAGGTGTCCATCGGCCCGACACCCGACGGTACACGCAGGCTCTCGCCGTCGAGCCCGGCCGGGGAGCGCCCGCGGGCCGCCGGCCGGCACGGCGCCCGGGAGCGACCTGAACAAAAACCCCTCGCACCCGAGCCGAGGCGTAGCGTCGGGCGATGCGCCGCGCGCCGCTTGCCGTCGCCAGCGTCCTGGCGGTGGTCCTCGTGGTCGGTCAGTTCGTGCTGCCGGGGGTCGCGGCCCGGCGGCTGCGGTCCGATCTCGAGCGCCACGGCAGCGATGTCAGTGTCCGCGTCAAGGCCGTTCCCGCCATCAAGCTGCTGTGGCACGCCGCCGACGACGTCACCGTGCGCGTCGGGCACTACCGCACCGGCGGCGCCTCCAAGTCGTCCGCGTCGCTGCCGGAGCTCCTCGCGAGCACCAAGGCCACCGACCAGCTCGACGTCCGCGTCGGTGTCCTCGAGGATCGCCGGTTGACGCTGCACGACGTGCGACTGCGCAAGAACGGCGACACGCTCGTCGGACAGGTGCGCGTGACACAGCCGGACGTCGACGCCGCACTGCCCGCCAAGCTCCACCTCGCCGGGCGCCAGGCGGCGCCGAACCAGCTTCGGGTGACGGGGCGTACCAGCGTCTTCGGCCGGCGCCTCGCGGGCGGCGCCGTCATCCTGGTCGACGACGAGGGTCGGATCGTCCTGCGTCCCGCGGGCGTCCCGTTGGCGTCCTTCGTCACGGTCCCGGTGTTCTCCGACGATCGCGTCGCGGTCGACGCGATCACCGCCGCACGAGCGGCGGGGGGCTTCGCGGTCACGGCGCGCGGCCACCTGCGCTGACGACGAGTCAACCTCCGTCCCGGCGCAGCAGAAGCCGGACGGCCGCGAAGAACACCGCGACGAACACGACGAGGGCCAAGGCGACCCTGCCGGTCTGGATCCCGAAGTAGTCCTGACCGAAGCGGCTGACCTTTGCGTACGCGGGGCTCGCGGCGATCCGGCCGTTGAGATCGATGGCCGAGCCGAATCCCGCGTACGACCACTTCGCCACCACGGCGTTGGACAGGGCGGCCAGCGGCGCGCTCATCGTGGCGACCGGGACGATCGACCCGCCGAAGAAGAGCTGCGGCACCAGCAGCAGCGGAATGAAGCTCGTGGCCTGGTCCTGGGTCTTGACCGCCGCCGACATGAACAGGCCCATCCCGACGGCCGCCCATGACGTGAGGATGAGAAGCCCGAACACGACGGCGTAGGTCCGCGTGGACTCGTGCAGCGGTTGGAAGGCGAGGATGATCGCGGTCAGCACGACGGTCTGGATGGCGGCGAGCGCGAAGAGCACGACGGCCTTGGACAGCACGTAGCCGCCGGTCCTCACCCCGACGGCCGCCTCGCGGACGAAGACGGGCTTCTCCTTGATGATCTCGCGGGCCGCATCGATCGAGCCGAGCCAGATCACGGTCGTCACGACCAGGAAGAGCAGCTTCACCGCCTCGCCGGCATCGGTGCCGGACTTGAACACGCGCAGCTTGAAGAGGCCGACGATCGCCAGCGCGAGCAACGGGACCTGGAGCAGGAGGATCAGCATGTTGCGCCGGTCGCGCATGAACAGGCGCACGTACCGGTGCGTCAGGACGAACGCGTGCGCCCAGAACCGTCCCCGCCGGCCCCGGGTGGCCTGCTCGGGCTGCGCCTGATCGCGCTCGAGCTCCGGGATGACCTGGCGCGTCCCGTTCTGCGCGAGCTTGCTCTGCCATTCCTCCGCGGGCCGGCGGTCCAGCTGGGCGTAGATGTCGTCGAAGGACTCGGCTCCGAAGAAGGTCAGCGCCTCTGCGGGCGAGCCGTGGAAGCAGAGCCGGCCGCCCCGGCCCATCACGACGATCTTCCCGCAGACGTCCAGGCTCTTCGTGGCGTGCGTGACGACCACGACCGCCCGGGATCGCTCGGCCAGGTCGTGCAGCAGCGCCATCATCCGCGCCTCGAGGCCGGGATCCAGGCCGGTCGTCGGCTCGTCGAGGAAGAGGAGGCTCGGCTGGCTCAGCAGCTCGGCCGCCAGCCCCACGCGCTTGCGCTGACCGCCGGAGAGCGATCCGATCCGCGTGTTGCCGTGCGGCTCGAGCTCGAGCTCCTCGATCACCCGGTCGACGGTCGCCTCGATCTCCTCCGCCGTCGTGTCATGCGGCAGCCTGAGGCGGGCCGCGTAGTCCAGCGCCTCGTAGACCGTCAGTCCGGGATGGACCACCTCGTCCTGCGGGAGGTAGCCGATGTCGGTCAGGCGCGCGGCGAGCGGCTCGCCGTTGATCGTGACCGTCCCTTCGGTGGGCGGACTCACCCCCGCCAGCGCCTTCATGAGCGTCGACTTGCCGGAACCGCTCTCGCCGATGATCGCGACGAGCTCGCCCGGCTCGATGCTGATCATGGTCGGCTGGAGGATCTGCTTGTCCTTCACGCGGACGCCGATGGCCTCGGCGTCGAGCCGTAGGGCTCCGTGCTCCGCCCGGCCGACGAAGCCGGTGCCGTCGAAGAGGAGCCGATACGGGCCGATGCCGATCTCGGATCCGGTGTCCAGGACCGCCCGCCGCACCTGTCGCCCATCGAGACGTGTGCCGTTGCGCGACGTCAGGTCGCGCACCTCGATCCGGCCGTCGGTTCGCGCGACCTCCGCGTGGAAGCGCGACACGTTGGGGTCGTCGAGGACGACGTCGTTGTCGTCGTCGCGGCCGATGGTGAGACGGTCGCCGGGGAACTGCACGACGAACGTGGTCAGGAACGCCGGAGGGGCGCCCTCGAAGCGCGTCTCCTGCCCGGTCAGGAAGCGGAGCGTCTCACCGCCGACCACGACGGTGTCCCCGTTGGCGAGCCACCGCGACTCGCCCCGGACGCGCTCCCCGTTCAGCTGGGTGCCGTTGCGCGACCCGAGGTCGACGATCCAGTGGCCGCCGGGCACGGGCGCGATCCGGGCGTGATGGCGGGACACCGCCTTGCTGGGGATCGCGATGTCGTTGTCGGGCAGCCGCCCGATCTGCAGCCCGTCCCCGGTCACCGGAATGCGGCGCCCATGGTGCAGCACCGTCGCGGGGACGTGAGCCACTGGGGGCTGCGCCCGCTTGGTCCGTGGCGGGTGCTCGGTCATGCCGGCGGTCTCTCCTGCTGTCGGGTCATCGGCGAGGGATGGTCAGCGTCGTGCAGGCCGGGCCCCTGGGCGTCTCCTTGACCGGCTGCCCCTGGGCGTCCTTGAGCGCGACCGTGAGCTGCTGGGAGGTCGCGACGACCTCGGCGTAGCTGTAGGTGTCCAGGGCGGCGCAGCGCATTCCCAGTCCGAGGGGACGCGGCGCCGTGAAGAGCGCCCGGACGTACTGCGAGGCGCCCGGGATGCCGGTCTTGAGGTCGGTGTCGACGGCGAAGGTCTTGAGCGCGACGGGCCCGATCACGACGTCGTAGAACCCCGTGTCGAGGCTCGGGCCCTCCTCCTCGAACGACGTGACGCGCACGTCGTTGATCATGTTCGCGTGGAAGTCCGTGGTCAGGAAGACGACGTTGCTCACGTTCGCCTTCAGATAGGTGAGCAGCGCACGCCGCTCGGCGGCGTACCCCTCCCAGCGGTCATAGGGGTCCCAGTACAGGCCCTGGATCGGGACCTCGTTGAGGATGACCTTGAACGTCGCCTTCGACTTCCGGACGTCGCGCTCGAAGGCCTGCAGCTGAGCGGACCCGAGCATCGTCCTCGCGGGGTCGTTGATCAGCGCCTGACAGGCGGGCGAGACAGCTTCCGCAGCCGCCGGCGGCAGTCCGAGCTGCGCCGCGAGGCCCGCGCGTATGCGCTGCGGCAGCAGCGGGAGCGGGTCCGGGAGCGCGGTCGCCGGGTTGTTGCAGACCGGATCAGCCGACGCCGGGGCGCTGCGGAAGGCGCGTTCGTCCAGGAAGAACAGCTCCACGTTGCGGCCCCAGCGGAACTTGCGGTAGAGCCCCTTCGCGGCGGTGTAGTGCGTGGGGTTGTAGTCGAGGAACGCCTTGGCGCCGATGCCGAAGAAGGTGCTCCCCTGCACCGGGACGGAGAAGTTGTCGATGAACTCGTGGTCGTCCCAGTGGCTGTACAGGCCCGCGTTGCCGCGCAGGCGGCGGAGGTTCGGATAGGTGAGGTTGAGCTGGTACTTGGCCCATTTCTGCCCGAGCGTCACCGCCACCGGCACGCCCGCGACGGCGCTGTCGGAGTACATGACGTCGCCGAGGTTGACGTTGAACTGGTTGCCTTCCGAGTCCATGCGCCGGTAGACCTCGAAGCGGTTGTACGCGGGCGCGCCCGTGGCGGGGTTGATCGTGCCGTCGGCATCGCCGGTGACACCGAAACGGACGGTGCCGGTCGACGCCGGCGCCGGCGCGGTCATGAACCGGCCGAGCCGGCTGCCGGCCGACGGGCGGCAGAAGCGGTAGTGATAGGGCGTCCCGGGGCTGAGTCCGCTCACCACGCTGCGCACGGTGTTGTCCGTCGCGACGGTGGCGGCCAAGGACTTGCGCAGGACGCCGACCCCGTTCGCGGCAGTCTGCCCCGACGGCGCGGAACAGCTCACCAGGGCAGCCGAGCGCGACACCTTCAACGTGACTTCGCCGGGCTGGTCCGCGCGCGTCCACAGCATGGCCGACGACGGCGTCACCTCGCCCGCTGCGACGCCGGACGAGAAGCCGGGCGGATCGGCCCTCGCGACGGCGACGGACGAGACCAGCGCGAGGAGCACGACCGCGCCCCCGGTGCGGAGCCCCCGCGACACGACGAACCGGCCCCGCCGACGTCCTGACGACACTCCCTGGGCGTTTCGCATCGAGCTCATCCCCCTCGGATTCGGTCAGTAGCCGCCGTCGGACTTCGAGGCCTTGCCGATCTGGCGGCCCGACGGGCCGATCACGAACCAGGTGCCGAGGAAGCCTTGACCCTCGGTCTGGCCCGCCCGCTCGTCGGCGACCGTCGTGTACAGCGGGTGTCCGGCGTAGACGAGCTGTCGGCGAGTGGAGTGGCGCCGGCGCGTCGTCGTCAGCTTCTTCGGGTCGACCCCCGGGCCGGCTCGTGGACGCCCGGACACCAACACCGGCGGCCACACCCGCGCGCAGCCGCCGAAGCACGAGCTGCGGCGGCCCGGGTCCTCGAGGAAGAGGTAGAGCGTCCGGCCCTGCGTCGTCACCAGGATGCGGCCCAGCCGCGTGCGCCGCACCAGGACGGAGGGGCGGTGCGCGGCGGCACGGTCGAGCTTGGGGGGCGGCGAATGCCCGACGGCCGACAGGACGACGAAGCCTCCCACCGCAGCCGCGACGGCCAGCGGGACCGCCAGCTTCGGATCGGCGAATCGGCGAACGACGCCCGATGTCAGGCGGGCCGGAACTCGGTGCCCTTCTCAGCCAGCAGCGGGCAGGACAGCCGCACGGGGACCGGGCGGCTCGGCGCCGCGGCGAGCGCGACCGTGTAGACGTCGGGCTCGGAGCGACCGGGGCGCGCCTGCGCCGTCTTCGTCCCCGATGCGGCCTTCTTCTCCGGGATCAGCGGCCCACACAGCGCCGGCGCAGTGGATTCGCCGGGGAGGCTCGGATCGAGATCGCTGCGCTCCAGGACGCCGTCGTACACCCCGTTCCTGTTGTAGTCGATGCCGTGCACGACGAGCACGGCGTTCTTCTTGCGGATGTAGGAGGCGACGATCGGCGTGACCTTGATCGTGCGCGTGTACTGCACGTCGCTGGTGTGCGGGTACCGGTTGAACGCGACCAGGCTCCGCTTGCTCGTGTCACCCCTGGTGGTCAGGGCCTCGACGGCCGGCCCGTAGTAGGGGACTCCGGCATGCGTGGCGATCGTGTTGTGGCCGTTGTGCGGCCGGGCGGCCGACGCCGGCGGGCACGACCCCTTGCTCCCGGCGTGGATGTGGATGGCATGCGGCGACCCGTCGAGCAGGCCGCGGCTGTCGACGGAGATCTTCAGCGACGTGCCGTTCAGCCGCATGACCCCGTTGCCGCTGCCGTTGACGTGGTTCGTCGGCACGGGGCCCAGGTTCGAGGTCACGCGCTGGCCGACGACCGCCGGCTTGTCGGACGACGACGACGACGAGCCCGATCCGCCGAGCGCGAACGCCGCCACGGCGGCCACGACGAGCACGACGGCTCCCCCGGCGAGCCAGGCGTGACGCCTGAGCCCGCCTCCCCCTCCGGAGGGCGGCCGGCGGCCGCTGCGGCCGGCGGGCTCGGGTTCGCGCCGCGCCGGAACCGGCGCCGACGCGGCGGGACCGCGTGGCGGCGGCGGAGGCGCCGGGTCGCGCCCGGAGGCCGGCGGCTCACCCGGCGGAGGCGGCGGGCCCACGCCGGCAGCGACGGGCTCGGGCGTGACGGGCGGGTCCGCTGCCGCGGGCGGCGGCGAGCCGACGAACGTCTCGTCGCGCGTGGCGGAGCGCTGGAGATCCGGCGGCACGACCGGCTCGGCGGCGGCACGCCGACGCTCGACCTCCTGCTCGACCGCCGCATCGCGGACGGCCGACGCCAGCGCTCCCGCGCTCGCGTACCGGTCTGCCGGGTCCTTGGCCGTCGCGCGGCACACGATGTCGTCGAAGGCTTCGACGAGCTCGGGACGCTGTGTCCGCGGCAGCGGGGGCGGGTCGGTGACATGGGCCCACAACTTCGCCATGTCGCTGTCCTTCACGTAGGCGACGCGCCCCGTGAGCATCTCGAACAGCACGCAGCCGAGCGAGTAGACGTCCGAGCGCGGGTCGACGCCCCGGCCCTGGATCTGCTCCGGTGCGACGTAGTCGGGGGTTCCCACCCATCCGCCGACGCGGGTCAGGGCACCGACCGACCCCAGACGCTTGGTCAGCCCGAAGTCCGTGAGGTAGACCTGCTCCTGCTCGCCGGAGCCGGCGAGCAGGATGTTGGCCGGCTTCACGTCGCGGTGGACGAGCCCGCGCTCGTGCGCCACGTCGAGTGCGGACGCCACCTGCGAGACGATCCGCGCGACGCGCCCGAGGTCCATCGGTCCGCGATCGATGACGCGGCGGAGGTTCGTCCCCGGCACGTAGCGCATGGCGAGGTAGAGCACTCCCTCGAACTCCCCGCCGCTGTGGATCGGCACGATGTTCGGGTGCTCCAGCGAGGCGGCGAGCCGGCACTCCGCCTTGAACCGCGCGACCGCGGTCTCGTTCTGCGTGTGCTCCGGCGCGATGATCTTCAGCGCGACGGGACGATCGAGCTCGGGGTCGAGCGCCTTGTAGACGACGCCCATCCCGCCCCGGTCGAGGATCGAGTCGATCCGGTACCCGGCGAAGACCGACCCGGGCTGCAGTTGAGGAAGGGCCGACGCGGGGCGCTTTCCGGCCTCGGGCACGACAGGTCACCTCCGTGTAGGAGCAGTGTCCGGAGTCGCCCCCGGCATTCCCGCGCGGGCCAGACCCTGCCCGTGCCCGGCGAGCGTAGATCGCGACTTCTCGAGGGCGCAAGGGGAGGAACCTACCCGTCAGGACTGTCTTGCCGGCACGGGCACGACCGGCGACCAAGGGCGCGGCGAGCCTGGCTGGGAACACGGTCAGCGGACGTGCCGGAAGAACGAGCGGAGCTCGCCGACGAAGAGCTCGGGCTGCTCGAGCGCGGCGAAGTGGCCGCCCTTGTCGGGCTCGTGCCAGTGGCGGATGTCGGTGAAGCGCCGCTCGGCCCAGCGGCGCGACGGTCGCTGGTTCTCCTTCGGGAAGATCGAGCACCCGGTGGGCGCGTCGACGGTGTCGCCCAGCGGCCCGCTGATGTACTGCGCCACCTGCCTGATGCTCTCCCAGTACAGGCGGGCGGCCGAGGCGCCCGTGCCGGGGAGCCAGTAGAGCATGAGGTTGTCGAGGAGCTCATCTCGGCTGACCACGTTCTCGAGGCGGCCGTCGCAGTCCGTCCACGCCCAGAACTTCTCGACGATCCAGGCGCAGAGGCCGACCGGCGAGTCCACGAGCCCATAGCCGACGGTCTGGGGGCGGGTGCCCTGCTCCTCCGCGTAGCCGGAATCCCACGTTCGGGCGCGCTCGAGGGCGTCGAGCGCGGCCTGCTCGGCGTCGGTGAGGTCGTCGAGGGTCGCCGGGTCGGGGGGCGCCAGGGGCGGGATGACGTGGATGCCCGCGACGTGCTCGCGGTCCTGCTGGGCGACGCTGGTGGTGATGCTCGTCCCCCAGTCGAGGCCCGCGGCCCCGTAGCGGGTGTGGCCGAGGCGGCCCATCAGCTCGATCCACGCACGGGCGATGCGCTCCACGCCCCAGCCCGGCCGGTCAGGCCTGCCGCTGAAGCCGTAGCCCGGCAGCGACGGGCACACGACGTGGAAGGCGTCGGCCGCGTCCCCGCCGTGGGCCGTGGGGTCCGTCAGCGGCCCGATCACCTTCTCGAACTCGACGACCGACCCCGGCCAGCCGTGCGTGAGCACGAGCGGAAGCGCCTCGGCGTGCGGCGAGCGGACGTGAAGGAAGTGGATGCCGAGCCCGTCCAGCTCCGTGCGGAACTGGGGCAGGGCGTTCAGGCGAGCCTCGGTCGCCCGCCAGTCGTAGCCCTCGGCCCAGTACGCGCAGAGCTCCTGCACGTAGGCGAGCGGGACGCCTTGAGAGCTGTCGTCGACCGTCTCGCGCTCCGGCCAGCGCGTGCGGCCGAGCCGCTCACGCAGGTCCCGCAGCTCGGACTCGGGGACGTCGATGCGAAACGGCGCGATCTCGTCGGACATCGGAGGTCGATGTTCGCTTACCCAGTGGTCCCGGCGGGCTCCTGCTGATGCCCAGCACGCGCGCGAACCCCTCCGGGATCCACCAGCTCCAGCGCCCGAACAGCGCGACCAGCGCCGGCACGAGCAGCGTCCGGATGACGAACGCGTCGAGCAGGATCCCGAACGCGAGCCCGGTCGCGATGATCCGGACCGGCAGGTCGGGGTTCGTCGTGAGCGAGAAGGACGAGACCGCGAGGATCATCGCCGCCGAGGTCACGAGCCGGCCGCTGCGCGACAGCGATCCCACGACCGCCTTCGCGGCCAGGACGATCGCCTCGGGGTGCATCGACGGGACCTCGCCTGCGAGGTGATCGAGGTGGCCCGCGCCGAGGGCGGGGCCGCCCCCGTCAGCCGCCGCCGTACACCACGACCATGTCCGTGACGACGCCGGCCATGAAGCCCGTGGCCAGCAGCCACAGCCCGAGCTCCCGGTGTCCGACGCGGCGCATCGCCTGCCAGACCTCGCCGATGACGTACAGGATGGCTCCGCCGGCCAGCGCGTAGAACAGCAGCTCCAGCGGCTCGGAGGTCACGTTGTAACCGAGCATCGCGCCGAGGAACGTCGGGGCGCCGCCGATCAGGCCGACCGTCATCAGCCAGCGCCACGACGGGCGGACGCCGCCCAGCGGTCCGATGATGCCGAAGCCCTCGGTGGCGTTGTGCAGCGCGAAGCCGATGATGAGCACGGTCGCCAGGCCGATCTCACCGGCCTTGGCGGAGACCCCGATGGCGAGGCCCTCGGCGAAGTTGTGGAGGCCGATCGCGGCGGCGACGGTCATGCCGGTCCGCAGCGCCCACGCTTGCGAGGCGGCGATCGCCGACTCCGCGAGGGCGACGTCGCCGGCGGCGACGACGTTCGCCGAGCCACCCGCCATCGGGGGCAGCGGCCGTCGCTTGCTGACGCGCTGCTCGAAGACGCCGAGTCCCGCGCTGCCGACCGTGAAGCCGACACCGAGCAGGATCGTCAGCCAGACGGCGTGGCCCAGCGAGCTCTCGCCAGCCTTGTAGCCCTCCACCGCGTGCTCGACGATGCCGAAGCCGTGCTCGAGCACGTCGACGAACAGGAACGCGAGGACGCCGACGGCGAACATCGCCAACGCGACGCGAGCCCGGGAACCCAGCGAGGTCAGGCGCGCGAAGGGCAGGCTCAGGAAGATGGTGAAGCCGGCGAGCGCCCCGAGGGCGGCCGTCTCTGCGAACGACACGGAGGTTCCTCCTTGTGCTGGGCACCGGACCGGGCGGCCGCGGCGAAGTTAGGAGACCCTAACCGAAATCGCGCAGGGTGTGTTAGGCGTCCCTAAGCGACCACCACCGCCTTGGTCGTAGCGCCGCTAGGACGGGAGCTCCACGCCGTGCCGCTGGACCCAGAGGGCGGCCTGGGTGCGGTCGGTGACGCCGAGCGTCTGGAAGATGTTGCTGATGTGGTTCTTGACCGTCTTCTCGGCGATGTTCAACCGCTGGGCGATGACCTTGTTCGGCGTGCCCTTGGCCACCAGCCCCAGCACCTGCTGCTCGCGCTCGGTCAGCTGCTCGTGCGGCGCGGGCCGCCGGCGCGCGGCGACCAGCTGCTGGGCGGCCTTCGGCGTGAGCGGCGACTCGCCGCGGGACGCCGCTCGCACGCCGCGGCACAGCTCGTCGGGCTCGACGTCCTTGAGCAGGTACCCGATGGCGCCGGCGTCCAGGGCGGCCAGGATGCGGTCGCGGTCGGAGAAGGACGTGAGCACGACGATGTTCGTCGATGGCGCCCGGGCGAGGATCTGGCGCGTGGCGGCGATGCCGTCCAGGTCGGGCATCGAGAGGTCCATCAGCACGACGTCGGGATTCCAGCGCTCAGCCAGCTCGACGGCCTCGCGTCCGCCCGTCGCGCTGGCGACCACGTCGATGTCGTCGGCGTTGTTGAGCAGCTGCTCCAGACCGGCGCGCACGAGGCCGTGGTCGTCGGCGAGCAGGACGCGGATCACCGGGGAACCTCGACTCGGATCGTCGTCCCGGCTCCCGGCGCGGACTGCACGTCCAGGCGCCCGCCGGCGCCATCGACGAGGTCGTCGAGCATCACCAGCCCGATGTGCCCATCCTGGCGGTCGGCCGACACGGCGGCCGCGTCGAAGCCGCTCCCGTCGTCGGCGACCTCCATCACGACCTGACCGCCTTGCACCCAGACGCTCACGCGGGCCGTGCTCGCGTGCCCGTGCTTGAGGGCGTTGCGCAGCGCCTCCTGGGCGCACCGGAACAGCAGCTGCTCGGTGGTCGCTCCCACGTGGAGGTCGTCCGACGGGATCCGCGTCGTGGTCTGCAGGCCGCGCGCGCTGTAGGTCGTGGCCAGGTCGCCGAGCGCCGCCGGCAACCCGGCCCGGTGCAGGCTCGGCGGGTAGATGTCGATGAGCAGCGACCGCATGGCCCGCACGCTGTCGCGGGTCTTGACCGCGCCCTGCTGGAGCGCCGCACTTGCCTCCCGGTCGCCGTGTCCGTTGAGGCGCTCGGCCTGAGCCGCCAGCGAGAACGACACGCCGGCGAGGTCCTGGACGATGCCGTCGTGCAGGTCGGCGGCGATGGCCCGGCGTTCGCTCTGCGACGCGTCCAGCGCGCGGTGCAGCAGCGCCTCGCGTTCCTGCTGGCCCTGGCGCAGCCGCCGGGCCAGGGAGCGGGCCAGCGGCAGGTTGACGAGCTGGAGCATGAGCAGGCCTCCCAGCAGGGCGGGCGCGAACGCGAGCCACAGGCGGCGGCCGCTGGCCGAGACCGAGCTGAACCGCTGATAGGCCTCGAACAGCAAGGGCTCGCCGTTGGCGGCGCGGATCGGCAGGTAGACCTCCAGCAGCTTCTTCTGGCCGCGCTCGTACCGGTTCTCGGGGCGTGAGAGGTCGCTGACCTCCGCCTCGACGCCGTGGCCGCGCAGCGCGGCGAGGTCGTCGGGCTTCATGGGATAGCGGGCGCCGAGAAGCCGCGGCTCGTCGGAGTACACGACGCGGCCGGTGGCCGACCAGACCTTCACGCGCACGATGCCGCTCGCGTCGCCGAGCACCCGGCGCCGGACGATGGCATCCAGCCGCCGGAGCGCCTTCGGGTCCCCCGCGATCACGGCCGCGTCGATGTTCGGCTCGACGACGCCCACGCCGGCCAGTCGCGCGACCTCCTTGGAGTCGCGCTCCGCCTCCCTGGTGCCGGCCTGACGGCTGACGGCGACGACCGTCAGGCCGATGAGCACCATCGCGAGCAACCCCGAGACGGCGAACTGCGCGACAGGTGAGCGGCGGAGCAGGCGCATGACAGAGGGCGAGCCTAGTCCCGGACTGCCGCGAGAACGAGGTCCCAGGACCAAAGGCCCATGGACGACGGGACCGGCGCGCACCGACAGTGATCACACCCCACCAAAGGAGTGACATGCCCCGTCTCAACGCTCGTTCCGTCGCCGCTCTGGCCGCCGTGTCGGCCCTGGCGGCCGGCACCGCCGCGCCCGTCGCCTTCGCCCGCCACGGCGCCGACGACCCGGTCACCCATGACCGTGGCGACGACCACGGCGGCCAGCGCGTCAAGGCCCGAGGCGCCCGGCACGGCGCCGACGACCGGCCCGGCCACGTCCGCCACGGCGGCGACGACGGGCCCAACCACCGCTAGGGCGGCACACAGACATACGCCGTCACCGGTGCGCCGTCGTCCTCCGCTGGGCGGCGGCGCTCGGGCGTCTCGCGGGTCAGCGGACGAGGAGGCCAGGTCGCCGCGCGGTTTCACTGGCCGTCGGCGAGGCGCCGGCGCCGCTCGATCTCCGCCTCGGTCGGCTCGTCGAGCGCGAACGACCCGGAGTCGATGTCGCCCGCTCGCTGGTAGGTGTTGATCGTGACGCCGGTCTTGGAGACCTCGCTGTCGACGAGCTTCAGTCCGGCGGGCATCGTGCCGACGCCGAACAGGCGCTTGCCGGTGCCGATCACCAGCGGGAAGATCCAGATGCGGAACTCGTCGATGAGATCGTGCTCGAGCAGCGCCTGGATCAGCCCCGGGCTGCCTTGAACCTGGATCTCGGGGCCGTCCTGGCGCTTCAACATCGCGACGTAGTCGGCGACGTCGGTGGTGATCAGCGTGGAGTTGTTCCATTCCAGCTGCTCCAGGGTCGTCGAGGCGACGTGCTTGCGGGTGCCGTTGAGCTGGTCGGCGATCGGGCCCGTGACGTACGGCCAGTGCGCCGCGAAGATCTCGTAGGTCCCGCGGCCGAGCAGCAGCTCGTACGGGTCGGCCCCGGCCATCCGCCCCATCATCTCCTCGTCCCAGTAGCCGACCGACCAGCCGCCGTGCGTGAACCCGCCGGTGGGGTCTTCCTCCGGCGCGCCGAGCGCCTGCATGACGCCATCGAGCGAGACGAACGCGTTCACGACGAGCTGTCTCATCCGGACCTCCTTCGTCTGGAGCCTGGTGGTCCCTGTGACCGCCGGCGACGCGCAGAGTCATCGCTCCAGCCAAGCTCGTCGCGGCGCCGCGACGTCTGAGACCGCCCCTAGGCCTTGACCAGGCGACGCTGCAGCGCGAGCGACAGCTTCGGATACCGCGCCGGGAACAGCCGGACGAGCAGGTCGACCGCCTTGGCGTCGTTGCCGACCAGCACGCGGGGCTTGTCCGCCTCGACGCCCTTGACGATGATCTCGGCCGCCTCGGCCGGATCCATCTTCAGGAGCTTCTCGTTGTACATCCGGCGCCGCTCCTCGTGCTCGGCGGTGACCTCCAGGCCGAAGGAGCGCGCGGCGTCCAGTGCCGCCGTGGCGATGTTCGTCTTGATGCCGCCGGGATGCACGACGGTGACGCCGACGCGGTGCCCGGCCTGCAGCATCTCGATCCGGAGCGTCTCGGTGAACCCGCGCACCGCGAACTTCGACGTGCAGTAGTGGCTCATCTCGTCCTGGGCGAGGTAGCCGTTGAGGCTCGAGATGTTCGTGACGTGCCCGTCGCCGGACGCGATGAGGTGCGGGAGGAACGCCTTCGTCCCGTGGATGACGCCCCACAGGTTGACGCCGAAGACGCGCTCGTACTCGGCGTAGTCGGACTCGAGCACGGTCCGCGAGTGCGCGATCCCGGCGTTGTTGTAGAGCTGGTGGACGACACCGAAGTGGGCGGCGACCGCCTCGGCGTAGGTGGTCATCGCGTCGCGGTCGCTGACGTCGAGGCGCTGGGTGGCGACCTCCGCCCCGGCGGCGCGGGCCGCCTCCGCCGTCGCATCGAGCCCGACCTCGTCGACGTCGGAGAGCGCGAGCCGCGCGCCGCGGCGCGCGAGGCCGAGCGCGAGCGCCCGGCCGATGCCCGAGCCCGCACCGGTGACGACGCAGACCTTCCCGGCGACGGCGCTCATGCCGCGAGCTCGAGGCCGCGGATGCCGGCCGCCGGGCGCGGGCCGAAGCGGAGCGCCGGGTCGTCGACGGGACCGTGCCGCAGGTGCTCGACGTCCTCGTTGTAGTCCATCGCGAGCTGCCACGGCGCGCCCGCGCCCTGCTTGGGCAGCTGATGCAGCGACCGCAGCACGTAGCCGGCGGAGAAGTCGAGCAGCGGTCGCGTCTCCGCCGCCAGGTCGTCGTTGACGGGGACCACGGAGCCGAATCCCTGGGCGTCCATGTGCGCCATCAGGCGGCAGAGGTGCTCACAGACGAGGTCGACCTTCAGCGTCCACGACGAGTTCGTGTAGCCGATCGCGAACGCGAAGTTGGGCACGCCGCTGAGCATCATGCCCTTGTAGGCCATCGTGTCCGGCATGGAGACGGGCTCGCCGTCGACCTCGAGCTCCATGCCGCCGAAGATGAGCAGGTTCAGGCCCGTCGCGGTGACGATCACGTCGGCCTCGAGGTCGCGGCCGGAGGTCAGCAGCAGGCCGCGCTCGGTGAAGCGCTCGATGCCGTCGGTGACGATGTCCGCCTGGCCCTTGCGGAGCGCGCGGAAGAGGTCGCCGTCGGGGACGGCGCACAGGCGCTGGTCCCACGGGTCGTACTTCGGGTTGAAGTGGGTGTCGACGTCGACGTGGGCCGGCAGCTGCTTCTGCGTGATCGCGCGGATGAGCCTGCGGGCGAGCTTCGGGTGCTTCTGGCAGAACGCGTAGAGCTTGCGCTGACGCCAGATGTTCTTGCGCCGCGTCAGCTCGTGGCCGCGCTCATCGCCGAACCACCGGCGGAGCTTGTCGGCGATGACGTCACGCGAGGGCAGCGGCATGACGTAGGACGGCGAGCGCTGCAGCATCGTCACGTGAGCGTCCTGCGCGGCGAGGGCCGGGACGAGCGTGACGGCGGTCGCGCCCGAGCCGATGACGACGACCCGCTTGCCGGCGACGTCGAGGTCCTCCGGCCACTGCTGCGGGTGGACGACCTGCCCGGCGAAGTCCTCGACGCCCGCGAAGCGCGGGGTGAAGCCCTCGTCGTAGCGGTAGTAGCCGCTCGCGCAGAAGAGCCACGACGCGGTCACCCGCACGGCCTCCCCCGTGTCCGCTCGCTCGGCGTCGATCGTCCAGCGCGCGTCGGCCGACGACCACGCCGCGCGCACGACGCGGTGGCCGTAGCGGATGTGCTGCTCGATGCCCGCGTCGCGCGCGGTGTCCCGGATGTACTGCAGGATCTCCGGCCCGTCGGCGATGGCCCGCTCTCCCGTCCAGGGCTTGAAGGCGTAGGCGAAGGTGGACAGGTCGGAGTCCGAGCGGATGCCGGGATAGCGGAACAGGTCCCACGTCCCACCGCTGGCCTCGCGCGCCTCGAAGATCGCGTAGCGGCGCCCGGGCTGCTTGTCCTGCAGATGCCAGGCGGCGCCGATGCCGGACAGGCCCGCGCCGATGATCAGGACGTCGACGTGGTCGGTGCTCTCGGCGGTGGCGGCGGGCACTACGGCGGCGATCGTGGTCATGCGGTCTGGCTCCTGACGGTCTGGGCGCAACGCAAGCTTGCCCGATCCAGCGATCGGGAGGACGTACGAAGTGCCCCGACTTGACGGTGTGACCTGTGCGAAGCGCCCACGTCGGTAGGATGCTCGGCGTGGCGGCAGCAGGCCGATGGCATCGCCCTTCCCCGCGGGTCTGCGAGCTGATCCGCACCGCGGCCGAGCAGCTGGTCGCGGCGCCCGAGGCGATCTTCGAGGAGGTCGACGCGGTCACGCTCGCCAACGCCGGGTCCGAGGTGGCCGCCGACCCGGCGCTCGTCGCGGCAGTGCGGCGCACGAACCGCGCCAACCTCACCCACTGGGCGCAGGCCAACGTCCGGGACCCCGGCGCCCCGGTCGGACCGAACCTCGGGCCCGAGACGCTCGGGGTGGCGCGGGATCTCGTGCGTCGCGGCCTCGACCACACCGCCCTCGACTCCTACCGTGCCGGCCAGAACGTGGCGTGGCGGCTGTGGATGGCGGCGGCGTTCGGCCTCACGTCGGACCCGGCGGAGCTCGGCGAGCTGCTCGACGTCACCGCGCAGTCGATCTTCGGCTTCGTCGACGAGACGCTCGCGGGCATCGCCGCGGAGGTCGACCGCGAGCGCGAGCGGCTGACGCGCGGCGCGCAGGCCGAGCGGCTCGAGGTCGTCTCGCTCGTGCTGAAGGGCGCGCCGATCGGCGTGGAGCGCGCGAGCCTGCGGCTGCAGTACGAGCTCGGGCAGACGCACACGGCCGCCGTCGTGTTCAGCGACGCCGTCGAGCCCGGCGAGGTCGTGCTCGAGGAGGGCGCCGAGCTGCTCGCGCGCGCCGCGGGGGCGCGGCGCCCGTTCGGCGTCGTCGCGAGCGCCTCCGCGCTGTGGGCATGGATCCCCGGCGCCCGCGGCCCGGACCTCGACGAGGTCCGCGCCGGGCTCGACGCGCTGGCCGACACGCGGATCGCCCTCGGGCCGACGCTGCCGGGGATCGACGGCTTCCGCCGCAGCCACCTCGACGCACTCGCGACGCAGCGGCTGCTGCAGCGGGTCCCGGCCGAGGTCCGCCTCGCCGCCTACGACGAGGTCGAGGTCGTCGCGCTCGCCACGCAGGACGAGCGGCGCGCCGACGAGCTCGTCCGCCGCACCCTCGGGCCGCTCGCGAGCGCGCCGCCCGAGCTGCGGGAGACGCTGCGCACCTACCTGCGGGAGGAGTGCAACACCACCCGGACGGCGAAGGCGCTGTTCGCCCACCGCAACACGGTCCTCAACCGCCTCGCGCGCGCCGAGCAGCTCCTGCCGGCACCGCTCACCGGCCACCTGCTGCAGGTCGGGCTGGCGCTCGAGATCGTCCGGTGGGTCGGGCCGCGGTGACGGGCCGGGCGCTGGGCCCGAGCCGGTCTTGCGTTTAGGTCAAATCGGCTGATGGGCAGGAACCTGGCGGCTCGGTGTTCGACGAGCTGTCAGGTTCCCGTCGCAGTCTTCGCGGGAGCGGGGTGCCCCGAGAGCCTGATGCGCGGCCGGGCGAGCCAACGGCCACGGCCGGCTGGACAGCACGGAAGCAGACCCCGACAACGACCTACCACGAGGAGAGCAACCCCGCATGCGCAAGCGCAGACTGCTGGCAGCGACCGCGGTCGCCACGTTCGGTCTGACGAGCTCCGCCTGGGCCGTCAACGCCGATCAGACCATCACCGTCAAGGTCTCCCCCACCAAGGCCGGCACGAAGAAGAAGCCCGCCAACGTCAAGCTCACGATCCAGACGGACACCAAGCCGCTCGACGCGACCCCGTTCGGCAACAAGCTGGTCACGATCCACTTCGACAAGAACCTGGTCTTCAACCCGAAGAAGTTCAAGACCTGCTCGGCCCAGACGGTCCAGGCGAACGAGAGCCAGTGCCCGAAGGGCTCGAAGGTCGGAGGGGGAACCGGCGTCGGCACCGCGCTCGGCATCATCTCGAACCTCACCGTCAGCACCTACAACGGCCCCAACGGCCTGTTCCTGCTGCACATCACCGCACCGGGGCCGCCGCAGGTCGACGGCGTCATCCAGGCCAGCCTCAAGAAGGACACCGGCAAGTACGGCTCCAAGCTCGTCCTCCCCGTCCCGGACAACCTGCAGCAGCCCGTTCCCGGTGTCTTCGCGGTGCTCCTGAAGTTCATCACCGCCACGAAGGGGACCTCGAAGGGCGTCCCGTACGTGGGGCTCACCGGCTGCCCGTCCAACGGCAAGCTGAGCTTCAAGGGCGACTTCACCTACACCGACGGCACGTCCAAGACGGCCACGGCCACCGTTCCCTGCAAGAAGTAGGCGGGCGCTCCGGGCGAGGGTGGGTCCAGCGGACCCACCCTCCGGAGCCGTCGACGCCCGGGGACTCCCGACCGGCGGCTGGCGCCGGGCGCCGGCAGCTGGAAGGGTTCGCGTCTGTGTCCGAGCAGACGTCTCTTCAGGGTGCGGCCGTCGCGGTGACCGGCGGCGGGAACGGGATCGGTCGCGCGATCGCCCTGCACATGGCGCGCGCCGGTGCGCGCGTCGCGATCGGCGACATCGACGTCGCCGCCGCGGAGGCCGTCGCCCGGCAGATCGGCGGCGACGCGTTCGCCGTCGCGCTGGACGTCGCCGACCGCGAGCAGTTCGCGGCCTTCCTCGATGCCGCCGAGGAACGCCACGGCCCGCTGCGCATCATGGTCAACAACGCAGGCGTCGACTGGGTCGGGCCGTTCCATCAGGAGCCCGACGAGATCTCCCGGCGCGAGCTCGACATCAACCTCTACGGCACCATCCTCGGCTCCAAGCTGGCGCTCGCGCGGATGCTGCCCCGCCGCGCGGGACACCTGATCAACGTCTCCTCCGGGGTCGGTCGCCTGCCGCTGCCCGGCAGCGCGACCTACGCGGCCACCAAGCACGGCGTCGTCGGCCTCACGGAGTCGCTGCGCCTCGAGTACCGCGGCAGCGGGCTGGCGTTCAGCATCGTCCAGCCGTCGCAGGTCGAGACGGCGATGCTCGACGGGCAGGGCCGCCCGCGGGCCTTGCCGATCGTGACGCCGGACGACGTCGCCGTCGCGGTCCTCGATGCGGCTCGCCGCCGGCGCTTCGAGATCTGGGTGCCCCGCTCCCAGGGGGCCTCGGCCAAGCTCGCGGCGATCCTGCCGCGGCGGGTGCGCGAGCTGGCGTTCCGCGCCGTCGGCCTCCCGCGGATCGCGGGCGATCTGGACGTGCAGGCCCGCCAGGCCTACCACGAGCGGGCCTTCGACCGCTAGCGCCTGACCTCGGCCGGGGGCGGCCCTCCGCCCTTCGGACGGACTGGCGGGCCGGTGTCTGGTCACAACGACGGACCCGCGTTGGTTCCTGAGGCCGATGACGCCCCGCTGACCCGGGCGTAGCTTCGTCGATGCCAAGCCCGTCACCGCCGCTCCGAGCCGAAAGCCGCCCACCATGACCACCACCGCCACGCCGCCGTCCGCACCGCCCGCACCACCGAGCCCACCGCCGCCGGCCCTCGACTCCCCGGCACCGCGGCCCGGCCGCTCCGGCGGCCGGCGCGCCGCCATCTGGCTGGGCGCCGCCGTCGCCCTCAGCGGCACGCTGCTGGCCATCGCCGGCGGCGGGATCTTCGCCGTCGTCGGCTTCGACGGCGTGGCCTCGACCGGCCGCGACGGCCTCTCGACCCCGACGTCGGCCCTGGTCTCCGGGACCGCGTCGATCGACACCGCCGGCTTCGTCGACGACCTCGGCGCCGCCCGCATCAAGATCAGCGCGCGGGCTGATGGCGGACGCCCCGTCTTCGTCGGCGTCGCCCGCGCGGCCGACGTGCAGCGCTACCTGGCCGGCGCCGCGACGGACGAGGTCACCGGCTTCGACGCGAGCCCGTTCCGCTCCTCGTTCAGCACCCAGCGCGACCGCCACGTCGGCAACGCCGTCCCGACCCCGCCCGGCCGGCAGTCGTTCTGGATCGCCCGCAGCAGCGGCGGGGACTCGGCCGCCGTCACCTGGAAGGTCCGTGACGGCGACTACCGCGTCGTGGTCATGAACGCCGACGGCAGCCGCGGCGTCGCCACCCGGAGCAAGTTCGGCGTCGACGTCCCCTACCTCCCCTGGGTCGGCATCGGCATCCTCGTCGCCGGCCTGGTCCTCACCGCCAGCGGCATCGCCACCGTCACCGCGGGAGGACGCCGGCCGCGCGCCTGAACCGTCCCGCGCCACCGCAGTTCGCCGTCGGCCGCACGGCCGGCGGCGAACCCGATGAAGGCCCCGATCGCGATCGCCCGGCGACGCACCGCAACCAGCGGCGAACGTCACCAGGACGACCGCGTCTGCTTGGAGCCGGTCTGGAGGAACGGGGTGCGATCAGGCTCGGAAGCGCTCCATGCCGGGGGTGCTCAGGACCTCGCCCGCGGCCGTGATCGCCAGGCCGGCGCAGGCGGGCTCGAGCGTCATCAGCCAGCCCGGCCCGTCCTCGCCCATGGCGAACGCCGCCGTCGCGTACGCGTCGACCGTCCCCAGGTCAGGCCCCACCACCGTCACCGACGCGAGCGCGTCGGGCGTCTGGCCCGTGTGCGGATCGACGATGTGGGCGCCGCGCGCGTAGGCGCCGGAGGTGGCCACGGCGGCGTCGCCGACCTCGAGCACGGCGGCGACCCGGTCGGGCTCGAACGGATGCTGCACGCCGATGCGCCACGGCTCCCCGGGCTCAGACTCGCCGCGGACGCAGACGTCCCCGGCGGCGCCGACGAAGGCGTCACAGACGCCGGCGGCGGCCAGGCCGTCAGCGGCGAGCTGCACCGCCCAGCCCTTCACCAGCCCGGTCGGATCGACGCCCACGCCCGTGGCGGGCGTGCCGCCGGCCCACAGCACGTAGGCCGCGCGCGCATCGAAGTAGCCGCGGGTGGCGACACGGAGCTCCTCGCAGCGCCTCAGCACCTCGTGGACCATGGGGTGGGCGTCCTCGAGCGTCAGCGCCCCGCGGTTGAGCGCGCTCAGCTCGCTGTCCTCGCGGTAGAGGCTGAAGCGGGCGTCGACCTCCCGCAGCCGGTCGAACGCCCCCGCCACCGCCTCCTCGTGAGCCGCCGCGTCGCGTGTCGCGATCGTGACCGGCAGGCCCATGATCTGCTCGACGCGAAGCACCCGGCGCCCTTTAGAGGTGCGCCTTGTTGATCGCGGACTGCAACGACGCCGTGTACGCGCCGCTCGTGTCGCTCGCCCCCGAGACGTAGTGGATCTTCGCGCTCTGAGCCTTGAGCACCTCACTCTTGAGGATCGGGATCGCGCGGCGGTTGATCGAGATCGACCGTGCCTTGTGGTTCGGGTAGACCGCCCCGACGTTCACGATCCGGCCGCCGCTGACGCGGATCCGGACCTGCACGGTGCCCCACTGGTGAGCCTGGTAGGCGGTGCCGATGTAGAGCTTGCCCGTCGCGGCTTCGGCCGTGTAGGGCAAGGCGAGCGACGGGGCCGTCGCGGCAACGGTGAGCAGGACGGCTGGGATCTTGCGGGTCAATGCGACTCCTTCGGTGGGTCAGTAGGCGAAGCGCTCGACGTGGATCTGCCGGCGCGGGACGGCGGTGCGACGCAGGCTGTCCTCGACAGCAGCGGTCATCGCCGGCGGGCCGCACACGAACACGTCGTGCGCGATGAGGTCGGGAAGCAGCTCCTGCAGGTGCTCCGGCGACAACAGGCGCGTCGAGGCGGGGTCGGCGTGGTCGCCGACCAGGCAGTGCAGCGTGGCGCCGCGGTCGCCGGCGAGCGCCTCGAGCTCGGCGCGGAGCACGAGGTCCGACGACGCCAGGACCCGGTAGGCGACGGTGATGTCCCCCGGCGCCGACTGGAGCTCCTCGAGCAGCGCGCGCACCGGGGTGACCCCGATGCCGCCCGCGATCAGCAGCACCTTGCGCCGGCGTCGCGCCGCGGCGGTGAACGTGCCGAACGGCCCGGAGCTCAGCACGCGCGTTCCGGGGCGCAGGGTCGCCAGGCGCTCGGTGAAGCCGCCCACCGCCTTGACGGTGATGCGCAGGCGGTCCTCCCCGGGCACCGCGGAGAGCGAGAACGGGTGCGAGACCGGCCACAGGCCGGCCGCCAGGAAGCGCCAGCGGAAGAACTGCCCGCCGCGGGCGTGCAGGCGGTCGAGGCGGCGACCCGAGAGGTGGATCGAGACGACGCCGGGACCCTCGCGGACGACGGAGTCCACGCGTAGGCCGTAGCGCAGCGCTTGGCCGACCGGCAGCAGGACCCGGAACGCGACAAGCAGCCCGAGGGTGGCGAGGTAGAGGACGTGCCAGTACTCGGCCGCGGTGTGGTTGCCGGCCAGGTCGGTACCGGCCGGGACCTGGTGCAGATAGCCCAGCGCGATCCCGGCGTACGCGGTCAGGTGCACGACCTGCCACAGCTCATAGGGCAGCCGGCGGCGAACGATCACCAGCGACGTGACGACCACGATGATCAGCAGGGCCGTGCCGACCGTCGCGGTGACCATGTGCGGGTAGTCGCGCAGCAGCGACTTGATCTCCGCCCACAGGTTCACGTGGTCGGTCAGCGTGTAACCGACCGTGACCAGCACGGTGTGCACGAGGATGAGCCCGAGCGTGACCTTGCCGTTGCGCCGGTGCCAGACCGTCAGGCGGTCGAAGCCCACGAGGCGCTCGAGCGCCGGCAGGCGGGCGAGCAGCAGCACCTGCAGCAGCGCCAGCCAGGCGCCGAGCAGGCCGGTGATCCGTCCCACGCTCGTCAGCCGGGCGCCGGTGTCGTGGACCCCCGTGATCCCGCCGTAGTGCAACCACAGCGCGACCATCACCGCCGCGTTGCCCACGGCCACCGCCCACAGGGCCGCCGCGGCCAGACGCCGCGGCATCCGCCGCGGGGGCCGGGCCGTCCATCGTGCTGCGTGAGGGGCGGCGGCGGCCACGGCGGGATTCTGAGCACGGCAGGCTGTGGCTTCCCTGAGAATCGGCTGCCCTCGCCGGCAGCCGGCCGCGGCCGTGGCCCGCGCCGGTGACACCGAAGTGCCAGCCGGTCGCCGCGCGGCTTCGGTGGGATGGCGCCTTTGGACCGCCGGCCGTCCTGCGCGGTCGGTGACCGCCCCGCGCCCTTGGAATTCGCTTACCAACCTCGCGGCCGGCGGTCTCGGCCCTTCGTCGGCGCTCAGCCGCGGCGGCCCAGCCGCCCGAAGCCCGGATGCACGCCCGGGGTGAGGCCCTGGGCGTCGGCGATGCGGCGCAGCGCGGCGGCCAGCTCGCGGCGCTCGTCCGCGGCCAGGACGCGGGTGATCGCGCGCTCGTGCTCGCGGGCGACGGCCGCGAGCTCGGCGAGCTTCGCGGATCCTTCGTCCGTCAGCGAGAGCGCGTAGTTGCGGCGGTCGACGGCGTCGCGGGTGCGCGCCACCAGACCACGGCCCTCGAGCTCGTCGATCAACGCCACCAGGCGGGTGGCGTGCATGCCCAGCGCATCGGCCAGCGCCCGCTGACTCTGGCCCGGCGACTGCGCGAGCAGGCGCAGGACGCCGGCTTGCGGCGGCGTCAGGTCGAGTGGTGCGAGCCGCTGCGCGAATGCGCCGGCGGCATGAGCACCGAGCTGAGCGAGGAGGAAGGCGACGCCGGGTTCGGCGGGTGAGGGCACGCGCCGAGGCTACTGCGTACCGCATTCATTGCAACTTGTAATCGTTACGAGATGCATCTACTGTCCGTCGCATGTCATCCCCCTCCCGTCACGTCGGGCCGCCGCTGCTCCCCGTGGCGCTCATCGCTGCCGGGCTGTTCCTCGCGAGCCTGATCGTCGGCGCTGCGGGCGGCGGTCCGTTCCCGTCGCCCTACGACTCGGCCGACGACGTCCTGCGGTTCTTCTCCGATCACAGCACCACCGTCCGCGCCGCGGCGACGCTGCAGTTCGCCTCCGCCGTCCCGCTTGCGATTCTCGCCGCGTCGCTCTCGAGCCGCCTTCGGTTCCTGGGCTTCGCCCACGTCCCCGGCGTGCTCATCGCGTCGACCGGCGGCATCCTGGCCAGCGGGATGCTGATGCTCAGCGCGCTGGTGCAGTGGGTGCTCGGGCAGCCCGGGGTCGCCGATGATCCCGGCACCGTCCGGGCCCTCGCCGACCTCGCGTTCGCCACCGGCGGTCCGGGCCACGTCGTCTTCCTGGGCCTGCTCATCGCCGGGCTCGCGGTGCCGGCCGCGATCGGCCGCCTCCTGCCGCGCGGGCTCTGGATCGCCGGTCTGGCCCTTGCGCTGCTCGCCGAGCTCTCCACGCTCGCCCTGCCCTTCCGAGAGGCCGTCTTCCTGCTTCCCGTCGCTCGATTCGGCGGCCTGCTCTGGCTCATTGCCGCCGCGGCGCTGCTGCCTGCGCGGCGACCGGATCGGTCCGCCCCACCAACCAAGGACATCCAGCATGCTCACCAGCCTTGACGGTCGCGTCGCGATCGTGACCGGCGCCAGCCGCGGCATCGGCGCCGCCACCGCGCG
>JAXDGY010000054.1:0-5832 GCA_034664785.1 Solirubrobacteraceae bacterium
GCGTGTCATCGAGCATGCTCGCCCCTCAGGCAGATCGCCGGGCCGACCTTAACGGAGTGCGGTGCGCTCATCGGGCCCGACTGGGACGGACGAGCAGGCGATGACCGTCCGCCGTGTCGTCGGGAACGACGAAGCCGGCTCGTCGGTAGAGCGTCAGCGCTCCCGGACTGGGCGAGAGCACGAGGCGGGCGTAGCGCCGCTCATCGGCGGCGGTGATGATCCTCGTCAGCAGGGCCGCGCCGATGCCGCGGTTCCGGAGGTCCTCGCGCACGAACATGTTGCTGACGTAGCCCCAGCGCGAGTCCGGGTGCCGAGGGCGAGGCATCCGCCGGTACTCGAGGAGGGACGCCATGGCGACCGGCGAGCCACCGAGCGTGGCGAGCCAGGTGGTCCGGCGGTCCCCTTCGTCCGCGAGCCAGGCCGTCGTGCGCTCCTCGAAGTCAGGATCCGCCGCGGTCCCGGCGCTCCACAGCGACCGCAACGACGCGATCGCGGCGGCGTCACCAGCGCCGGCGACTCGCACGTCCACATCCCGCACGTCCGTAGCCATAGCCACCGTTGTAGCGGACACGATGAGTTCGCCCCGTCGCATCCGTCTGAGCGTCATCGACACCACGAGGAGCGACTGAGCAATGCGGAAGCTGATCGTCACGGAGTTCGTCTCGCTGGACGGCGTCATGGAGGCGCCGGGCGGCGAGCCCGGGTACGCGCACAGCGGCTGGGTGGCGCCCCACTTCACGCCGGAGCTCGCGGCGCACAAGCTGGCCGAGCAGCTCGCCGCCGACGTCCTGCTGCTGGGTCGCAGGACCTATGAGAGCTTCGCCGGCGCCTGGCCCCAGCGGGAGGGCCCCATGGCCGACAAGATCAACACGATGACCAAGGTCGTCGCGTCGACCACGCTGGAGTCCGCGGACTGGCATGACAGCACGGTGATCGCCTCCGACGTGCCCGGCGCCGTCGCGGCGCTCAAGGACGGTGACGGCGGCCCGGTGCTCGTCGCGGGCAGCCGCTCCCTCGTCCATGGCCTGCTCGAAGCCGGCCTGGTCGACGAGCTCAACCTCCAGGTCTTTCCCGTCGTGCTCGGCAGCGGCGCGCGGCTCTATCCGGAGACCGCCGAGCCCCTGGCACTCGAGCTCCTGTCGTCGGAGCCGCTGCCCAACGGCGTACTGGTCCAGACCTACCGGGTCGGCAGCTGACGCGGCCGGTCGCTCAGCACGAGTCGATCAGCCCCTGACGACGCGCCGCGTTGACCGCCTCCGTCCGCGAGTGCGCTTCGAGCTTCGCGAACAGCGAGCGCGCGTAGCTCTTCACCGTCGCGTGCGAGATGCCGCGACGCGCGGCGATCTGCTTGAAGCGCAGCCCCTCGTCGAGGTCGCGCAGGACGTCGCGCTCGCGTCGCGTCAAGCGCGGCGGTGCCGCGTCGCGCACGACCGGCGGTGGCGGGGCCGGGGGAGGCCGGCCGTCGCGGACGGCCGCCAGCACGTCGACGATCCCGCGGGCACCGTGAGCCAGGACGACGTACCCCGCCGCCCCGGACGTGGCCGCGAGCCGGCGGGCGTGCGGCGTGTCCCGTTCGGCGACGACCACAACCGGGGCGTCGGCGCCCGTCGCCCGCAGATCGGCCAGGAACTCGGTGACCGGACGCTCCGAGACGCTCGTCCCGCAGATGATCAGGGACGGCCGTGGAAGGTCGGTGACGCCGTCACGAGCCGACAGCGCGGCGCCACGTTCGGCGTCGACTCCGAGCTCGCGCCAGAGCAGGTGGAGCAGGCCCTCGGCGACGATGTCGTCGTCATGGTGGATCACCACCGGCCCGGGGCGTGCGTCGCGGTGCTCACGCAGCCGCCGGCCGAGCAGGTCGCCAACCTCCGCCAGGGCCTGCAGGCGCCGGTCGTACGCGACCCCGGGCGACGTGGACGAGAGCGACACGACGCCGACGGGCCGGCTCTCGCGACCGACGGGGAATGAGCATCCCGAGCTGAACCCGAGCCCGACCATGAGCCGGTCGACCGGGCGCTGCCACCGAGCGTCGTGTCCGAAGTCCGCGCCGGTGTAGATGCCGGTCCGTGCCGCGTGCTCGATCTGCGTGGAGAGCTGCATCGGCACGTCGAGCCCCGGCATCAGGAGCGCCTTGCCGGCTCCCGCGACGATCTCGAACGTCCCTCCGGCGTGGTCGAGCCGCGCGATCGAGACGCGCTCGACGTCGAGCTCCTCGTGCAACGCGGTGGCGGCCCGGGCCAACGTCGCCGCCGTCTCCACTGCCCTCCTGACCTCGAGCACGCAGTTCCTCCCATCCGCACCTGTGCGAGCTCCAAGACCCTAGACCGTCCGAAGAGGCGGTGGCGGAGGCGTCGCCGCCTCGAGGACGGTATGTCGGTCCCGTGCGGGTCCCGCGCGCTGAAACCAGGAGAGATCCCTTGACCGAGTCCGGCGTCCAGGCCTATCCGCGGCTGTTCTCACCGATGACGCTGCGCAACACGACGATCGCCAACCGGGTCGTCTTCGCCCCGACCTGCCCGACCTGGGTCGACAACCCGTATGAGGGGCGCTTCACCGACCAGGCCGTCGCCTACTACGAGGAGCGGGCCAAGGGCGGGGTCGGGCTCATCATCATCGGCGGCACGCTGATCAACAAGGACACGCTCTACACCCCGTTGCTGTTCCCCGGGCTGTGGGAAGACGAGCAGATCGAGGGGCTCGCCGCGATCGCCGAGGCCGTCCACCGGCACGACTGCAAGCTGGCCATCCAGCTGATGCACGTCGGCGTCCGCTCGGTGACGGTCATGAAGACCGACTCGCGCTACGACCTCGACGCGACGTGGTACATGGCGGGCCCGAGCCAGGTGCCCCCGGCGGAGTACCCGGGCGCCCCGATGCCGAAGGCGATGGAGGAGCACGAGATCGAGCAGGTGCTGTCCGACTTCGGGTCCGCCGCCGACCGCGCGCGCCGGGCCGGCCTCGACGGCATCGAGTTGCACCTCGCCCACGGGTACCTGCCCTGGCAGTTCCTCTCGCCGCTGTACAACCATCGCGAGGACCGGTGGGGCGGCTCGTACGAGAACCGGCTGCGCTTCCCGCTGGAGGCGCTGCGCCGCATGCGATCGGGCATCGGCGACGATGCGTTCCTCGGCTATCGGATCAACTCCACCTCCTTCCAGGACGGGGACCTCGAGATCGACGACGTCACCCGGGTCGTGGCGGACATCGACAAGGAGGTGGACGCCGACTACGTCAGCCTCTCCGCCGGCGTGCACCACTCGTTCATCCACACGCCGATGACCTACGAGCAGGGCTGGGAGCGCCCCTACACGCGAGCCGTCAAGGCCGTGACCGACAAGCCGGTGATGCTCGTCGGCCGCTACCAGACCCCCGCTCCGGCCGAGGCCGCTCTCGCGGAGGGCGACGCGGACCTGGTGCTTCTGGCCCGCCAGATGTTCGCCGACGCCGAGTGGGTCAACAAGGCTCGTGCCGGGACCGAGGAGGACATCCGCCGCTGCGTCGCCGCCAACTTCTGCTGGCGCAGCGTCACGCGCGGGCAGCGGGTCACCTGCGTCTACAACCCCACGGTCGGGCGTGAGGCCATCTGGGGCGCCGGGACGCTGACCAGCGACGGCCCGCCCCGGCGCGCCCTGGTGATCGGAGCCGGCCCGGCGGGGCTCGAGTACGCACGGGTGGCCGCCGCCCGGGGCCATGAGGTCGTGGTCCTCGAGCGCGAGTCCCAGGCCGGCGGTCACACGCGCCCCTACGGCGCGCTTCCGCACCGGACCGAGTACGCGCGGATCGGCACCTGGCTCGCCGAGCAGGCCGTGAAGAACGGCGCGGAGATCCGGACCGGCGTCGACGTGACGGCCGCGACGGTCGACGACCTGCTCGCCGAGGTCCGCCCGGAGCACGTCGTGGTCGCCACTGGCGCTCGCTTCCGGCGGGACGGGTTCCAGGGCCAGACCGGCAAGCCCCTGCCGGGCCACGAGACCGGCAACTGCGTCACGTGGGACGAGGTCGCCACCGGTCGCGTGCAGCCGACCGGACAGGTGCTGATCATCGACGAGCTGCAGGATGTGGCCGCGCCGCTCACGGCCGTCAAGCTCGCCGAGGCCGGCGCGTCGGTGACGATCATGACGCGGTGGCCGACGATCGCGATGGACACCGGCGCCGACGTCTACATGCACTGGATGATGACCTACGTCTACCAGGCCGGCGTGCAGATGCTGCCCGACCACTTCGTCACGCAGATCGACGGGACCCGTGTCAGCGTGGTGAACGTCTATCACCCGGCGGCCACCCGCGACCTGGAGGCGGACTGGATCGTGATGGCCACCGGGCGGGCGTCGGAGAACTCGCTCTACGCGCTGCTGCGCGAGCGGGGAGCCGACGTCGAGATGATCGGCGACGCAGTCGCGCCCAGGGGCGCGTGGGAGGCGACCTTCGAAGGCCACCGCGCCGCGCGCCGCCTGGGCTCGCCCGCGGCTACCGCTCCTTCGGCATGAGCACCCAGAGCAGGAGGTAGGCGAGCGGGGTGAACACGATCGCCACGGTCAGCATCGCCATCCGGGCGACGAGGCGGTTGATGGCGTAGCGCCGCGCGAAGGCGGCGCTGACGCCGGCGAGCAGCTTGCCGTCGTCGGGTCGCGAGAGGCCGTTGTAGGCGAACCAGGCTCGCGCGCCGGACAGGGAGGCGTCGGTGGTGTGCGGTGCAGCGGTATCGATCGACATGAGATGGGCTCCTGGGTGGGTTCGGGTGACGCCCGGAACGATCCCGGTCCGAGGGCCGTCCGCCCAGGTGGGCACCAGGCTGATCCGTACTACCGCCAGCACCGAACCGTGGTACCGCTGGCACCACCTCGGAACTGGTGCGACGTCCCGGCCCAGCGCCCGCCCGTCCTGATCCAGCGGGACGGGCAGGCGACGCCGCGATCGGCTCAGTCGTCCTCGTTCGCCTCGTCCTCGACCCGGACCCAGCCGGACTTGGACAGGGTGAGGTCCTGCTCGTTGGCGGTGATGCAGAACTGCACCCAAGCCTTGCCTTCGACCAGAGCGCCCTTGCCCTGCTCGAGCTCGTCGATGGCGAACTCGCTGGTGTGCGACTTGCCGTCACACGTGATCGGGTTGCGGTGGCTCTGCAGCCAGCTCGCGGCCGCCTGGCTCGAGCCGTCGAGCTCCAGCGCCTTGTCCTTCTTCCCGTTCGCCGTCTGCTTCGCCGAGATCCACAGCGTGTCGCCGGCGCTGCAGCGATACCGCACCCGGAGCGTTCCCTGCGTGCCGTTCGCGCTGGTCTCGATCTCCCCCTTGAACTTCGCCCTGGCGGTCGGGTCGCTGCCCGACTGCTGCGCCGAGGCCGCGATCGGCAGTGCCGCCGTCGCGAGCACGACGATGGCGGCCGGCAGCATGCGCTTGATCCTCATGACCGTGAGTCCCCCTCTAGGTCGCTGACTGGACCCGGCGAGCCTCGTCACTCCGCTGCAAAGCGGTCAAGTGCCGCGGCGGCCGATGAGAGGAGACTCAGGAAGCTTCGTGCGCCCAGTACGCTCGCGACGTGAGCGTCGTCCTCTGTGGCACATCGAGGTGTCGCACTACAGCGAGAAGGTCCGCTGGGCGCTCGACCACAAGCGGATCCGGCACGAGCTGCGCGTGCCGATGCCGGGCCTGCACGGTGTCCGCGCACTCGTGCTCACCCGCGGCGCGCAGCGGCGCCTGCCCGTGCTCGAGCTCGACGGCCGGCGCATCGGGGACTCGACGGCGATCATCGCGGCCCTGGAGCAGCACACGCCCGAGCCGGCCCTGTACCCCGCCGACGACGAGCAGCGCGCTCGGGCGCTGGAGCTCGAGGACTAC
>JAXDGY010000055.1:0-20292 GCA_034664785.1 Solirubrobacteraceae bacterium
CCTTCGCCTCCTTGACCGCTGCCTCGAACTGCGGCAGGTAGATCTCCCGCAGCGTCCGCTCGTCCACCTTCGCGTCGACGGTGAAGCGGCTCCCGACGATCGCGCCACCGCCGGGCTGTGCACCCTCCTGGTTGTTCACCGCGAAGTGCTTGACGTTCGCGATGACCCCCTGGGCCTGCGCCCCGCGGATCCAGTCCACGCCGAGCCGGGCGGTGAGGAACGGGTCCTCGCCGAAGCTCTCGAACGCGCGGCCCCAGAGCGGGGTGCGCAGGATGTTCACCGTCGGGGCGTAGACGACGTCGTTGCCCTTCAGCTTCGCCTCGTCGGCCACCGCAGCGCCGTAGGTCCGGGCGAGCGCGCGGTCGAAGCTCGCCGCGAGGGCGATCGAGGCCGGGAACGCGGTGCTCGACCCCTGCCGCACGCCGACGGGCCCGTCGGTCAGGTGCAGCGGCGGGACGCCGAGCCGCGGGACGCCGTCGGCGGCCCCGGTGTGCGTGTCGGCGTGGCCGAGCACGCCGTCGGCGCTGTCGCCGCCGAGCAGGCCGATGCGCTCCGCCGGCGTGAGCGCCTGCACCAGCAGCGCCGCCCGCCGGGCGGCCGGCAGCGACGTGTCGCACCACGGATGCGCCCCGCACCGGCCCTTCGCCACGGCACCCGCGGGAAGCGCGAGCAGGACCGCCGCGGCGAGCGCCGGGGCAGCGCGCAGCGCCGCCCTCAAGGCGCCGCGCAGATGACGTACGCCTCGACGGCCTGGTTCTCCCCGAACACGAGCGTGTTCGCGACCCACACCCGCCAGCCCGTCGGGGCCTTCCCGTCCGCGGTCGGCGGGCGGGTCACCGCGTTCGGGGTCGGATAGCTCGACGTGACCTGTAGGTAGTACAGGTTCGCGCCGTTGTAGAGGCCGCCTCCGGTCGCCCGCTCGCCGGGCAGGCAGGCCGCCTCGGCCATCTCGAAGCTCTCGGGCCTGACGATCACGGTCGGACCCTGGCGCATGACGATGTTCGTCGCGGCCGCCGCGCCGGGCGGTCCCTGGGGACCGGTGGCGCCCGCCGCACCGGCAGGCCCTTCCGGCCCGGCGGCGCCGGCCGGCAGCTGGCCGGTCTTGAAGTCCGACGCCAGCAGCGACCGGCTCCGCACGTCGTACGAGGTGATCGACGAGTCCTTGATGTCGCCGCCCGTGATCGATTCGTTCTTGATGTCGCGCCCGGTGATGGCGGGCTTGGCTGCGAGGCCGGTCCCGGTCATGGCGAAGAAGAGCGCGAGGTACGCCACGGGTTGACGTGAGACGTGCCCGACGATGCGCCGCAGCATGGACCTGCTCCTCCCCTCGGCCCCAGGACTGATGCGAGTGCGACGCTACAGCGGCGCCGGACCCACGGCCAAGGGACCCCGAAACGGAGCGCTATGAGGCGGTGGCGTCGCCCGCGCCGGCCTCCGCCGCGGCGGGCGGCACGAGCCGGGCGTGCAGGTCGCTCATCGACTGCTCCACCAGCGCGATCCGGGCGGAGTGGCGACCGCGCGCGGCGAGCAGCATCGAGCGCGCCATCTCGCCCCGCACCGCAGCCTCCTCGGCTCGTGCGCGCAGCACGTCTGGGTCGTTCATGACGGTCTCCTCGACTCGAGTATGGCGGGAGACTCGAGTGGCGCTGCGCGGCCTGGACCCGGCCTGCGCACAGCGAACGAGCAACGTCAGGAGAGGCGCCCCGTCGTGCACGTCGACCGTACCGCGCCCGGCGGCGCGGGGCGCGAACCCGGAACGTCCGCCGCCTCGAGAGCGCTGCTGTGTTCGCCTGCTGACCCACGAGCTCCGACTGGCACCACAGCGGCCGACCTCCTGCGGTGTCGAGACCTCTCTCCTCGATGGCTGGACCCAGGGATGTCGCTCGCCGGTCGTTGGGGAACCGCCGGCGGGCGACGTCTCCCTGCTGCTCGGCGACCCGGGTCAGCGGCGGACGACCCTGAGCGTGCCGGACACCGGCAGCCACCGGTGCCGGTCGCCGGCGGTCGACCACGCGACGAGGTGGTAGCGACCGGCGGCCACGCGCGGGACGCGGAACGTCAACGTGCCGCTCGCGCTGATGCGCCCGAGGCTGCGAAGGTCACGTCGGGTGGCAGCGGTGCGAGCGAGCGGGCCGCGATGCAGGTAGACCGCCACGCCCTCGACCGCCGCCCGGCAGGACGGGTTGCCCGGGCAGTTCGAGATCGTGCTCGACGCCCGCTGATCCCACCGCAGCTCGCGGCCCTGGAGGTCGTTGAACCAGACCTTGGCCTCGGCCGCGGGCGCGGCGACGGTGCCCATGACCGCCGCGCCCACCACCGTGCCGGCGACCCGGCCCCATCGTCGCCTGGCCCGGGTGCGGCGCGTGGTGGTGAGCATCGCCATGCCGACACTACGCCGGTCGCGCCGATCCGGTTCCCCAGGTCGGTATCGTCGGCCGCCGTGGCGGTGGAGCTGCTCGACGTGGCGCCGGGTCTGTGGCTGTGGCGTCAGCCCCATCCCAGCTGGAACGCGGGCGACGACTGGGACCGCAGCGTCTCGTCCTTCGCGGTGGAGTCGCGCGGGGTGACGCTCGTGCTCGATCCGCTCGCGCCGCCGCCCGGCGCGCGGGACGCCTGGGCGCGCCTCGACGCACTGGCGCCCGACGTCGCGGTGGTCCTCAAGCCCGACCACGTGCGCGACGTCGACCTCTTCGTGCGCTGGTACGGCGCGCAGGCCTACGGCCCCCCGCTCTTCTGGCCCGATGACGTGCCGCGCACGCAGCTCGAAGCGCTCCACCCGGGCATGGAGCTGCCGGGTGGCCTGCAGGCCCACCACGACGGCCGCGGGATGCAGGAGACCCCGCTCTACCTCCCCGAGCAGCAGGCGCTGGTCTTCGCCGACGCGATGACCGCGTCCGACGGCGTGCTGCGCGTGTGGTCGACGCCGTGGCACGAACAGCGGGTCCTGCCGGCCCTGCGCGCGCTGCTGGAGCTCCCGTTCGAGCACGTCCTCGTCTCGCACGGCCGGCCGGTGCACGGCCGCGCCGACTTCGAGGCCGCGCTCGAGCGGACGCCGTGGTCGGCGTGAAGCGCGTCTCCCGGCTGATCGTCCTCGGTGGATCGGCAGCTTCGCCGCACGGCTCGACGACCACGACGCCACGCCGTACGTCCTCACGCTCGACGCGGGCCGACTGCACTAACGGACGTACCTCCAGACCGACGCCGCACGTCGCAGACCGCCGTTCCCGTCCCCGCGCAAGCACGATGTGCCCCCGGACCGGCACCCGTGGCCCCGTCCGGGTGCCTCCCGACGCTCCGGCCGGCACCTACCGGGTCACCAAGGACGTCGGCGTCGCCCCGCGCCTCACCACGCGCGCGACCTTCGAGGTCCTGGGTCCTGGCGCATCGATCGTCACCCCGATCCGATGGCATCGCGCCCACCAGCGGTGAGGGCACCACGGGACCGGGTGGCCAGCGTCAGCACCGCGCGGACGTGGCGACGGACCTGCTGGGGCGAGAGGCTGCCCGCAGGCAGCTCGACGGTGATGGCCGGCGCGCCCGGCAGGCGATGGTTCTGCCAGTTCGAGGCGGTGCCCGCCAGCCAGGGCTGGTGGTAGAAGCGCATCCCCGCCGCCCGGGCGTAGATCCGCCCGGCGGCGCTGCTCGGTCCCCACGCCCACACCAGGTCCATGTGCTGGTGGAACCAGATCGTCACGCGAGGGCGGACGCGCAGGATCAGCTCGCGCGCGATCCGCGTCTCGCGCTCGGAGAACGGGCGCGGGCCGGCGTAGTAGACGTCCCACGGCCGGCCACCGCCGCGCCACTGCGACGACCAGTTGCGGTTGAGGTCGACGCCACGGGCGTTCTGACGCGTGCCGCGCGCGTGGCCGTCGGGGTTGAGGTCGGGGATGATCCAGAGGTCGGCGCCGTGGTCAGCGCGCTCCAGCGCGCGGGTGACCGCGATCCCGGCGCCCTCGTTCCCGTGGATGCAGCCGACCACGAGGACGGGCACGCCGTGCGGGTCGCCGGCGCGCATCGCGACGATCGGTCGCCCACCTTCCGAGCGGCCGAGCAGCACGCGGCGCGGAGCACTGGGCAGGGCCGTGCGCGCCGGGCTCCGGCCCTGCGTGGACGACACCGACGGCGGGGTCGCGACGTGCACCCGATGACGCGCATCCGACGACGCGCACCCGGCGATGAGCGCGAGGACGAGCATGCTGCCGGCAACCCCGACACGCCTCACAGCCGCAGGCTACGGCGTGCGCGACCGCGCCTCCACACCCGCCCACTCCGCGGACGCGGTCAAAGGTTCCGGGTCGAGGCGTAGCCCGTTACTCCCCTGGTCGCCGTCCGGAGGGGCGGTGCGGCGCCCGCGCCTCCGAGCGGCGGTCGACGTCGCGCCGAGCAGGTCGCCGCATCGCGTAGGGCGGCCAATCATCCCAAGCGGGTGATTCGGAGGTCCCGGTCGCGGAACGACAATGGATCCCATGCGTGCCGCGGACCCGTCCAGCCACGCCGCCTCAGATCGCCGCAAGCAGCTCGCGGCCGCCATCCTCGGCGGTCTCGGGGTGCTCTTCGCGGCGCTGAACCTGGACGAGGTCCGGGTGAACTGGATCCTCGGCACGTGGTCGACGCCGCTGGTCCTCGTCATCGTCGTGTCGTTCCTGCTCGGCGCCGGTGGCGGGATCCTGTTCGCGCGCCGCCGCGCCAGGCGCCGCACGGCCTAGCGACGCCGGCGCGCGCTACGGCAAGGTCGACGCCTCGGCCCGCTCGACCGGCGGCGGAGCGCAACGCGCCGGCCACCGCGCCCGATGCCCCATGCTCCTGCGTGTAGGACGCGATGTCGGCCGGCGCGCCGTCACCGGCGACGAACCTCACGGCGGCGAAGGACGCAGCAGCGCCGGGAACAGCGAGAGGATCCCGGAGTACCCGACCGCCGGCGCCCGCTCGGCCATGCCGTCGGCGAGGTAGCGCTGGACGGCATGCGTCGCGAGCGCGAGGCGATGGTCGCCGGCCGGATCGAGCGCGTCGCGGACACGACGAACGCCGGGGGCGGCCCCCGGGCGGCGCGCGGCGCTCATCGGTGCCGGTCAGCCCGGCTGGACGCTGAGCCGGCCGGCGTCGACCGCGCGCTCGAGCGCCTTGAAGTCCGCGTCGTTCTGCTCGGCGTAGCGCTCGGCGAACTCGGCGAGGGCGCGGTCGTACGCCGCGCCGGACCCGAGGTAGGCGGCGATGGCGATCCGGTCGCCGGAGCGGGCGTGTGCGCGGGCGAGCGTCCAGCCGCAGGCCTCGCCGTAGCGGGCGAGGCGGTCCGGCTCCATCGTGGCGACGTCGGCGGACCCCTTGCCGTCCCACAGCTGCCGCACGTAGAAGTCGCGCGGCTGCCCGTCGATCCCGGTCGTGTGAAGCCAGCCGAGCAGGACGTCGCTTGCCGCCTGCATCAGCCGCTGGCCTTGGACGACCCGCTCGCCGTGGTTCTCGTACCGGCTCGGGCCGACGTGCTCCTCGAGCACCGACGCCTCGGCCTCCTTCGCCTGCAACACCAGCGGATCGGCGTCGTCGCGTCCCTCGAGCAGGAGGACCCACGCGCGCGTGCCGACGCTGCCGACACCCACGACCTTGCGGGCCATGTCGACGAAGCGGTACGACGAGACGAGGCGGCGCCGGTCGTCTGGGAGGCTCGCGAGGTACTGGTCGAGGAGCACCTGGATGCGGTCGGTCAGGGCCTTGGCGTCAGCGTCCGGAAGCAGGTCGCTCATGCGCTCGATCAGCGGCGGCGCGCTGGCGATGCGCAGGCGCCCGTCGACCACCTCGGTCAGACGCGAGAGCGCGCGGACGCTGTTCTTGCCGCGCGCCTTCTCCGCCAGGCGCCGTGTCGCCTTCGCGTCCTCGCGGCTGAGGCGTCCGGCGCGCCCGGCGACGGCCTCTTCGACGTCCATCCGGGCGTACCACACGTCGAGGTGCGTCATGCCCGCGAAGGCGCGCATCGCCTCGCGGTACCGGCGCACCGTCGCGAGGACGGCCGCCCGGCGCTGCTTCGGCGCGAACCCGCGGTCGCGAGCCCCGATCTCGAGGCTGGCCGCGAGGCGCTGGACGTCCCACTCCCACGGGCCCTCGTGCGTCTCGTCGAAGTCGTTGAGATCGAAGACGAGCCGCCGGTCGGGCGAGGCGAAGACGCCGAAGTTCGACAGGTGGGCGTCGCCGCACAGCTGGACGGTGATGCCCGACGTGGGACTGCCCGCGAGGTCGGCGGCCATGATCGCGGCGGCGCCGCGGTAGAAGGTGAAGGGCGAGACGAGCATGCGCCCGTAGCGGATCGGCACGAGCTCGGGGACGCGGGAGGCGGACTCCTGCTCGACCACGTCGACCGGGTCGGGGCGCCCGGAGGGCGGCTCCCAGGCGGCCGGGCTGTTGCGCGGCGACGTCCGACGCGCCGACTTGCCGGCGGCCTTGTGTTCCGCGGTGGTGTGCGGCGCGGAGACGGCGGTGGCGGCGGACATGCCCCGCAGCACACCGCATCACGGGGGGTAGGCGCATCACCCGCTTCGGGGGATGCGTCGCCTCCACCCCGTTCGTAGCGTCGCCCTCACGGCGCCGACGGCGCCGTCATGCACAGACGCGAGGAGGACGGAACCCCATGGCCAGCACTGTCGGACCGGGCACGACCCGATACGACGCCGAGGCGAGCGAGGGATACGGGTGGGTGGCCTTCGCGGGCGCCATGATCGCGCTCGTAGGCACCCTCAACGTCATCTACGGGATCGCCGCGATCGGCGACTCCAAGTTCTTCACCCAGAACGTCACCTACATCATCAGCAGCCTCAACACGTGGGGCTGGCTGCTGTTGATCATCGGCGCCGTGCAGGTCCTGTCGGCGATCGGCATCTGGATGCAGGCGACCGGTGCGCGGTGGATCGGGATCGTCAGCGCCGCCGTCAACGCGGTCGTCCAGATGATGTTCATCCCGGCGTTCCCCCTGCTGTCGCTGGCGATCTTCGCCGTCGACATCCTCGTCATCTACGGCCTGCTCGCCTACGGCGCGCGGCCGGCCACGAGTTAATTGGGAGACCGCTGCAGACGGGCGTGCCGCGAGACGCGGCACGCCCTGTCGCCGGCCTGTCAGGCCCGGGCCGCCGACTCGCCCAGCGCCGCGCGCAGGTGCTCCTCCTGATCGTCGCTCAGCGAGCTCTGGATGACCTCGCCGCCGTACTTCGAGATGCGCTCGAGGACCTTCTCGGGAGCGCTGCTCTGGCTGAGCACGACGAGCGCCGCGGTGCCCGGCGTCAGCTTCTCGCCCAGCGTCTTCATGAACTTGTCGTCGACGCCGACGTCGGCCATCTTGCCGCCGAGCGCGCCCGACGCCGCGCCCACGGCCATGCCGACCACGGGGGCGAGGAAGAGCAGCCCGATCAGCCCGCCCCATACCGCGCCACCCGCCGCGCCGGTCGCCGTGGGGCTCATGGCCTGGTTGAGCTTGACCTTGCCACCGGGCTCGTGGACGACGACGACCGCGTCCTCGAGCGTCAGCAGGTGCTCCTTGGTGGCCTCGACGAGCTCGGCCCGCACGGCTTCGGCGGTGTCGACGTCGGGGTATGCGACAGCGATGAGGTTGCTCACGGCAACGCTCCTTTCGGTTGTTCGGAGGATCGCCGTCAGTCTCGAGTCGCATGCGCTCGCCGGGCAAGGTGGCGCACCGGTGTCGTCGACGCTGGCGGGCATCCCTTGACCGCTGTGAATGCGAACCGATGCGGCTGACCTGGATCGGTCACGCAACGGTGCTGATCGAGGCGGGCGGCGCCCGCCTCGTCACCGACCCGCTGCTGCGAGGACGCGTCGCGCACCTCCGGCGCGAGACCGCTCCGGCCGCCGACCTGGCGCACCCCGACGCCGTGCTGCTCTCCCACCAGCACCACGACCACCTCGACGTGCCGTCGCTGCGCAGGCTGGACGCGCCGGTCCTGGGGCCGCCAGGGACCGCGCGCACGCTCCGCCGGCTCGGCCGCGCCGTGGATGAGCTGCGGCCGGGAGACGAGCGCGCCATCGCGGGCGTCGTGGTCCGCGCCGTCCCCGCAGTGCACGACGGCCGCCGCTCGCCGACGTCACGCCGGCGCACCGACGACGCGATCGGGTTCGTCGTCGACGACGGTGAGCGGCGCGCCTACTTCGCGGGCGACACCGAGCGCTTCGACGGCATGCGGTACCTCGGCCCGGTCGACGCCGCGCTCGTGCCGATCTGGGGCTGGGGTCCGCGCGTGGGCGCGGGCCACATGGACCCGTCGCAGGCCGCCGAGGCCGTCGCCCTCCTCGCGCCGGCGATCGCGATCCCGATCCATTGGGGCACGTACCTGCGGCTCGGGCTCAAGCGCCGCCACGGCCATCTGCTCACCGAGCCGGCGGACGCCTTCCGCGAGCGGTGCGCCGTGACCGCGCCGGGCGTCCGCGTCGTGCAGCTCGCGCCCGGCGAGCTGCTCGACCTCAGCGCTGCATCCATCGGATGACGCCGGCGAGCGGGCAGCTCGGTGACCGCGTCGAGCGCGCGATCGAGCGGCCGTGCTCGCGACCTTCGCCTACCGGCTGGTCTCGTACTGGCTACCCCTGCCGGTCGGGCCGGCTGCGTGGGTCCTGCATCGCAGGCGCTACGGGTCCCCCGCGAGGTGACCCAGCGCAGTCAGCCGGCGAGGATGCGCGCCTTCTGGGCGCTGAACTCCGCGTCGGTGAGGATGCCCTGGCTCTTGAGGTCAGCGAGCCCCTGGAGCTGCGTGACCATGTCCTGCGGCGGCGCGGCGGCCGGAGCCGGTTCGGGCGGGGGCGCCGCGGCCTCTTCGGCCTGCGGGTCCTGCTCACTCCAGCGGTTGGCCTGACGGCGGCTGACGCGGTTGGAGACGGCGGTCGCGGTCCCGGCGACGGCGGCGGTGCGCACGACACCTCTCAGAAGTCCTGGCATGGCTTGGCTCTCCTTGGTCAGACGGTGGCTTCGGCGGCGTCGAGGGCCTCGACGACGGCTTCGTGCGGCACGCGCTGGTTGGCGACGAGGACGCCGCCGTTGCGGCGAACGGCGCCGGCGAACGCGGCCGCCCAGCTGTTCTCGTAGACGATCACGGCGCCGGCCTCGCCGGGCTCGAGGGCGTCGGCCGCGACGCCGGCGTCGGAGTCGCCGAGCAGACCCGACGAGGCCCCCTCGAAGACCTCGAGGTCCCCGACGCCCTTGTCGTCAAGGTCCTTGGCCTCGAACCCGATGACCGTCCCGTCCGCGTCCTTGGCCACGAACATCACGTCGAGGACGCGGATGATCCCGCGGTCGACGAGGTCCATCAGCAGCGGCGCGGCGTCGCCGGTCATCGGCGCGCCGACCGGATAGGCGATCACGGCGATGTCGATCGGGCCGAGCTCGCGGTCTTGGTCTTCCATGCGTCCTCCATTTCGCTGGGGACCGCGACGATCGCGCCCGCGGGCAGTCGCCGCATCGCCCCGATCGGGTGAAATCGTCATTCGGACCGCCGCATCACCCGATGTGGACGATGCCGGGGACCACGCGAGGGCCGATGCTCACCGCTCGTGCCCGACGCGACCTCCCCTTCCTACGGCGCCGTGCCGAGCTGGCAGCCGGCGACGCCGCGCCTCGGCATCCTGAGGCTCCTGGTGTCGTGGGCCGTGTCCGCGGCCGCCGTCGTCGTGGCGGCGTGGCTCGTGCCCGGCGTGGCGCTGGAGCAGGCCGGCGCCGGGTTCGCGGTGGCCGCCGTGATCGCCGTCCTCAACGCGGTGCTCCCTCCCGTCCTCGCGGCGGTCCGCCTGCCGTTCATGCTCGTCACGGGCTTCCTCCTCGTGCTGGCCGCCGACGCCCTCCTGCTGAAGCTGGCCGCCGACATCCTGCCCGACGAGATCCGCGTCGACTCGTTCGGCGATGCGCTGCTGTTCGCCCTCGTCGTGTCGGCGGTGAGCCTCGTCCTGCAGACGATCCTCGGTACGAACGACGACGACGAGTACTCGTTCCGCGTGACGCGCCGGATCGCGCGCCGGCAGGGGGCGCACGAGCGCACCGACGTCCCCGGCATCGTCTTCCTGGAGATCGACGGGCTCGCGCTGCCGGTGCTGCGCGACGCGATGCGCGACGGGAGCGCCCCGACGATGGCGCGCTGGATCGCCGAGGACGGCTACCGCCTCGCGGAGTGGGAGACCGACCTGTCCTCGCAGACCGGCGCGAGCCAGGCCGGCATCCTGCTCGGGTCCAACGACGACATCCCGGCGTTCCGGTGGGTCGAGAAGGAGCGCGGGCGCATGATGGTCTGCTCCTCACCCTCGGACTGCGCGGAGATCGAGCGCCGCCACGCAGGGTCGGGGCTGCTGCGGGACGGCGGATCGAGCCGCGGCAACCTGCTCTCCGGCGAGGCGGACGAGACGATCCTCACCGTCAGCCGCACCGATGCCGAGCGCGGCGCGAACCCGGGCTACCGCGCGTTCCTGGCCAACGGCTTCAACATCACGCGCGCGCTCGTGCTGTTCTGGTGGGAGATCGTGATCGAGCTCACGGCGGCGGCGCGCGCGAAGCGCCGCGACGTGCGACCGCGGGGCCACCGCGGCGGCGCCTATCCGGTCATGCGCGCGGCGATGTGCGTGATCGTCCGCGACCTCATCGTCTTCGGCGTCCTCACCGACGTGATGCGCGGGCGGCCGGCGGTGTACGCGACGTTCTCGAGCTACGACGAGGTCGCCCACCACTCAGGCCTCGAGCGCGCGGACACGCTCGAGGCGCTGCGCAAGCTCGACCAGCAGTTCGCGCGGATCGAGCGCGCGCGCTCATACGCGCCCCGGCCGTACGAGATCGTCGTGCTGAGCGACCACGGCCAGACCCAGGGCGCGACCTTCAAGCAGCGCAACGGTCACGGGCTCGCCGAGCTCGTCGAGCGCTCGCTCGGCGGCGGCGACGTCGCCGCCTGGTCGGGCGGCGACGAGCAGAGCGCCATGGTCCACCACGCGGTCGGCGAGGCGACCGGGCGCAAGGAGCCCAAGCGGGACAAGTCGGACGTGTCGGACCGCGAGGTCGTCGTCCTCGGCTCGGGCAACCTCGGGCTCGTCTACCTGATGGAGTCCGAGCGCAGGCTGACGCTCGAGGAGATCGAGGAGCGCCACCCGCGGCTGCTGCCCGCGCTGCGCGAGCACCCGCACGTCGGCTGGCTGCTGGTGCGGTCGGCGGAGCACGGGGCCGTCGTCCTCGGCCCCCGCGGCGTGAGCTACCTGGACGAGCACCGCGTGGAGGGCGACGACCCGCTGGCGCCCTTCTCGCCGACCTCCCGCGTGCACCTGCTGCGCACCGACGGCTTCGCGCACGTCGCCGATGTCATGGTCGGCGGCTTCTACGACCCGATGCTCGACGAGAGCTGCGCCTTCGAGGAGCTGATCTCCTTCCACGGCGGCCTCGGCGGGGCGCAGACCCGTGCCTTCATCCTGCACCCGGAGGCGCTGGTGCTCCCACCGCGACCGATCATCGGGGCGGCCGCCGTCCACGCGGTGCTCGCGGGGTGGCGGCGTGGGCTGCAGGGCGACGGGACGACGCCGGCCGGGCCTTCGGCGCAGCGACGCGAGGAGCTCTCCCGACCATGAGCGGCGGGGATGGGGTCGCGGCAAGGCGGCGCTGTTCGTCTTCGGCGTGATCGGCCTGGCGGTGTTCGCGATCGTCCATCTGGGCCGCAAGCCGGCGTGGAACGATGACTCCGGGACTCGGCGGATGCGTCTCGAGCGCGACGATGAGCGCCAAGCCGATGATCAGAAGGCGCTCTCCGTCGGTGTCACCAGGTCAGCTCGATCTCCAGCTCCCGCTTGTCGCTCTCGACCTCGAGCTCGATCTTGAGCTCGACCTCGTCGGGGACGTGGACGGTGAAGCGCATCCCGCCGCGCTCGAACTCGATGTCGTTGTGCCGTTCGAGCATGTCGGCGAGGTTGCGCAGCCGTGCCGCCACCTCCTCGCGAGCGAGGCGTTCCTTCTGCTCGACTTCGAAGATGTCCATCAGCTCTCCTTCGTGGGGGCTTCGTTGGCCTGGGTGGACAGCTGCCCGCCGGCCGAGGCGGCCCGAGGTTCGCGGCCGGCGATGATGCGGGCCAGCGCGCGGGCGCCCTGCCCGATCCCTTCTGGCAGCGTCGCCGAGGGTGAGGCGCCGGGATGCTGGGACGCGATGCGGACGCGCAGGACGCCCGGGTGCATGCGGAAGCTCAGGGGCGGCTCGAGCGTCGCCGCCTCGCCGTCGATCCCGGCGGGCACGGGATGGTCGGCGTCGACCTCGAAGTCGGCCGCCGTCCATTCCCGCCACGGTCGCTGCGGATGGCGTGCGCCCCCGCCACCGCCACCCGGGGCTCCGGCGACCGTGATTCCCAGGCGCCCGTCGTCGATCCGCGGGCGCGTGCCCGAGCCGACCGCGCGGCCGAGCCGGTAGCGGTTGTTCGACACCAGGATCGCCGCGCCCGAGCTGTGCGCGTGCCCGCCGGGCCCCGTCCAGCGGAGGTCGAGCCCGGTCCCTTCGGGGCCGAGCAGCTCGGGCACGGTGTCGAGCAGGGTTCGCAGCTTCGCGTCGCGGTAGCCCGTGCGCTGGACCGCCTCGGCGTAGAGGCCGAGGGACACGTTGTTGACGAACACCCGGCCGTTGACCTCGGCCAGGTCCACGCAGCGCTCGCCGCCGTCGACGAAGGCGTCGAGGGCGCCGACGACGTCGTCCCGGTCGACGCCGAGGTCGAGGGCGAAGTGGTTGCGCGTGCCCGCCGGGACGCAGGCGTAGGGCAGGCCGAGCTCCGCGGCGATCGCCGCGACGACGGCCTGCGAGCCGTCGCCGCCGGCCATCGCGAGCCCGTCGGCGCCGCGGGCGACGGCGTCGCGCACGAGCCGGTCGAGGTCCCAGGGCGGGCCGAGCTCGATCGGCTCGATCCCGCGCGCCCGGGCCTCGGCCGCCAGCGAGAACCGCTCGGCCTTGCCGCCGCCCGACTTGGGGTTGAAGAACAGGACCGGCCGCCGCGGCGGCGGCATCTGCCGCAGCCGGGCGCGGACGCTGAACGCCGCCCGCGCGCAGGCGCCGCTGAGCACGAGCGCGGCCACGACCAGCAGCTCCTCGAGCAGGCGGTCGCGGACGAGCAGGACGATCGCCGCGGCGAACCCGAGCGCGCCGGCGGACAGGCCGGCGACGCGGACGGCGCCGCCCCGGAGGACGCCGTACCAGGCCGCAGCGGCCCCGAGCGCGACGCAGGCCAGCGCGATCGGGCCGCGCGGGAGCTCCTGCACCGCAATGACGATCGCCAGCCCCAACCCACCGACGCCGAGCAGGGCAGCGCCGACGGCCGCGGTCCGCCGCGGACCCACGAGATCGCTCACCCGCGGACTTCCCCTACGACGCCCGCGACGGACGCTGCGCACGCGAGAGGCCGAAGCCGGAGGGCGGTCATGTCCCACAGGCTCACCCAACCCGGCTCGGGTGGCATCACCCGAAACGCATGAGACCGAGCTCACCCACAGCGAGCCCTCGATCGTTGGTGACCGGCGGCGCCTCATCTGATCGAGGTGATGGCGGCGGGCGCGTCGTGTGATCTCATCACGGTGCCTTCCAGCCTGGAGGTCCTTCATGTTCTTTCGGCTCACCAGCCTGGAGCTCGGCGCCCTGCTCTTCGGCGTGCTGCTCGGCGCCACCGGCCTGGGCGCCTTCCTCGGCCACCGCGTCCGGCACCTCGCCGACAGCCTGAAGGAGCCGTACGGGATCCTCCAGGGAGCCCTGCTCGGCGTCGTCGGACTGTTGCTCGCCTTCGGGCTGTCCCTGGCGGTGTCCCGCTACGAGGGTCGCCGCACGAACGTCGTTGTCGAGGCCAACGCGATCGGGACGACGCACCTCCGGGCCCAGATGCTCGCCGAGCCGGTCCGCACCCGCTCGCTCGATCTGCTGGTCCGGTACACCCGGGTCGCGATCGCCCTCTCCAACGACGTTCCCGGCAGCCCGCACGCGCGTTCGGCCGCGGCCGAGGAGGAGCGGATCCAGCGCCGGCTCTGGCGGCTTGCCGGGGAGTCCCTCGCGCGGGCGCCCACGGCGAGCGCTCCCCGGCTCTACGTCGAGACGCTCAACGAGATGATCGACGCCGAGACGGCACGCGTCGCCGCCCTCTCCAACCGCGTCCCGACGCCCGTGCTGCTCGTCGACGTGCTCGGAAGCGCCGTCGCCATGGGACTGCTTGCCGCCTACCTCGCGCTCACCGGCAGGGGCGTGCTCGCAGTCGTGCTCGCCTCGGGCCTGGTCGCCTTCCTGCTCCTCGTCACCACCGACCTCGACCGACCCACCCGGGGCATGATCCGCGTCCCTGACGCCGTCCTGACCAACCAGCTCGCAGAGATGACCCAGCCGCCCGCGGCCGCGGCGCCGCCGCCCGGACCCAACTGACGCCTCACCTCCGCGAGCTCGCGAGATTCCTCGCGCCCGCGGACCGGATGCCGCCAAGCCCGCGCGAAGTTCACCCCGTTGAGGTGATGACGCCCGCCGTCCGCCGCGCCCACCATCGCCGCATGACCGCGACTCCAGTCCATACCCAGCCGGCAACCGCGCCCCAGAGCGCCGCAGCACCGTCGCCGTTCCCACCGATCGCGGAGTACGCCTTCCTGTCGAACTGCCACACCTCCGCGCTCGTCGCGCCCGACGGCGCCATCGACTGGCTGTGCGTCCCCAGCTTCGACGCACCCAGCGTCTTCGGCACGCTCCTCGACCGCGAGGCGGGCTTCTTCCGCCTGGGCCCCTTCGGCATCAACGTCCCGTCGTCGCGCCACTACGAGCCGGGGACGAACACGCTCGTCACCACCTGGCATGCGCCCGGCGGCTGGGTCCTCGTCCGCGACGCGCTGACCATGGGCCCCCGGCAGGTCGAAGACGTCATCACCCCCCACACCCGGCCGCCCGCCGACGACGACGCCGATCACGTCCTCGTCCGCACCGTCGAGTGCATCGACGGGGACGTCGAGGTCGACCTCGTGTGCGAGCCCGTCTTCGACTACGGCCGCGTCGCGGCGGACTGGTCTCTCGCCGACGACCGCCATGTCGCCGACGCGAGCGGCGCGGGCCGGACGATCAGGCTGCAGACGGACATGGCGCTCGGCGTCGAGGGAGGCCGCGTCCGCGGCCGCCACACGCTCTCCGCGGGCGAGCGCCTGTTCTGCTCGATCTCGTGGGCCGAGGGGCTCGCCTCCCCCGCGACCGTCGAGGACGCCGAAGCGCGACTGGCCGCCACCACGCGCTTCTGGCGCTCCTGGCTCGAGCGCGCGCGCATCCCCGACCACCGCTGGCGCGCGCACATCCAGCGCTCCGCGCTGACCATCAAGGGGCTGACGTACATGCCCACCGGGGCGACGGTCGCCGCCGCCACCACCTCGCTGCCCGAGACGCCCGGCGGGGAGCGCAACTGGGACTACCGCTACACGTGGATCCGCGACTCGACCTTCACCCTGCAGGCGCTGCACTGGCTGAACCTCGACTGGGAGGCCGACGAGTTCATGCAGTTCATCGCCGACCTCGCCGCCAACGAGGACGGCTCGCTGCAGATCATGTACGGCATCGACGGGCGCCGCGACCTGACCGAGTCGACCCGCGACGACCTTTCGGGCTACGCCGGCGCACGGCCCGTCCGCGTGGGCAACGGCGCCTTCGACCAGCGCCAGAACGACGTCTACGGCGCCGCGCTGGACTCGATCCTGCTGCACACCCGCCGCAGCGAGCGGCTGCCGCGGCGGCTGTGGCCGATCGTGCAGTCCCAGGCCCACTGCGCCACCGCCGTCTGGCAGACCCCCGACCAGGGCATCTGGGAGGCCCGCGGCGACCCCCAGCACTACGTCTCGTCGAAGCTGATGTGCTGGGTGGCGATGGACCGTGCCGCCAAGCTGGGCGAGATCCGGGGGGACGCAGAGCTCGCCGCGACCTGGCGTGCCACCGCGGACGAGATCAAGGCCGACATCCTCGAGCACGGCCTGACCGCCGACGGCGTGCTGCGCCAGCACTACGAGACCGATGCGCTGGACGCCTCCACGCTGCTGGCCGCCGTCTTCGGCTTCCTGCCCCGAGACGACCAGCGCCTGCGGGCCAGCGTCCTGGCCATCGCCGACGACCTGACCGAGGACGGGTTCGTGCTGCGCTACCGCACGGGCGAGACCGACGACGGGCTGTCCGGCAAGGAGGGCACGTTCCTGATCTGCTCGTTCTGGCTGGTGTCCGCGCTGGCGATCATCGGCGAGGAGCAGCGCGCGCGGGACCTCATGGAGCGCCTGCTGCGGGTGGCGTCCCCGCTCGGGCTCTACGCCGAGGAGTTCGACGCCGGAACCGGCCGGCACCTGGGCAACTTCCCGCAGGCGTTCTCGCACCTCGCGCTCATCGAGGCGGCCGCCGCGATCATCCTCGCCGAGCGCCTGGAGGAGCTGCGGTGAGGGGACGCTAGGACGCGGCGCGGTCGCGCGGTCGCCAGCCGGCCACGTGGTCGACGAGCGCGCGGTACTGCGTCTTGACGAAGTGCCGCGTGGCCCCGGCCTCGAGCATCGCCGCGCTCGTCAGCGGATCGTCGCGCGTGGTGAAGCCCACCACCTCGACGCCGGGGTGGCGGTGCACGATCGCCTGCGTCGCCTCGATCCCACCGAGCTGCGGCATCGACAGGTCCATGACGACGATGTCGCAGTCGTTCTCGATGGCCGCGAGGCCCTCGAGCGCCTCGAGCGCCTCCAGCCCGTCGCCGGCCTCGGCGACGACCTCGCACCCGCGCTCCTCGAGCAGCTCGCGCATCAGCTCGCGCAACGGCGCGTGGTCGTCGACCAGGAGGACGCGGGCCAGGCGGGTTCCGAGCACGGGCGCAGTGTGCCCGGTAGGACCGCCATCTAACTGCCGGAACCGGGCATCGGCGCGGGCCTGGGGCTGAAGGCGCAGGCGTCCGTCCACCCCCGCTCAAGCGGCTTGCACGCAGGCAACCGGGGGGTCGGCGCCCTTGTGGCCGAAGTCGCGGTGAGGACAGACTCATTCGATGACCATCCGGGTCGCGCTCGCCGAGGACAGCTTCCTGGTCCGCGAGGCCCTGACCCTCCTGCTGGAGGAGGAGCCGGACCTCGAGGTCGTCGCGATCTGCCGCGACGGCGAGGAGCTGCGCGCCGCGCTGCGTGAGCACGAGGTCGACGTGGTCCTCACCGACGTACGCATGCCCCCGTCCATGAGGGACGAGGGCATCCAGATCGCCGCCGAGCTGCGAGAGAGCAATCCAGACCTCGGGGTGGTGGTGCTCAGCGCGCACTGCGACGCGGAGTTCGCCCTCGGGCTGCTGGAGACCGGCGCGACCCGCCGCGGCTACCTGCTCAAGGAGCGCGTCCACAGCGGCAAGCAGCTGACCGAGACGATCAAGGCCGTCGCCAGCGGCGGCTCGGTGATCGACCCCAAGGTCGTGCAGTCGCTGGTCGAGGCACGCCAGCGGCGCGCGAACTCACCGCTCGCGCCGCTCAGCGCCCGCGAGCGCGACATCCTGGTCGAGATGGCCCACGGGACCAGCAACGCGGCCATCGCGGAGACCCTTGGCCTGAGCAAGCGCGGGGTCGAGACGCACATCAACGTCATCTTCACCAAGCTCGCCCTGCCCGCCGCCCCGGACGTCAGCCGCAGGGTGCGCGCGGTGCTCCTGTTCCTCGCCGACGTCGACGCCGGCGTCGAGCCCGAGTCGCTGCGCTAGTTGTAGTTCCTGAGGAGGTTGTTCATCCGGGCCTCCTTGGAGGCTGGTGGTTGCGAAGCCCCAGTCCCAAGGAGACACCGGATGAGATGTCACGCTAACGCGCGGCTCAGTCCGATCGGCCGTCGGTTGTTGGTCGATCGAATTGAGAGGGAGAGTTGGACGGTCCGGGCGGCTGCAGAGTCGGTCGGGATCAGTGAGCGGACCGCCAGGAAGTGGCTGGCGCGGTGGCGGGCCGAGGGCCCGGCGGGATTGGTGGATCGCTGCTCGGCGCCACGTGTCGTCGCTAACCGCACCGACCCGCGGACGGTCGCGGCGATCTGTGCGCTGCGGCGGCTGCGGTTCTCGGGGCCCGAGCTGGCGGATTTGTTGGGACTGCCGTCCTCGACGGTCAGCGCGGTGCTCAAGCGCTGCGGGATGGGCAAGCTCGGACGCTTGGGCCTGGCGCCCGCCGAGCGCTATGAACGCGAGCGGCCCGGCGAGCTGCTGCACATCGACGTCAAGAAGCTGGGACGCATCCAGGGCGGGGCGGGCAAACGGATCACCGGGGCCGGCAATCACTACGTGGGCAGCGTGACCGATCGCGACGGCAAGCGCCGCCGCGTGGTCGGTTGGGAGTTCATCCACATCGCCATCGACGACGCCACGCGCTTGGCCTACGCCGAGGTCCTCAGCGACGAGAAAGCGGCGACCGCGGTCGGGTTCCTGCGCCGCGCGACCGCGTTTTATGCTCGCCACGGCATCACGATCGAACGGGTGCTCACCGACAACGGCTCGCCCTATCGCTCAACGATCCACGCGATCGCGTGCCGCGCGCTCGGGATCCGCCACCTACGCACCCGGCCACGCCGCCCGCAGACCAACGGCAAAGCAGAACGCTTCATCCGCACCATGCTCACCGGCTGGGCCTACGGCGCGATCTACGGCTCAAGCCGAGAACGCACCGCGGCCCTTGACGGCTGGCTGTGGCACTACAACCATCGCCGCCGACACCAAGCCATCGGGCGAGCAACACCCATCACCCGCCTGAACAACCTGCATGGGACCTACAGCTAGTGCGCGGAGGGCGGGACCGCGTCGACCTCGGCGAGGAAGAGCAGCGTCGCCTTGACGCGCTTGCTCACGTCCTCGGCGCCGGAGAGGTTCAGCTTCAGGAAGATCGAGTTGATGTGCTTCTCCACCGCGCGCTTGGTCAGCACGAGCGTCTCGGCGATCGCGGCGTTGCTCTTACCCTCCGCGATCTGGGCCAGCACCTCCTGCTCGCGGGCGGTGAGCTCGGCCAGCGGCGATGCGTCCGCGCGCTCGCGCCAGCGCATCAGCGGCTCGACGATCTTGGGGTCCATCATCGAGCCGCCGACGGCGACCGTGTTGATCGCGGACACGAGCTGCGAGCGGTCGTGGACGCGCTCCTTCAGCAGGTACGAGCGCCCCTCCGAGCCCGGCTCGAGCAGCGCAAGCGCGTAGGCGGGATCGGCGTAGTTGCTGAGCACGACGACGCCCATCGCCGGGTGGCGCTCGCGCAGCAGGGCGGCCAGCCGGATGCCCTCGTCGGTGTGTGTCGGCGGCATGCGGATGTCGGTCAGCACGACGTCGACCGGCATCGTCTCGACGGTCGCCAGGAGCTCGTCGAGGTCGCCGCAGAGCGCCACGACCTCGATGCCCGGCTCGTCACACAGCACCTGCGCGATGCCCTCGCGCACAAGGAAGTTGTCCTCCGCCAGCGCCACGGTAACCGCCATGACCGCACTCTAGTCCGGCGCGACGTCCGCGCGGGAGCGATCGGGCGCGGGGGCATGCACCTGCCGCGGGGCGCGTGCGAGATCGCCCCGTCCAGAGCCCGCGCGCCACGGCATGACGCGGGCGCCCGGCCAGCCGGGCGCACCCATGGGGCGGCTCGTGCCGGCATCCCCGGACACGCCCGCACGCCCCCTTGCCGCACATGAGCCCGGAAGGCGAAGGTCCCTGACGCCGACCATGCTGCTCGACCCCGGACAGATCCGCTCGCCCACCGCCGCCCCGCGGGCACGGCGCCCCGCGCGCAGCAGGGGTGCCACCTCGCCGCGGGCGACACGTCCGGTCGCGTCCACCGGGCACGGTCACGTCGAGCGCCCTGCGCTCGTCGAGCGGCTGCTGAGAAGCGCTGCGCCGCTCGCGCTCGTCGTCGCGCCCGCCGGCTATGGCAAGACGATGCTGCTGCGGGAGTGGGCCGGGCACGACGAGCGGCCGTTCGCCTGGGTGACCGCCGTCGACGCCGACAACGACCCGGCGCACCTGCACGGCTCGATCGTCCGGGGCCTGCACGCCGCCGGCGCACTGCCGCCCGGGCTCGTCCACGAGCTCGGCGGGCCGCGGGCCGATCAGCTCGCAGCCGGCAAGGACCACGTGCTCGCCCTGCTCGCAGAGGCCGCGCACCCGGCCGTCCTCGTCCTCGACGGGGTCGAGGTGCTCGAGGCGCCCGGCGCGCTGGAGCTCGTCGCCGCCATCGTCGAGCACGTCGGCCCGGGCTCCACGGCGGCGATCGCATCGCGCGCCGAGCCGGCCCTCGCGATCGGCCGCCTCCGCGCCCAGGATGGCGTGGTGGAGCTCCGGGTCGGAGATCTGCGCATGACCGAG
>JAXDGY010000056.1:0-11636 GCA_034664785.1 Solirubrobacteraceae bacterium
ACTTCGTGCCGATGGTCAAGGGCCGCGGGTCGATGGCGCTGGCGGGGCCGCACCTGGTCCGCGCGGCCGTGGGGGAGGACGTCACCCAGGAGGAGCTCGGCGGCTCGCGCGTGCACTGCCGCAAGTCGGGCGTCGGCGACCTCGAGGTGGCCGACGACCCGGCCTGCATCGAGGCGATCAGGACCTACCTGTCGTTCATGCCGTCCCACAACCGGGCCGCGCCGCCGTTCGTGGCCACGGAGGACCCGATCGACCGCGCCGACGAGGCGCTGCTCGACGTCCTGCCCCCGTCCAACCGCAAGCCCTACGACATCCACGAGGTCATCGACCGCATCGTCGACGACGGCGCCTTCTTCGAGCTCAAGCCGCAGTGGGCCAAGACCCTCGTGACCGGCTTCGCCCGCTTCGGCGGCCGTGCGGCGGGGATCGTGGCCAACCAGCCCAAGCAGCTCGGCGGGATCCTCGACAACGACTCGGCCGACAAGGCCGCGCGGTTCGTGAACCTCTGCAACGCCTACGGGGTCCCGCTCGTGTTCCTGATGGACGTGCCGGGCTTCATGGTCGGCACCAAGGTCGAGGAGGCGGGCATCATCCGCCACGGCGCGAAGATGCTCCACGCCGTCGCGAACGCCACCGTCCCGAAGATCACCGTCGTCCTGCGCAAGGCCTACGGGGCCGGCTACTACGTCATGAACGGCCGCGCCTACGAGCCCGACCTCATCGTGGCCTGGCCGTCGGCGGAGATCAGCGTCATGGGAGCCGAGGGCGCGGTGGAGATCGTCTTCCGCAAGCAGGTCGAGGAGGCCGAGGACCCGGCGGCCAAGAAGGCCGAGCTGATCGCGGCCTACCGCGAGCTCATCGACGTCTACGTGGCGGCGCGCAACGACATGGTGGACGACGTCATCGACCCGCGCGAGACGCGCGCGACGATCTGCCGCGGCCTGGACATGGCCGAGGGCAAGACGGTCGAGCGCCCGTGGAAGCGCCACGGCGTCGTGCCCGTGTGAGGCATCGCACTCAGGATCGCCGGTCCTCGTCCGCGACAATGGGCGAGGACCCGAATGCCTGTTCGCCTCCGCGACATCCGCCCCGACGACAAGGCCGCGCTCGTGGCGTTCCACGCGCGGCTGTCCGACGACACGCGCTACCGCCGCTACCACGCGATGAAGGGCGACCTGACGAAGGGCGACCTGCGCTACCTCACCGAGGTGGACGGTCGCTCCCACGTCGCGCTCGTGGCCTTCGACGGCGATCATCCCGACGAGCTGCTCGGCGTGGCCCGCGCCGTCGCCGACGCGACGCGCCCGGGTGAGGGCGAGCTGGCCATCGTCGTACGCGACGACCAGCAGGGCACCGGCCTGGGCGCCATCCTCGTCGAGGGGCTCCTGCGCCGGGTCGCCGACGAGGGGCTCGAGCAGGTCCGCGCCGAGGTGCAGGCCGACAACCACCGCGCGATGCGCTTCTTCCAGGGCTTCGGCGCGCGCCAGCGCGCCGGCGCGGACGCCGTGCGCCGGCTCATCATCCCGGCGCGCGGACCCGAGGAGCAGCAGGAGCTCTAGACCGCCGGCGGGCGCCCGGGGTTCGGGCGCGCCCGCCCCAGGGCACCCGGGACCCGTGTCCCGTCGCGACCGCCCGCTCGTCCCCGCCGTCCTGGTCGGCCTCAGCGCCGGCCTGCGGACCCTCACGCCGCCGGCCGCGCTGGTCCTGCGGTCGTCGTCGCCGCGGCCCGTGCGCGCGCTGGCCGTCGCGGCCGCCGCCGGCGAGCTCGTGGTCGACAAGCTCCCGGCCACGCCGAGCCGGCTGGAGGCACCCGGGCTCGGCGGCCGCCTCGTGTCGGGCGCGGCCTGCGGCCGCGCCGTGGCGGGGCCGCGCGGCGCCGCCGTCGCGGCGGCGGCGGCGACAGCCGCCGCGGTGGCCGGCGCGACGTACCGCACGCAGCTCGCGGGCCGGCTGGGTCGCGGCGCCCTGTGGGCGGTCCTGGAGGACGCCCTGGCCGTCGGCCTCGCGATCGCCGGGACGCGGTGAGCAGCATGTCGCCGGCACCCGCTGCACCGGAGCTCGACCCCCACGTCCTCGTCGTCTTCGGGGCCACTGGCGACCTCGCTCGCCGCAAGCTCTTCCCCGGGCTCTTCCATCTCAGCCGCGCCGGCCTCATGCCGGCGGACTTCCGCATCATCGGCTCAGGCCGCCACGTTCCCGACGGGGGCGACGAGGCCTTCCGCGACCTCGTCCGCAAGGCGATCGCCGAGCACGGCCGCCACGAGCTCGACGACGCATCATGGACCGCGTTCGCCGACCGGCTGTCGTTCGTGGCGTCCTCCGCCGACGACGGCGGCGACCTGGCGCGCGCGGTGCGCGACGCCGAGGGCGAGCTCGGGGACGGCGTGCGGCGGCTGATCTACCTGTCGGTCCCCCCGGGCGCGATGAAGCCGATGGTCGGCATGCTGGGCGCGACGGGCCTGACCGAGCGCGCGCGGGTCGTCATGGAGAAGCCCTTCGGCACCGACCTCGCGTCGGCGCGCGAGCTCAACGCCGCCGTCCACGAGGTGCTGCGGGAGGAGCAGGTGTTCCGCATCGACCACTTCCTCGGCAAGGAGGCGGCGCAGAACATCCTCGCGTTCCGCTTCGCGAACGGGCTGTTCGAGCCGGCGTGGAACCGCGACCACATCGCGTGGGTCCAGATCGACGTCCCCGAGGACCTCGGGATCGAGGGCCGCGGCGCGTTCTACGAGGAGACCGGCGCCTTCAGGGACATGGTCGTCACGCACCTGTTCCAGGTCCTGGGCTTCGTCGCGCTGGAGCCGCCCGTCCGGCTGGACGCGCGCGGGCTGCGCGAGGAGAAGGCGAAGGTCTTCGAGGCCGTCGTCCCGCTCGACCCGGCCAAGGTGGTCTTCGGCCAGTTCGAGGGCTACCGGGACGAGGAGGGCGTGGCCCGCGATTCGCGGACCGAGACGTTCGTGGCGCTCGAGGCCGCCGTCGAGAGCTGGCGCTGGTCGGGCGTCCCGTTCCTGCTGCGGACCGGCAAGGCCATGGCGCAGGGCCGCCGCACGATCACCATCGCGTTCAAGGAGCCGCCGCTGGCCATGTTCCGGGCGGCCGCCGACGGCCACCGTCCGGCGCGGCCCAACGAGCTCGTCTTCGAGCTCTCCGACGACCCGGAGGTCACCGTCGACCTGCGGGCCAAGGCGCCCGGACCCGCCCTCGCCCTCGGCCCTGCGTCGCTGCGGCTCGACTTCGCCGACGCGTTCGGCGGGCAGGACGGGCTGGAGGCCTACGAACGCCTGCTCCACGACGTCCTGCTCGGCGACCACACGCTGTTCACGCGTGCCGACGAGATCGAGCGGCTGTGGGCGATCGCGGCCCCCGTGCTCGACGACCCGCCCGAGCCGCTGCCCTACCCGCAGGGCTCCTGGGGCCCCGACGCCGCAGGCGAGCTGGCCGGCCCGCACGGGTGGCGCCTGCCCGAGCAGGAGGCGTGAGGCGCAGGCGCTTCCTTCGTCGGAGATCGTCATCAAGGCGACGGGGCAGGACACCGCGGGCTCGTTCTTCCTGGCCGAGAGCGTGATCGCGCCCGGCTTCGGAGGGCCGCCGCTGCACCGCCACGAGGCGATGCACGACATGTTCTACGTCCTCGAGGGCACCCTGACGCTGCGCGTCGGCGACGACGAGCGCGAGGCGGGCCCGGGGACGTTCGCCTGCGTCCCGCCCGGGGTGGCCCACACCTTCAGCAACCCCGGCGCGGCGCCGGTGCGCATCCTGACCTTCAGCACGCCGTCGGGCTGGGAGCACTACATGCGCGAGCTCGCCGAGGCGGCGAGCTCCGGGCCGCTCACGCCCGAGGCGTTCGGGCGCCTCGCGTCACGCCACGACCTGCAAGTGGTCCGGCCGGGCAGCTAGGCCTGCATGCGCGGGTGGCCGGAGCCGTCCTCGCGCAGGGCGAGCACGGTCAGCCCGCCGTCCTCGACCAGCGCGGCCATCGCCTCGACGACCGCGGGGTCGAACTGCCCGCCGGCGCACCGGCGCAGCTCGGCCAACGCGTCCGGGACGGGCATCCCGGCGTGGTAGGGCCGGTCGGAGGTCATCGCCTCGAACGAGTCGGCGACGAAGATGATGCGCGCCTCGAGCGGGATGTCCGCGCCGCCCAGGCCGTCGGGGTAGCCCCGGCCGTCGAGGCGCTCGTGGTGATGGCGCACCCACCGCGACTCCTCCTCCAGGCCCGCGTGGGCGAGCAGCGTGCCGCCGACCGGGGCGTGGCCCTTGATCTGCACGTACTCGTCGTCGGTCAGCGACGCGGGCTTGTCCAGGATCGCCGCGTTGACGGAGACCTTGCCGACGTCGTGCAGCAGCGCGGCGCGCCGCAGGCGCACGATGCGGTCGTGGTCGAGGCCGAGGCGCTGCCCGAGGGCGACGGCGTAGCTCGCGACGTTCTCGGAGTGGTCGCGGGTGTGCAGGTGCTGGGCGTCGATCATCGCGACCAGCGCGTAGAGGTGGGCGAGCCCGCTGTCGGGGACGGTCGCCGCGCTCTGGCCCGTGACCTCGCTGGCCACGGCGCAGAGGTTCTTCCCGTTGGCCTTGGCCCAGCCCAGCGCCTCGTCGGCGCGCCGCTGGAGCTGCTCGGAGCCGGCGGCGTCGTCGGGGCAGGAGGCCACGCCGCCGCTGAGCGTCACGCGGCGGTCGGGCATGAGGTCGAGGCGGGAGAGCGCGGTCCGGATCCGCTCGGCGACGAGCAGCGCCTCGAGCTGCGAGGTCTCCGGGAGCAGCAGGGCGAACTCCTCGCCGCCGATGCGGGCGAAGGAGTCCGACGGGCGCACGGTCGACAGGACGACGGCGGTCAGGCGGCGCAGGACGGCGTCCCCCGCGGCGTGGCCGTGGGTCTCGTTGATGTCCTTGAAGTCGTCGAGGTCGAAGAGGACCAGCGAGGCTGACGACCCGTAGCGCTCGGCGCGCAGGACCTCCTTCTCGAGCGCCTCCAGGAAGAAGCGCCGGTTGTAGACGCCGGTGAGCGGATCGCGGATCGCCTCCTCCAGGCGCCGGCGGTAGTCCCGGGCGTTCTGGACCGCGATCGCCATCTGGTCGACGAGCAGCCCGAGCAGGGCGATGCCCTCGTCGTCGAAGGCGCGCCCGGCGGGCCGGACGAGGGAGACGACGCCGACCCGGTGGTCGCGCACCCGCAGCGGGAGGCGCAGGATCGACCGCCGGCCGCGCTCGGTCAGCTCCGGGCCCTCGGCGCCGAGGTCCGGCGTGCCCGCCCAGATGTGGTCGTCGGCCCAGTCGCCCGTGGTGGCGCGCAGGACAGCCCGCCCGTCCTGGTCGACGTGCAGGGCGCTGCTCGTGGCGCGCGCCGCGGTGTGCAGGACGCCGAGCGCCTGCTCGATGATCGGGTCCTCCTCGAGCGTCTGGGTCATCGTCGTGGCCAGCGCGGTCAGCGCCTCGAGCTCGCGGTTGCGCCGCTGCGCCTCGTGCAGCAGGTCGCGCTCGCGGGCGACGGCGTGCTGGCGCTGGAGCAGCAGCCACGCCTGGCGGCCGAACGCGAGCACGAGCGCGACGGCGAACGCCGCGCCCCAGAAGACCTGCCCGGCGGGGCCGAGGCGGTGCGCGGCCACCAGCGAGAGCGCCGCGATCGGGAAGCTCGCCACCGCGAGCAGGGGCGCCACGAGGCGCTCGACCAGCCAGGCGCGCAGCGTGGGCTCCGTCACGACCGGGAGGGCGCCGAGGTCCGGCAGCCCCCGCCGGCCGGCGGCGGCGAGGCCCATGCCGGCGACGGCCCAGAGCGCCGCGACCCAGATGGGGGAGGGCGTGATCGCCCCGGTGGCGCCCGCGGAGACGAGCGCGTCGCCGCCGGTCGCCGCGATGCACGCCGACAGGAGCGCCGTGAGCGTCGGCCGCCCGGGGCGCCCGTCGAGGGCGACGAGGCTGAGGCCGGCGACGAGCATCGCCGCCAGGTCGACGGCCACCACGCCGGTGAGCCACGGATCGCCGTGGCCGAAGCCCGGGATGAGGACGAACCAGGTGGTCAGGGTCCCGACGACCAGGCCCATCAGGGCGGCGTCGACGAGGGACTCCCAGTGGGCGTCGGCGAGCACCCGCCGGGCGAGCAGCACGGTGGCGGCGAGCAGCGTCACCGACGCGCCCGCGCCGACGTAGAAGGCGGCCTTGGAGCCGTCGGCGCCGAGCAGGGCGGAGACCAGGACGACGGCGCAGGCGGCGATCGCCAGCCCGCAGCCGGCCGTGTGCGTCCCCCACACCAGGCGCCAGCGCCGGTCGCGCGCAGCTGCGCGGCAGACGCCGAAGGCGGCCGCGAGCGTGAGCAGCGGGACGGCGAAGGCGAGGTCGCCCAGGTGCACGCCGACCAGGGGCAGCAGCCAGGGAAGCGCGACGAGGACGGCCAGGCCGCTGCTCGCGTCCCGCCGTCCCTCCTCGGGGGCCCCCTCCGAGCGCTCCTCGGCCGCGACGCGCCCGGCTTCGGCCGCCGTGAGCGCCCGCAGCGGGCAGCCGCAGCGACCGCAGGTCGGCTCGAGCAGCGTGGCGGTCGGGGCCTCGCGGCCCCACCCGCACAGCGGGCAGTGGTGGACGAACTCCATCGCCTCCGGGGAAGTCGACCGTCCGAACGCTGACTTGAAGGGCCGCCCGCCTTGCGGCAGAGTGGAAAGTGGTACGTCTCACTTCCAGCGGTCTCCCGGCCGCCCGCCCCAAGGACGTCGCATGAGCCTCGACCACCCCGCCGTCATCACCTGCTCGATCTCGGGATCGCTCGCCAATCGGGAGCAGTGTCCCGCGATCCCGTACACCCCGGAGGAGTATGCCGCGGAGGCCCGGCGCATCGTCGACGAGGGCGGCGTGCACATCCACATCCACGCCCGGCGGCCGGACGGCACCCCGTCCTACGAGGTCGCCGACTTCAGGGCGATCACGGAGGCGATCAAGGCCGAGATCGGCGACGCGGCGATCATCAACTACTCGACCGGCGCGATGGGCGTCTCGGTGGAGCAGCGCATCGCCTACCTGCGCGAGATGCGCCCCGAGGTCGCCGCGCTGAACATGGGCTCCATGAACTACGCGAAGTACTCCGCCAAGCGCCGGGCCTTCGTGTTCGACGCGGTCTTCGCCAACCCGTTCTCGGAGATCATCGCGTTCCTGGAGGTCATGCGGGAGCTGCAGATCAAGCCCGAGCACGAGTGCTTCGACGTCGGGCACGTCGGGTCGCTGGCGCCGCTGGTGGACATGGGGCTGCTCGAGACGCCGCTGCACGTCGACTTCGTCATGGGGGTCACGGGCGGCATCCCGCCCACGGCGCGCAACCTCACGGCGATGATCGACAACCTGCCGGCCAAGGCGCACTGGGGCGTGATCGGGATCTCGCGGCCGCAGTGGATGCTCGTGGCGGCGGCGCTCACCCTCGGCGGCTCGATCCGGGTCGGCCTGGAGGACAACTTCTACCTGCCCGACGGCACGATGGCCCGCTCCAACGGCGAGCTCGTCGCCAAGGCCCGGCAGCTGTGCGCGGACACCGGCCGCCGGCCCGCGAGCGTCGAGGAGGCGCGAGCCCTGCTCGCCGTCCGCCCGCTCGAGCCGACCGCCTCGGCGGCGCGCTGATGGCCCTCCCGCTGCAGGGCGTGCGCGTCCTGGACCTCTCCCGCCTGCTGCCCGGTCCGTTCTGCTCGCTGCTGCTCGCCGACTTCGGGGCGGACGTCGTCAAGGTCGAGGACACGGGCATGGGGGACTACGTCCGCTGGTCCACGCCGCACGTCGACGGGCTCGACCCGTCCGCGCGCTCCGCGCGCTTCCTGGCCCTGAACCGCGGCAAGCAGTCGATCCGCGTCAACCTGAAGGCCGACGGCGGCCGCGAGGCGTTCCTGAAGCTCGTGGAGGGCGCCGACGTCGTCCTGGAGTCCTTCCGGCCGGGCGTGCTCGACCGTCTCGGGGTGGGCTACGAGGCGATGCGGGCCGTGAACCCCGGCATCGTCGTCTGCGCGATCTCCGGCTACGGGCAGGACGGGCCGCTGCGCGACCGCTCGGGCCACGACATCAACTACCTCGGCCTCGTGGGGCTGCTCGGCCTCACCGGTGACGCCGGCGGTCCGCCCGTCCAGGCGGCGGGGCAGATCGCAGACGTCGGCGGGGGCGCGCTGATGGCGGCCTTCGGCATCCTCGCCGCGCTGCGCCACCGCGACGCGACGGGCGAGGGGCAGTTCGTCGACGTGTCGATGGCCGACGGCGCGCTGTCCTGGCTGGCGATGGACGCCGCGCGGTCGCTGCTCGGCGAGCCCCAGCGCCGGGGCCACATGGAGCTCTCGGGAGCCTTCGTCTGCTACCGCCCCTACGCGTGCTCCGACGGCTGGGTGACGCTCGGCGCGCTGGAGCCCAAGTTCTGGCAGGCGTGGTGCGCGGGGGTCGGCCGCGAGGACCTCGTCGCCCACCAGTTCGAGCCCCCGGGCTCCGAGGCCCACGCCGCGGTCGAGGCGGTCTTCCGCGGGCGCACCCGCGACGAGTGGACCGCGTTCGCCGGTGAGCACGACTGCTGCCTGGAGCCCGTGCTGGAGCTCGAGGAGGCCCTGGACTCCGAGCTCGTGCGCGCCCGCGAGATGGTCGTCGCCGTCGAGCAGCCCGGGGCCACGGAGCCGGTGCGCATGCTCGGCGTCCCCGTGAAGCTGAGCGCGACGCCGGGCGACCCGCACCGCCGGCCCGCGCCCGTGCTCGGGGAGCACACCGACGAGGTGCTGCGCGAGGCCGGCTACGACGACGCGGCCATCGCCGAGCTGAAGGCGTCCGGCGCGGTCGCCGGGCCGCCCGTCGGCGTCGAGGGGGCCTTCCTCGGATGAGCGACGCCGCGCCCGACGGCCTGCTGAAGATGCGCGAGCTGGCCGAGCGCTCGGGCGTCTCGGCGGGCACGATCAAGCACTACCTGCGCGAAGGGCTGCTCGGCGAGGGGGAGGAGATCGTGCGGACCTCGCGCAACATGGCCTACTACCCGCCCGGCTTCGTCGAGCGCATCCGTCTGATCAAGCGGCTGCAGGAGGACCGCTTCATGCCCCTGCGCGTCATCCGTGGCGTGATGGAGGAGGACCCCGAGCACGCGCGCTCGCTCGTCGAGCTCGAGGACCGCATCCTCGAGCGCGCGGTGCAGGCGGGCGATCGCCGCGCACGGGTGCCGCGCGCGGAGGTGACGGCCCGGTTCGGGCTGCCGGAGCGGATGCTCGACCGCCTCGCCGAGCTCGCCGTGCTCACGCCGGACGAGCGCGGCTACGACGCCGACGACGTGCAGATCATCCAGGCGATGGCACGCTTCCGCGCGGGGGGCTTCGACGAGGCGCTCGGCTTCACGGTCTACGAGACCCTGCGCTACCAGGAGGCGCTGCAGCCGCTGGTCCAGCAGGAGGTCCGCGCGCTGCTCGACCGCCTGGCCGGGGAGGTCGATCCGGAGCGCGCCGCGGAGATCATCGCCGCGGGCGCCGAGCCGCTGCGCGACCTGATCGGCGCGATGCACGCCAAGCTCCTGCTCGCCGAGCTGCGCCGCCAGCGCGCCGAGCGGCGCGGCGCCTGAGGCGCCGCGCCCGCGCTACGGCGTGTGGATCTGGCAGGCGAAGCGCGCCTGCTGGGCCGGCGTGCGGTAGGTCGAGCGGACGAAGCGGGCGAGGTCGGCGCGCTGCAGGTCGAGCAGGTGGGCGGCCTGCGCGCCGCTCGTCGCGCGCGTTGCCACCGCGCGCCTGGCACGGCCGACGAAGAAGGCGTCGAGGCGGACGCGCAGATCGGCGGCCGGCAGCGTGCCCCGCGCGGCGATCCGCTGCGGGCTCATCCCGGTGTCGCGCAGCGTCCGGAAGCGCGCGGGGGACATCCCGAAGACGCGCGGCGCCGCGGTGACCAGCGCGGAGGTGTGGAAGACGTGGAAGAGCACGTGGCGCGCGAGATGCGGCTGGGTCAGCGTGTCCCGCGCGTGCCGGCGCAGGGCGCGGAAGGTCGCCACGGAGACCTGCCCGCGCCGCGGGGCGACGAGCGCGCCCGCGAGCCGGTCGAGGTCGCGCCACCCGCGCCGGCGCGCGAGGTCGCCGAGCGAGCGGCCGTCGTCGAGCCAGTGGGAGAGCTCCGCGCGGTCGGTGCGCAGCAGGGCGTCCAGGCGCGTCTCGTCGTAGGGCAGCCAGCTCGACATGACCCACTCCGCGCTCGGCAGCCAGTCGGCGCGGGCGCCCGCGGGCGCGTGGGAGTCCGTGGCGTGGGCGGGGGCGGCGGTCAGCGCGCCGGCCAGCACGGCGAGCACAGCGGTCAGGAGGCGGAGGGGGCGCGTGGTCATGCCCCTGTGAACGGCGGCCACGGGGCGCGCGGCCGCCACCCCAGGGCTGATCCGGCGCCACCCGCGCCGTCACCAGCGCGCCTCGTGACGCTCCATGACCCCGAAGCCCTGTGCCAGCTCGATCCCGTCGCCGAGGCTGCCCGTCGCGGTCCCGAACGGCTGCACGTAGTCCGAGGTGAGCGGCCCGAGGCGGTCGTGGCGCTCCCGCACGGCCTCGGCGTCGAACGCCAGCCGCCCGCCCTCGCGGAATGCGACGCCGTCGAGCGCCTCCGAGAACCGCACGGGGCGCCGGCGGGCGGGGACGCCGTCGACCCAGACCGTGCGCTCGGAGGTCGTCGGGTCGTCGTGGATCCCGTCGACGAGGTTCCAGGTCAGCGCGCGGCCGTCGGGCGTGCGCCCGACGCCGGCCGCCCAGCGCCATGCGGTCTCGCGGGCGTGGTGGCCGGCAGAGTCGTCGACGAGCCCGCGCTCGTCGAGCGGGAGCGCCCGGCCGTCGAGCCGGACGGTGCCGACGGCGCGGACCGGCTGCTTGCGCGTCCAGATCTCCCGCCGCCCGTGGGCCGAGCTCACCGCCACGGGCTCGCCGTCGGCCTCGAGGCGCAGGTCGATCTCGACGCCGGCCGCGCGCACGCGGAGGGCGCCGTCGGGCAGCGCCACGCCGCCGCCCGCGAAGCGCGTGCGCTCGCGCAGGACGCGGTCGCGCCGGTCCCACACCGCCCAGAACGCCTGCGGCGCCGGGCCGATGCGCACCAGGCCGGCGCAGAGCATCAGCTCGCGGCCGTAGATCCCGACGTAGCGCCACGCCTTGCGCGGCCGCGTGCCGCGCCAGGCGGGCAGGTCCGGGGCCGGACCGATCGCGGCGGCGCCCGTGGCGCGCCGGGGAAGCTCTGGGGACATGCTGGCTATTGTTCTCCCGTGCGAGTTGACTGACCAGTCAATCGCGCACCCGAGGAGGAGAGGACCCAGGCCTGACGATGCGTGCAGCCGCCATCCAGCTCACCGCGACCGACGACGTCGAGGCCAACCGCGCGACCGCCGAGCGGCTCGTGCGCGGCGCCGCCGCGGCCGGCGCCCAGCTCGTCGTCCTGCCCGAGAAGTGGACGGGGCTCGGCTCGGGCGCGGTCCTGCAGGCGGTCGCCCAGCCGCTCGACGGGCCGGTCATGGCCTGGGCGCGCGCGCTGGCGGCGGAGTTGCGGATCGACCTCGTCGCGGGCTCGTTCTCCGAGCGCGTCGCGGGCTCGCCCAAGCTCGCGAACACGTCGGTCCACGTCGGCCCCGACGGTGAGGTGAAGGGCGCCTACCGCAAGGTGCACCTCTTCGACGTCGAGGTGGACGGCACGGTCTACCGCGA
>JAXDGY010000057.1:0-12973 GCA_034664785.1 Solirubrobacteraceae bacterium
GAGGTCTCGGCGCTGCTGGGCCGCATGCCCTCGCAGGTGGGCTACCAGCCCACGCTCGAGACGGAGATGGGCCAGCTGCAGGAGCGCATCACCTCGACGCGCAACGGCTCGGTCACCTCGGTGCAGGCGATCTACGTGCCGGCCGACGACCTCACCGACCCGGCCCCCGCCTCGGTGTTCGCCCACCTCAACGCGACGACGTCGCTGTCGCGGGCGATCTCCGAGAAGGGGATCTACCCCGCGGTCGACCCGCTGGACTCGAGCTCGACGATCCTCAAGGCCGACATCGTCGGCGAGGAGCACTTCACGGTCGCCAACCGGGTCAAGGAGATCCTCCAGCGCTACCGCGAGCTCCAGGACATCATCGCGATCCTCGGCATCGACGAGCTCTCCGACGAGGACAAGATCACCGTGCAGCGCGCGCGCAAGGTCGAGCGCTTCCTGTCGCAGCCGTTCAACGTCGCCGAGCAGTTCACGGGCACCCCGGGCGAGTACGTGCCGATCGGCGAGACGGTGCGCTCGTTCAAGGAGGTCATCGACGGCGAGCACGACGAGCTGCCCGAGTCGGCGTTCTTCCTGAAGGGCTCGATCGACCAGGTGGTCGAGGCGGCCAAGAAGGGCTGACGGCGTGGCGCGCTCGAAGTTCACCTGCGAGGTCCTCACCCCCGAGGGCGAGGTCTTCAACGACGAGGTCGAGATGGTCTCCACGCGGACCGAGGTCGGCTCGCTGGGCATCCTGGCCCACCACCAGCCCCTGCTCGGCATGCTCGCCCCGACGGAGCTGCGGCTCTACCGCAGCGAGGGCGACATCCTGCGCCTGGCGCAGGGCGAGGGCTACGTGCAGGTGACCGGCGAGCACGTGCTGATCCTCGTCGAGGAGGCCCACGAGCAGAGCGAGCTGGACACGGCGGACCTCCAGGAGAAGCTGCGCAAGGCCGATGAGGCGCTCGCGAGCGCGGAGTCCGGCAGCGAGGCCGAGGCGGCCGCCCGGCGCGACAAGCGCCGGTGGGAGGCCTTCCTGCGTGTCGCGGGGGCCCGGCAGGGGTAGGTCGTCCCGCGAGTGGCGTACCGGGCGGCCCGGGCCCGCGAGAGCGGCCCGGGCCGTTCCGCGTCCTGGGCCGGCGCGGGCGCCGTGCGGCGGTCAGCCCACGCGGCGCAGACCGGCCTGCTCGGCACCCGCCCGCAGGGCGGCGAGGCCGAAGCCGTCGACCGGCCCGAGCGCGCCCGTCCCCTGCAGGCCGCCGGTGAGCGCGGTCTCCGCGCCCCAGGCCAGCAGGTCCGCGGTGACGTCGTAGCCGTTGGGCCCCTCCAGGCGCACACTGCTCAGCTCCCGGCCCGCCGTGTCGAGCGCGCGCGCCAGGACCAGCGAGCCCGACCGGGAGCGCGCCGTGGCGTCCGGTCCCCCGCTCGAGCCGGACACGAGGGTCCGGACCGTGGCGTCGATCGCCGGCCGCACGCCCGGGATCCGGGTGACGAGCGACTGGCCCAGCGACAGCGCCTGCAGCGGGCGCGACAGCGGGCCGAACCAGCCCAGGAAGACGTCGACGTCGCGCAGGGCGCGCTGGACGCGGGGGAGGGCGAAGTGCTCCGACCCGCCGGTGGAGATCCCCGCCACCCGCCGCCCGGGGGCCGTCTCGAAGATGCCCAGGCGGCGTGCGCCGCGCTCGATCACCAGCCGCCCTCCGCGGAAGGCATGGCCCGGCGCGAGCAGGACGCCCGCCGCGCTGGCCCGCGTCCCGCCGCTCATCGCCCCTGCGCCCATGCTTGCGCCCGTGGTGAAGTAGCCGATCTCGACCGCGGTGGCGGCGGGGCCCGCGTCGTCGAGCGCGAGGCCGCCGGCCAGGTTGCCGGGCACCCAGTCGTAGCCGAAGGCGGTGAGCAGCCCGACGCCCGCCGTCGCGGCGGACGGGCCGTGGCGCTGGAAGACGTCGCGGATGAACGCGGGCTCGCCCGTGGAGTCCAGGTAGTGGGCGCCCGCGGCGATCGCGCCCTGGACCGCCGGCTCGCCCCAGCGCGCGAACGGCCCCACCGTGGAGACGAGGACGTCGCCGCCCTGGACCAGCGCTTGGACGCTGTCCGGGCGCTCCACGTCGGCGACCCGCGTCTCCAGGCCGCCGAGCTCGGCCGCCAGCGCGCCGAGCCGCTCGGCGTTGCGTGCGGCCAACACGGGCCGTCGGCCGCGGGCCACGAGCGCGCGGGCGACGAGGTCGCCGGTGTAGCCGGTCGCGCCGAAGACGACGATGTCTGGCATGACGCGACCCTATCCCGGCCCGCCGGCCGGGCGATGCGCCGGGCCCGGACCCCCGCCGCGTCATCCCCTACCCTGATCGCGTGGACGAACGCGTCCTGGCCGAGCGCCTGATCACGTATGACACCTCGCGCCCCGACCAGCTCCGAGCCGCCGCCGGCTTCGTCAAGGGCTGGCTCGAGTCGCGGGAGCTCGAGGTCACCGACCTCGAGCACAACGGGCTGCCCGTGGTGATGGCCCATGCCGGGCCCAAGGACGGCCCGCGCGTCGTGCTGCACGGTCACCTCGACGTCGTCCCGGCCTACGAGCACCAGTTCAAGCCCCGCGTGGAGGGCGACCGGCTGTACGGCCGCGGCGCCTACGACATGAAGGGCGCCCTGGCGGCGATGCTGTGCGCGGTCAAGGACGCCGCCGACCAGCAGGCCGTCCGCGTCATGCTGCTCTGCGTCCCGGACGAGGAGTCCGACGACGTCGAGCACCGCTCGACCGACAAGCTCATCGACGACGGCCTGCGGGCCGACTTCGCGATCACCGGGGAGCCGACGGACCTTCACATCGGCGTCCAGGCCAAGGGCGTGCTGGCCGTGCGCGTGGAGGTCTCGGGCATCGCCGCGCACGGCTCGACGCCGTGGATGGGCGACAACGCGATCCTCAAGGCCTACGACGTGTTCCGCCGCATCGAGACGCTGCCGTTCTCGCGCGAGTCCTCCGACCTCTTCGACCGGCCGTCGATCAACCTCGCCCGGATCATCGGCGGCGACGCGTTCAACAAGGTCCCCGACCGCTGCACGATCGACGTGGACATCCGCTTCCTGCCCAACCAGGACGCGGGCGACATCCTGGCGCAGATCCGCCGGATCGGGGACCTCGAGATCGTCAAGTGCTTCACGCGGGCCCCGGCGATCGTCTCGCGGTCCAACCCGTACGTGCAGGCCCTGCGCGACGGCGTGAGCGCCGCGATCACCGGCGAGGCGCTGAGCGTCGGGCGCGACGGCGCCTCCGATGCGGTGTCGTTCCTGGCCGCCGGCATCCCGGCCGTCGAGTTCGGCCCGGTCGGCGGCGGCCACCACGGCCCCGAGGAGTGGGTCTCGATCTCGAGCCTGGCCCGGTACCGCCGCGCGCTCGGCGACTTCCTGCTCGCGCTGCCCGGGCGCGTGGACACCGGCGCGCAGGCGTCGGCGCGCCGCGGCCTGCGTGCCGTGGACGGCGGCGCCGGGAGCGGCCTCGCGTGAGCGTGCCGGCCGACGCCGGTCCCGAGCGGCCCCCTCGGGTCGCCTGGGGGCTCTACAAGCGCCTGGTCATCGGCGGGACGCTCATCATCCTGCTCACCGCGGCGTCGGTCAGCACCGCGGCGCTGCTGCAGGTCAAGCACGTCGGCGACATCATCAACCGCTACCAGCCGCACGTCGCCTTCAAGCCGGGCACGATCACCAAGGCGGAGGCCGGCAAGCCCCAGACCATCCTGCTCGTCGGCTCGGACCGGCGGTACGGGGCCGGCAAGGGCGACGCCCGGTCCGACACGCTGATGCTCGTGCGCCTGGATCCCGGGCAGCAGGCCACCGCGGTGCTCTCCATCCCGCGCGACCTCGTCGTCGACGTCCCCGGGCACGGGCGCACGAAGATCAACGCCGCCTACTCCTACGGCGGGCTGGACCTGACCGTCCGGACCGTCAAGCAGCTGCTCAGCGCCTCGGGCACGCCGTTCAAGATCAACCACGCGGTCGGCGTGAACTTCTCGGGCTTCCGGCAGGCGGTCGACTTCCTCGGCTGCGTCTACGTCGACGTGGACCGCCGCTACTACCACTCCAACCTCGGGCTCCCGCCCTCCCAGCAGTACGCGGAGATCGACGTGCAGCCGGGCTACCAGCGGCTGTGCGGCCAGAAGGCACTGGACTACGTGCGCTTCCGCCACCAGGACAACGACCTGGTGCGCGCCGCGCGCCAGCAGGACTTCCTGCGGGCCGCGAAGGACCAGGTGTCCACGAGCCGCCTGCTCGGCAACCTCGACTCGCTCGTGACGATCTTCGCCAAGAGCACCGAGGCGGACTCGAACCTGGGGTCGTCCACCGGCATCCTGCGCCTGCTCAAGCTCGCCGCCTTCTCGACCGGGCACCCCGTGCGCCAGATCCAGTTCCCCGCCACGTTCGTGCAGAGCGCGCCCACCACCACCGCCCCCGGGCTGCAGGCCTCGGCTCCCGCGACCGGCCTCGGCGATTACGTGACCGCCAGCCAGGAGTCCCTGGCCCGGATCGTCGACCAGTTCCTCCATGCCAAGGCGGAGACGACGGCGCGCAAGAAGGCCTCGCGGTCGGCCAGGCGCACGGCGAAGCAGACGTCCCCGAAGCGGGGGACGGCACAGCCGGGCGACTACGGGCTGGTCGATGCACGGCGCACGGGGGAGGACCTGGTCGCCACCACGGTCGCCTCCGGGCGCCTGAAGGGCCTGCCGCTCTACTTCCCCGCCTGGCTGACGGGCAACGGGCGCTACCCCCAGAGCACCGGCACCGCGCGGATGCCCTACGTCTACACGCTGCGTGACCGCGCCGGGAAGCCGCACGCGGCCTACCGGCTCGTGGTCCTCGAGAACCTCGACGAGGGCCAGTACTACGGCGTGCAGGGGACGACCTGGCGCGCGCCGCCGATCCTCACCAAGGGCACGGACACCGTCCGCATGGCCGGGCGCACCTACAAGGTGGCCTACGACGGCAGCAGGATCCGCACCGTCGCCTGGCGCACGCCGCGCGGCGTCTACTGGGTCTCCAACTCGCTCCTCGGCAGGCTGACCAACCGGCAGATGCTCGGCGTGGCGCGCTCCCTGACCCGCTTCCGCTGATGGCCGTGCCGGATCAGCGCCCGCCCCGGCTCGCCCTCGGCCTCTACAAGCGGATGCTGATCGCGGCGCTGGTCATCGTCGCCTCCACGGCGGGCGCCGTGTCGACCGCGGCCCTGCTGCAGGTCAAGCAGGCGGCCAACATCTTCGACGAGTTCTCGGTGCCGATCGCGGGCATCGACAAGAAGGGCGTCCTGGACGGCGTCAGCGCCGGCGGCCCGCAGACGATCCTGGTGCTGGGGTCGGACCGGCGCTTCGTCGACATCAAGGCCAAGAACCCGGTGCGGTCGGACACGATGCTGCTGATCCGCCTGGACCCGTCGCGCGGGGCGACCGCGGTGCTGTCGATCCCGCGCGACCTCAAGGTGGACATCCCCGGCCGCGGCAGCGACAAGATCAACGCGGCCTACGCGCTGGGCGGTCCGGAGCTCGCGGTGCGCACCGTCCGCCAGCTCCTGGGGACGCCGATCAACCACGTGGTCAACGTGAACTTCGGCGGCTTCCAGCGCGCGGTCAACCGCCTGGGCTGCGTCTACGCCGACATCGACCGCCGCTACTTCAACGACAACAACCCCCCGGCGGGCGGCGGCGGGGACTACGCCGTCATCGACGTCCCCGCGGGCTACCAGAAGCTCTGCGGCGAGGACGCCCTGAACTACGTCCGCTACCGCCACTTCGACTCCGACCTGGTGCGGGCCGCGCGCCAGCAGGACTTCGTCCGGCAGGCCAAGGACCAGATCGGGGTGGGGCGGATCTTCTCCGACCGCACCGAGCTGCTGAAGATCTTCGCCCGCTACACGCAGACCGACATCCGCGGCGAGTCGGCGATCCTGCGCCTGCTCAAGCTGACCGTCGAGTCCGCGAAGAACCCCATCCAGGAGGTCCGCTTCCCGGCCCAGGAGGAGGGCGACCATCTCACGGTCGCCCCCGAGGGCCTGGCGCGGATCAAGGACCTGTTCCTCAACGCCAAGGGCTCGAGCCGGCCGCGCTCGGCCGCGAAGAAGACGGCGGGCGACCGGAACCTCGAGCGCCGGCAGTCGCGCCGCCGGCGGACCGGCATCCCGGTCGGCCTGTTCGACGCCAGGACGGCCGGCGAGGACAACGCGATCCGCCTCGGCGCGCGCGTCCGCTTCCCGGTCTACTACCCGCGTTACGCGGCGCTCGGTTCGCGCTACGACACGACCGACCAGCGGGCCTACACGATCACCGACCGCGGCAACCACCGCTACGACGCCTACCGCATGGTGATCAGCGCGCCGGGCGTCGGCCAGTACTACGGCGTCCAGGGCACCACGTGGAAGGCGCCGCCGATCCTCGACAACGCCTCCGAGCAGCGCCGGATCGGCAGCCGGACGTTCCGGCTCTACTTCGACGGCAGCCGCCTGCGCATGGTCGCCTGGCAGACCGACCGGGCCGTCTACTGGATCTCGAACACCCTGCTGCAGTCGCTCACGAACAAGCAGATGCTCGGCCTGGCCGAATCGCTGACTCGGGTCGGGAGCTAGTTCCCGCTAGCCTTCCGCGCCCTATGAGCAGCCAACGCGAGCCGATCGGCGTGATCGGCACCGGATACGTCGGCCTCGTGACCGCGGCGGGGTTCGCCGAGCTCGGGAGCGACGTCTACTGCATCGACATCGATGCAGAGAAGATCGAGCGCCTCAAGCGCGGCGAGATCCCGATCTACGAGCCGGGCCTGGCGGAGATGGTCGCCCGCAACAGCGGGCGGATGCACTTCTCTACCGACATCGCGGACGCGCTCGAGCACGCGCGGCTGCTGTTCGTCGCCGTGGGCACGCCGCCGACCTACTCCGGCGACGCGGATCTCAGCGCCGTCCATGCCGTGGTCGACGCGATGCCGCCGTCCGACCGCCACGCCCTCGTCATGAAGTCGACGGTCCCGGTGGGCACGGGCCGGTCGATCAAGCGGATCTTCCAGGAGCAGGGCAAGGCCGGCTTCCGCTACGTCTCCTGCCCGGAGTTCCTCAAGGAGGGCTCCGCGGTCGCCGACTTCCTCAACCCCGACCGCGTCGTCGTGGGCGACGACGGCGACTGGGCGGGCGACGCGGTCGTCGACCTCTACGCGCCGCTGCAGGCCCCGCTGGTCCGGACCGACATCGCCTCGGCCGAGATGGTCAAGCTGGCCTCCAACGCCTTCCTGGCCACGAAGATCTCCTTCATCAACGAGATCGCCAACGTCTGTGAGGAGACCGGCGCCGACGTGGTGGAGGTCGCCCAGGGCATGGGCCTCGACGACCGCATCGGGCCGAAGTTCCTGCAGGCGGGCGTGGGCTTCGGCGGGTCGTGCTTCCCGAAGGACGTGAGCGCGCTCAAGCAGCTCGCGGGCAACTCGGGCTACCACTTCCAGCTCCTCAACGCCGTCATCGAGGTCAACGAGCTGCAGAAGCGCCGCATCATGGGCAAGCTCGAGAAGCACCTCGGGACGCTGGTGGGCAAGAACATCACGCTGCTCGGGCTGGCGTTCAAGCCGAACACCGACGACATGCGCGAGGCGACCTCGCTGGTGCTCAGCGCCCGCCTGCAGGCCGCGGGCGCCCGCGTCACCGCCTATGACCCCGTGGCCGAGGAGGAGGCCCGCCACCTGCTGCGCGGCGTCGCCTTCGCGGACGGCGGGATGGCGGCCGTCAAGGGCGCCGACGCGGTGGTCCTCGTGACGGAGTGGCAGGAGTTCCGCGAGCTCGACTGGGCCGCGGTGGCCGAGGCGATGGCGGGGACCGTCGTGGTCGACGGTCGCAACGCGCTGGACTCGGCCGCGGTCCGCGACGCCGGGCTGACCTACGAGGGCATCGGCCGCGGCGAGGGGCTCACGCGCATCGACGCGGACGGCCAGGACGCCGGGGTCATCGGCGCCGACCCGGCGGGCGCCGCGCTCGGCCAGGGGTAGGCCGTGCAGGCCGTGATCCTCGTGGGCGGTGAGGGCACGCGGCTGCGTCCCCTCACCTCGGGCACGCCGAAGCCGATCGTGACCTTCGTGGACCGGCCCTTCATGGGCTTCATGCTGCAGTGGCTCGCCCGGCACGACGTCAAGGACGTCGTCATGTGCTGCGGCTTCCTGGCGACGAAGGTGCGCGACGTCCTCGGGGACGGCTCGGACTTCGGCGTCCGGCTGTCGTTCGTCGAGGAGCCGGAGCCGCGCGGGACGGCGGGTGCGCTGAAGTTCGCCGAGGAGCTGCTCGAGGATCGCTTCCTGATGCTCAACGGCGATGTCCTCACCGACGTGGACCTCGGCGCCCAGCTGCGCCGGCACGAGGCCACCGGCGCGGTGGGGACGCTCGGCCTGGTCCCCGTCGAGGACCCGTCGGCCTACGGGCTGGTGCTGATGGACGACGACCAGCGGGTGACGGGCTTCCTCGAGAAGCCCGGGCCCGACCAGCTGCGCGACGTCGACCGCTACCTCATCTCGGCCGGCATCTACGCGCTCGAGCGCTCGGTGCTCGACCTCATCCCGCCGGACCGCGCCGTCTCCATCGAGCGCGAGGTCTGGCCGCGCCTGGTCGGCGAGGGGCTGTACGGCTTCGCCGCCGAGGACGCCTACTGGCTCGACATCGGGACGCCTGACCGCTACCTCGACGGCACGCGCGACATCCTCGCCGGCCATGTCGAGACCGCCGTCTCCGAGCGCCTGGACGGCGACCGCCGGCACCTGGCCGGCGACATCGACCCCGGCGCCCGCGTGACGGGTCCGGTGATCGTCGAGGCCGGCGCGAGCGTCGCCGCGGGCGCCCGTGTCGTCGGTCCCGCGGTGCTCGCGGCGGGCGTCGCGGTCGCCGAGCACGCCGTCGTCGAGCGGTCCGTGGTGCTCGCCGGCTGCCGCATCGGTCCCGCTGCGCACGTCCGGCGTGCCATCCTGGCTCCGGGCGTGCTGATCGGCGCCAACACGATCGTCGAAGACGGCGTCGTCCTGGGCGAGGGCGTCGACGTCGGCGCAGACTGCATCCTCTCCCACGGCATGAAGGTCTTCCCTCACACCACGCTCCCTGACGGGGCGATCCGCTTCTGAAGCCACGACGAGCGAGACGAGCATGGGCACCCGCATCGAGATGACCCCGGTCCTGGACCGGCCCGCACTGGCCAAGACCGATCCAACCGATCAGCTGACCGACGTCCTGGCGCTCCCCGAGCACCTGCGCGACGCCATGTGGAAGGTCGAGTCCGCGGGCGTGCGCCCGGTGGACACCCCTGACGGCCTGATCGTGGCCGGCATGGGGCAGAGCGCGATGGGCGGCCTGCTGGCGCGGGCCGCGCTCGGCGACCACGCCTCCCGGCCGATCCTCAACGCGCGCGCCTACGGGCTGCCCCCGTGGACGACGCCGACCACGACGGTGCTCTGCGCCTCCTACTCGGGGGATACCGAGGAGACGCTGGCGTGCTACGAGGCGGCGGGCGCGCTCGGCGCGCCGCGCGTCGTGGTCACCACGGGCGGGCGGCTGGCCGAGCAGGCCCGCGAGGAGGGCGTCCCGGTCATCCCGATCGCGGGCGGCCTGACCTCCGCCACGTCGATCGGCTACCTGGTCGTCGCCGCGCTCGAGGTCGCCGCGCAGTGCGGCGCCGGGCCGCGCCTGACGTCGGAGATCGACGTCGCGGCCGAGCACCTGGAGGAGCTCGTGATCGCGTGGGGGCCCGAGGCGCCCGAGGACTCGGAGGCCAAGGGCCTGGCCCGTGCGCTGCACGGCACGGTCCCCGTGATCGCGGGGGCGGGGCTCACCACGCCGGTGGCGCAGCGCTGGAAGGCGCAGCTCAACACGGTCGCCGGGGTCCCGGCGTTCGCGTCCGAGCTGCCCGACCTCGACCACGCCGAGCTCGCGGGCTGGGCCGGCGCGGACTCCCTGGCGCGCTTCACCGCCGTCTTCCTCGACGACGCCGACACCCATCCGCGGGTGCAGGACCGCATCGCGCTGACGCGCGAGATCATCACCGCGCACGCCGCGGCGACGCACCGCATCGCCACGCGTGGCCAGACCGCCGTCGAGCGCGTCCTGTCGCTCGTCCTGTTCGGCGACCTCGTCGCCCACTACCTCGCGGCGCTGCGCGGGCTCGACCCCGCGGCCACGGGGCTCGTGGACCGGCTCAAGGACCAGCTGGGGGCGTAGCGGGCTCGGGCTCGGGCCCGTCCGGGCCGCCGCGCCCGCGGCCGAGGCGCGCGACGAGTGCCGCGGCCCCGGGCGGCAGGCGCCCGTCCGTGGACAGCCACGAGCCGGCCAGGATGAGCAGCAGCCCGGCCACCGCGCCCACGCCGAGCGACTCGCCGAGCAGCGTGACGCCGAGCGCGACGGCGACCAGCGGGGCGACGTAGGTGATCACCGCGGCGCGACCGGGCCCGACCTCCTGGATCAGCATCGCGAACAGGACGAAGGCGAGCGCGGAGCAGGCGACGCCGAGCACCGCGATCGACGCCAGGACCGTCGCGGACGGCATCGCGGACGGCGCGCCGGCCAGGCCGAGCGGCGCCAGGGCGACGGTCGCGATCGCGAGCGACGCGGTGACCAGGCCACGCGGGTCCACGTCCCCGAGGTGCAGCCGGAGGACCATCGGCCCCGCGGCGTAGCCGATCACGGCGCCGAAGACGCAGGCCGCGCCGATGAGCTCGGACGGGCGACCGGCGATGTCCAGCCCGACGAGGGCCACGACGCCGGCCAGCCCCACCACGAGACCCGCCAGCCGCGCGCCGCCGACGCGCTCGGCGGCGTCGAAGCGCAGCGCGAGCACCGCGATGGTCAGCGGCACGGCGGCGATGAGGATCGCGGTGAGCGAGGAGGAGATGTGGCGCTCGCCGAAGGCGATGAGCGGGAAGGGGACGACGATCTCGACCAGCGCGTAGGCGACCAGGGGCCGCCGGCGCGCGCCCAGCCCCCGCAGCGCGCCCGCGCGCAGGGCCAGGGGCGCGAGGACCAGCGCGCCGAGGGCCACCCGCGACCATGCGACGAACCCCGGGTCGACCTCGTCGACCGCGAGCTTGATGAACAGGTACGGGACGCCCCAGAGGACCGAGACGGCGGCGAAGCAGGTCCACGCGCGAGCGCTCATCCGGGACATCCTGGCATCGTGTCAACCTTGACACATCAGTGCTAAGGTTGAGCGGTCCCATGGACGGCCTGACCATCAACGAGGCGGCGGAGACCACAGGCTGGTCGCCCCGCATGCTGCGCTACATCGAGCGCTCCGGGCTCATCGAGCCGCGGCGCTCGGCGGCGGGCTACCGCCTCTACGGCCCCGGCGAGCTCCAGCGCCTGCGCACGCTGCGCGAGCTGCTGGCCGAGCACGAGATGAGCCTCGGCGACGTCGGCTTCGCGCTGCGCCTGCACCGCGAGCCGACGCTGCAACACGCGGTCGAGGCGTGGTTCGAGACCACGCCGAGCCGTCCCGAGGACGTCCCCGCCGGGGACTGGCTGAGCTGGGAGCAGACCAAGCACGAGCGGCTGCTGGCCGCGATCACCTGACCCTCGTCCGAAAGGCGCGATGACCGACACAGCCGTCCGCACGACCAGCGACTTCAAGGTCGCCGATCTCTCCCTTGCCGCCTTCGGGCGCCAGGAGATCACCCTCGCCGAGCACGAGATGCCCGGCCTCATGTCGATCCGCCGCGAGTTCGCCGCCGCGCAGCCCCTCAAGGGCGCCCGCATCATCGGCTCGCTGCACATGACCATCCAGACCGCCGTGCTCATCGAGACGCTGACCGCGCTCGGTGCCGAGGTGCGCTGGTGCTCGTGCAACATCTTCTCCACGCAGGACCACGCCGCGGCCGCGATCGCCGTCGGCCCCGACGGCACGCCCGAGGATCCCAAGGGCGTCCCGGTCTTCGCCTGGAAGGGCGAGACGCTCGAGGAGTACTGGTGGTGCACGGAGCAGGTCGTGAACTGGCCCGAGGGCACGGCCAACATGATCCTCGACGACGGCGGCGACGCCACGATGCTCATCCACAAGGGCACCGAGTACGAGAAGGCCGGCGTCGTGCCGAACCCCGCCGACGCGGAGTCCGACGAGTTCCAGGTCTTCCTCACGCTGCTGCAGCGCTCGCTGACCGAGGACAACCAGCGCTACACGCGCATCGGGCAGGCGATCAAGGGCGTCACCGAGGAGACGACCACGGGCGTCCACCGCCTGTACGAGCTGGCCAAGACCGGAGAGCTGCTCTTCCCGGCGATCAACGTCAACGACTCCGTGACGAAGTCGAAGTTCGACAACCTCTACGGCTGCCGCCACTCGCTCGTGGACGGCATCTTCCGCGCGACCGACGTGATGCTCGCCGGCAAGCACGCCGTCGTCTGCGGCTATGGCGACGTCGGCAAGGGCTCCGCGGCCTCGCTGCGCGCCCAGGGCGCCCGCGTGACCGTCACCGAGATCGACCCGATCTGCGCGCTGCAGGCGTGCATGGAGGGCTACGACGTCAAGACGCTCGAGGACGTCGTCGAGACCGGCGACGTGTTCATCACGACCACGGGCAACAAGGACATCATCAAGGCCGAGGACATGGCCCGGATGAAGCACCAGGCCATCGTCGGCAACATCGGCCACTTCGACAACGAGATCGACGTGGCCGGGCTGGGCAAGATCGCCGAGCGCACGAACGTCAAGCCGCAGGTCGACCTGTGGAAGTTCGCCGACGGCCACTCGATCATCCTGCTCTCCGAGGGCCGCCTGCTGAACCTCGGCAACGCCACCGGCCACCCGTCGTTCGTGATGTCGAACTCGTTCTCGAACCAGACGATCGCCCAGATCGAGCTGTGGACGAAGAACGACGAGTACGACAAGCAGGTCTACGTCCTGCCGAAGCACCTCGACGAGAAGGTCGCCCGGCTGCACCTCGGCGCCCTCGGCGCGAAGCTCACCGAGCTGCGCGCGGAGCAGGCCGAGTACATCGGCGTGCCGGTGGAGGGGCC
>JAXDGY010000058.1:0-5613 GCA_034664785.1 Solirubrobacteraceae bacterium
CCGCTGCTGTGGCAGCACCTCTTCTGGTTCTTCGGGCACCCCGAGGTCTACATCATGGTGCTGCCGGGCTTCGGCATCATCTCCGAGGTCCTGCCCGTGTTCGCCCGCAAGCCGATCTTCGGCTACAAGGCGATCGCGGCGGCCACCGTGGTCATCGCCTTCCTGGGCCTGCTCGTGTGGGCGCACCACATGTTCGCCACGCCGAGCCCGACGATCGTGCTCGTCTTCTTCATGATGAGCTCGTTCCTCATCGCCGTCCCCACGGGCGTGAAGATGTTCAACTGGATCGCGACGCTGTGGCGGGGGACGATCGAGTTCAAGACGCCGCTGCTGTTCGCCGTCGGGTTCCTGTTCACGTTTCTGATCGGCGGCATCACCGGCATCTTCCTGGCGATCTTCCCGATCGACTGGCAGCTCACGGACACCTACTTCGTGGTCGCCCACCTGCACTACGTGCTCGTCGGCGGGGCCGTCCTGGCGATCTTCGCCGGGATCTACTACTGGTTCCCCAAGATCACGGGCCGGATGCTCGGCGAGGGCCTGGGCAAGCTCAGCTTCTGGCTGATGCTGATCGGGTTCCACGTCACGTTCTTCATCCAGCACGCCATCGGGCTGGACGGGATGCCGCGACGGGTCTACGAATACCCCGACGTCGGCCACCTCGAGCTGTACAACCTGATCTCCACGATCGGCTCGTTCATCCTGGCCGCCGGCGTCGGCGTCACCGTGATCAACGTGGTCCGCTCGCTGAAGAACGGGGCCATCGCGGGACCGGACCCCTGGAAGGGCAACACGCTGGAGTGGTTCACGCAGTCGCCCCCGCCGGTCAACAACTTCGACGTCGTGCCGCGCGTGCGCTCGGTCGAGCCGATGAAGGACATCCGCCGCGAGGTCGCCCGCCACGCCGACCACCTCGCCGCCACCCAGCCGTCGGCGCCGGTCGCCACCATGGGTCCCGAGACCCAGGGCACCGTCTAGGTCCGGGGCGGTAGGGTCGCGGCCATGGAGGCCCCCAGCCCAGCGGTCGTCGCGCCGGTCGCCGCCGGCGGCGTCCGTCAGGTCCTCGCGGACTACGTCGAGCTGACGAAGCCGAAGGTCCAGTCGCTCCTGCTGCTGACGACGGTGACGACGATGCTCGTCGCCGGCAGCCCGTCGCTCGGGCTGATCCTGCTGACCTGCCTGGGCGGCTACCTGTCCGCGGGCGGCGCCGGCGCGGTCAACCACTTCTACGACCGCGACATCGACGCGCAGATGGCGCGGACCGCGGACCGGCCCGTCCCGTCGGGCCGGATCTCGCCGCGCGCGGCGCTCGTCTTCGGGCTCGTGCTGGCCGCTGCCTCGTTCGCGCTGATGTCGCTGACGATCAACGTGCTCGCGGCGTCGCTGTCGTTCGCGGGCTTCGTCGGCTACGTCGGCGTCTACACGATCTGGCTCAAGCGCCGCACGCCGCAGAACATCGTCATCGGCGGCGCGGCCGGCGCCGTGCCGCCGCTGGTGGGCTGGGCCGCGGTGACGGGCCAGGTGTCGTGGCTGGCGGTCTACCTCTTCGCGCTCGTCTTCTTCTGGACGCCGCCGCACTTCTGGGCGCTGTCGCTGCTCATGAAGGAGGAGTACGCCAAGGTCGGCGTCCCGATGCTGTCGGTCGTCCGCGGCGAGGCCGAGACGCGCCGCCAGATCCTCCTGTACACGGTGCTGCTCTACGCCGTGTCGCAGCTGCCCTTCTGCGCCGGCGGCCTCGGCGCCGTCTACCTCGTGGCCTCGCTCGTGCTGGGTGGGGCGTTCATCGGCGGCGCCGTGCTGCTGCAGCGCCGCGCGGACCGCGCCACCGCCCTGCGGCTGTACCTGTTCTCGCTCGCCTACCTCGCGCTGCTGTTCGTCGCGATGGTGGCCGACGTCAAGCTCTGAAACCCGCTAGAAAGCCAGGACACATGGACCGCCAGCTCGCCCGCAAGAACGTGCGCTCCGGCCTCATCGTGAGCGCCGTCTGCCTCTTCATGTTCGGGATGACCTTCGTCGCCGCGCTCGTCTACGTCGCATGAGCACGCCAGACAAGCAGATCCCGCCGGTCGGCGAGGAGATCCACCTCCCCGGTCCCTCGCTGCAGCCCGTGCTGCTCACCGTCGGCATCACGCTGGCGCTCGTCGGCGTGACGACGTCGATCTACATGGTCATCGTCGGGGCGATCCTGTCGGTGTGGGTGATCATCCGCTGGATCGTGGACACGCGCCGGGAGATCGCCTCCTTCCCCGCGGAGTCCGAGCACCACTAGCAGCCCGCGGCCTCGCTCAGGAGCGCATCTGCGCCGACGCGGGCACCTCGCAGAGGGCGCCGTCGTCGGTCCAGCAGCGCACGACGTCGCGCACCGACAGGATGCCGACGATGTCGCTGCCGTCCGTGACGATGAGATGGCGGAAGCTGCCCCGCACCATCGCGACGGCGGCCTCCTCGAGCGACCATTCCGGGGCCGCGAACACGACGTCGGAGGTCAGGTGGTCACCGACCAGCTCCTGGTCCGGATCGTCCCCGGCGCCGATGGACCGCAGCACGTCGCGCTCGGTGAGGATGCCGAAGCCGGGGCCGTCGGGATCGGAGACGACGGCCGCGCCGACGCGCCGCTCGGCCATGAGCCGCGCCGCCTCGCGCAGCGTGTGGCTCGGACCGACCGTCGCCACCACCGTGCTCATCCCATCGCGAACCTGCATGACCTTGCGGCCTCCTCTCGCTTGCAACGTCTGCCTCAATCGTACCCCCGTCCGCGGTTTCCGTGAGCGGTGACGTGCCAGGATGGGCTTCGAGCGCCATTTCCCGCGACACAGAGTCATCTCCGCCGGTCGTCGAGGTCGTACAGGAGTGTCATGCAGCGTCCTGCCACCATCCGTCACAGAACGTCGCTCTTCGAGGACGCTGTGGCCATCGTCGAGGAGGAGTACGCCTCCGAGGTGTCGCTCGACGACATCGCCCGCCGGGTGGCGTCGTCCCGCCGCCAGCTGCAGCGGGCCTACGCCGAGATCGGCGAGACCACCTTCCGCGAGCACCTGACCGGCGTACGGATGGAGCGGGCGGCCGAGATGTTGCAGAGCCGCGGCCAGACCGTGCGCGAGGTCGCCCACCGCGTGGGATACCGCCAGCCCGCCCAGTTCGCGAAGGCGTTCCGGCGCCACCATGGGCAGGCGCCGTCCGACTTCCGCGCCACCCGGCGCTTCGCCGGCACGGCCGCGGGCCGGGCGGGCGCGGACCGCGCGGCCGCCTGATCGGGGCCCCCGCCGCCCCGCTGCCGGGTGGTGAAGAACGTCACCGGGAGGGCCGAACCGGCGGCATCCGTTGCATGGCGTCCCTCCGCCGCCTTAGGATCGCCGCATGGGAGAGGAACGACGCCCGCCGGTGGCCCGGCGGGCGATCATCCAGATGGTCGTCGTCGGGCTCGTGGCTTCGGCCATCGGGATCGCCATCGGGCTCATCATCCACTGGTTTCCACCGGTGGCCTCGACGCAGGCCAAGAAGATCGACACGCTCTGGGACGTCCTGGTCATCGTCTCGGTCCCGATCTTCGTCCTCGTGGTCGTGGTGGTGCTGTTCTCGGTGCTGCGCTTCCGGATGCGGCCCGGCGAGGAGGGCATCGACGGCCCGCCGATCCACGGCAACACCCGGCTGGAGATCGTCTGGACGACGATCCCGGCCCTCATCCTCGTCTCCCTGTGCACCTACGCGTACATCACGCTGACGAACATCGAGGAGGCGCCGGCCAACCCGCAGCAGGAGCTGCGCGTGACGGTCACGGGCCAGCAGTTCGCCTGGACCTACCGCTACAAGGGCGCCGACGGCAAGCCCTTCGACACCACCGAGCTCCAGCTGCCCCGAGGCCGCTCCGTCCGCTTCGACGTCAAGGCCAAGGACGTCATCCACGACTTCTGGGTACCCGCCTTCCGGATGAAGATCGACGCGGTGCCCGGCCTCACGACCCACTATCGGGTGACGCCCACGCGACTGGGCTCCTACCCCGTCGTGTGCGCCGAGCTGTGCGGCCTGGGCCACGCCTTCATGCGCAGCACCGCCACGGTCGTGACGCCGAAGGCGTTCGACGCGTGGCTGGCCAAGCGCTCGGCGGGCGGCGCCGCCGCCGGCGGCGGCGCGGCGGGCGGCGGCCAGAGCGCCGCGGTCGACGCCAAGGCGCTGTTCACGAACGGCAACGGGCGGACGCCCGCGGCCTGCGGCGCCTGCCACAAGCTCGCCGAGGCGGGGACGGCCGGGGGCGTCGGGCCCGATCTCGACAAGGGACTGAAGGGCATGAGCGAGGCCCAGATCAAGGACTCGATCGTCAACCCCGACAAGGTCATCACGCCGGGCTTCCCCGCGCACGTGATGCCGCCGAACTACGCCCAGACGCTCAGCCCGCAGGAGCTGGACGCGCTGGTCAAGTACCTCCACGACGTCACGAGCAAGTGAGGCTGTCCTGATGCCCGTCGCCCTGCGCCAACCCGGCTGGACCCGCGCTCTGGCGTTCATCGTGACCGGCGCCGTCTTCTCCTACGTGCTGGTCGGCCTGCTGCGGCTGCTGTTCGGCTACGGGGACGCCTTCAGCGACAGCGAGGCCGCCGTGCAGGTCGGCCTCATCGTCGTGCCGCTGTTCTTCCTCGTCGGGCTCGGCCTCTTCGACTACTGGTTCTACTGGGCCGCCGGCCGGCCGACGCGCCCGGAGGACCACTCCGGCCACGGCGCCAAGAGCTGGAAGAGCTACCTCTATCCCAACACGGACCACAAGGTCATCGGCATCCAGTACGTGGTGCACTCGTTCGTGTTCCTGTTCATCGGCGGCCTCTTCGCGATGCTCATCCGCGCGGAGCTGGCGGCGCCGGGCCGGCAGTTCATGGACTCCAACGCCTACAACGGCGTGTTCTCCATCCACGCCTCGGTGCTGATCTTCCTGTTCGTGATCCCGGTGTTCGCCGGCCTGGCGAACTTCGTGCTGCCGCTCATGATCGGCGCGCCGGACATGGCCTTCCCCCGCCTGAACGCCCTGTCGTTCTGGCTGCTGCCGTGCGCGGGCGTGCTCATGCTCGCCTCCTTCTTCGCCCCCGGCGGCTCGTTCGCCAGCGGTTGGACGGCCTACGCCCCGCTGTCGGTCAGCGCGCCCCTCGGCCAGGTGTTCTTCACGATCGCGGTGCAGTTCGCCGGGGCGTCGTCGATCGCCACCGCGCTCAACTTCCTGGTGACGATCATCACCATGCGGGCGCCCGGCATGTCGTTCTTCCGGATGCCGCTGCTGGTGTGGGCCAACTTCTCGACCTCGCTGCTGGTCGTCATCGCCACGCCGTTCATCGCCGCCTCGCAGTTCTTCGTGCTGCTCGACCGCGGGCTGGGCTTCAACTTCTTCGACGCCGCCCAAGGCGGCGACGTGCTGATGTACCAGCACGTCTTCTGGTTCTACTCGCACCCGGCCGTCTACATCATGATGCTGCCGGGCTTCGGGATCATCTCCGAGGTGCTCGCCGTCAAGGCGCGCAAGCCGATCTTCGGCTACCGGATGATGGCCTTCTCGCTGCTGGCGATCGTGGTGCTCGGCTTCACGGTCTGGGCGCACCACATGTTCGTCTCCGGCATGCAGGGCTGGATCCG
>JAXDGY010000059.1:0-10370 GCA_034664785.1 Solirubrobacteraceae bacterium
CCGGCCGACCAGTACGCGACCCGCCACAACCCGTTCGTCTACTTCCACTCGATCATCGACCGGCCCGCGTGCGCCGCCCGGGACGTCCCGCTCAGCAGGTTGGGTGGAGACCTGGCGCAGGCGGCCACCACGCCCAACCTGTCGTTCATCACGCCCGACCTCTGCCACGACGGCCATGACGCCACATGCGCCGACGGCGGACCCGGGGGACTGCCCGCGGCAGACGCGTTCCTGCGCACCTGGGTGCCGCGCATCACGGCCTCGCCGGCGTTCCGGCGCGACGGCCTCCTGGTGATCGCCTTCGACGAGGCCGCCGCGGACTCCACCGCCTGCTGCGGCGAGCAGCCCGGGCCGAACACCCCGGCACCCGGCGGCCAGTCGGGCGGTCCCGGCGGCGGTCGCACCGGCGCCGTCCTGCTGTCCCGGTTCATCCGGCCGGGGACTACGACCGCGTACGAGTACAACCACTACAGCCTGCTGCGCTCGATCGAGGACACGTTCGGCCTGGCGCACCTCGGCTACGCGGCGGCACCCGGCCTACGCCCGTTCGGCTCCGACGTGTTCACGGGCCGATGACCGGCCTCGGCGAGCAGGAGGGGTCCGCTCGCGCGGCGGGCCGGCCGGTCTGACGGCGCGCTAGGCGGGGTCGGCCGCGCCCCAGACGCCGGGGCCGCGGCGATGCTCGTAGATGAGCGAGGTCTCCGCGTGCGCGACGGCCGGATGGGTCGCGAGGTGGTCGACGACGAACTCGCGCAGGTCCTGCGTGTCGCGCGCCGCGACCCAGACGAGGTAGTCGTTGACCCCGGTCATGTGGAAGACCGACAGCACGCCGGGGAGGCTGCGCACGGCCTCGGTGAAGCCGACGATCTGCTCGCGGTCGTGCACGGACAGCCGGATCGCCACCATGGCCTGCAGCGGGCGCCCGAGCGCGGCGAGGTCGATCTCGGCGTGGAAGCCCTGGATGACCCCGCGCTCGCGCAGCGCCCGGACGCGGACGAGGCACGTCGAGGGCGCGATGCCGACGCGCTCGGCCAGTCGCGCGTTGGAGATCCGCGCGTCCCCGGCGAGGGCGGCGATGATCGCCCGGTCGGTCGCGTCGAGGACGTTCGGCCCGGCGGGCTCCATGGTGCTCATAGCCGAAGGATACGCGCCTTGCACCTACTGGCGCCGAAGGACCTTCGGCCACTGGCGGCAGGGATCGCAGGTCTGCCACCATCACCCCATGAGCTCCACGACGCGGTCCCTCACCGGCATCCAGGACTCGATCCTCGACGCGATCGGCGGCACGCCGCTGGTCCGGCTCTCCCGCATGGGGGCCGGCCTCGCGCCCCAGCTCGTGGCCAAGGTCGAGGCCCTCAACCCCGGCGGCTCGATCAAGGACCGGATCGCGGTCGCCCTCATCGAGGCGGCCGAGCGCTCCGGTGAGCTCAAGCCCGGCGGCACGATCGTGGAGCCGACCTCGGGCAACACGGGCACGGGCCTGGCGATCGCGGCGCGCTTGAAGGGGTACCGCGTCATCGCCGTGATGCCGGACAAGATGTCCTCGGAGAAGATCGACCTGCTGCGCGCCTACGGCGCCGAGGTCGTCGTCGCGCCCACCGAGGTGCCTCCCGACTCGCCGCAGTCCTACTACCGGGTGGCCGACCGCCTGGCCGAGGAGATCCCGGGCGCCTTCCAGCCCAACCAGTACGCCAACCCCGCCAACCCGGCCGCGCACTACGCCACGACCGGCCCCGAGCTGTGGGAGCAGTCGGAGGGGCGCATCACCCACCTCGTGGCGGGCGTCGGGACGGGCGGCACGATCACCGGCACCGGCCGCTACCTCAAGGAGCGCAACCCGGACATCCAGGTGATCGGCGCCGACCCCTACGGGTCCGTGTACTCCGGCGGCGAGGCCAAGCCCTACCTCGTCGAGGGCGTCGGCGAGGACTTCTGGCCGAGCACCTTCGACCCGTCGGTCGTCGACCGCTACGTCACGGTCAGCGACAAGGACTCGTTCCTGACCACCCGCAAGCTCGCGCGGCTGGAGGGCATCCTGGCCGGCGGGTCGTGCGGCACGGCGCTGTACGCCGCGCTGGAGGTCGCCGCGGAGATCGAGGACCCCGAGGCGATGGTCGCGGTCATCCTCCCCGACGGTGGGCGCAGCTACCTGTCGAAGATCTACTCCGACGCGTGGATGACGCAGTACGGCTTCCTGGAGCGCGACGGCGGCGACCAGCGCGTCGGCGACGTGCTGCAGCGCAAGCACGACGTGAGCGCGACCAGCCAGCTGCCCCCGCTCGTGACCGTGGACGCCCACCAGAAGGTCGCCGACGCCGTCGCGCTGCTGCACGAGCACGGCGTCTCCCAGCTTCCGGTGGTGAGCGCCCGCGACGCCACGACGGTCGTCGGGTCGATCGGCGAGCGCGGGCTGCTCAAGCACGCGGTCGGCGACCCGTCGCTGCTGCGCGCCACGATCGCCGACGTGATGGAGCCGCCGCTGAACGCGGTGACGATCACCGACCCGGTGCGCGAGGCCGTGGAGCTGCTCGTGGGCGAGCGCCAGGCGCTGCTCGTGACGCAGGACGGCCGCCCGGCCGGCATCGTCACGCGGACGGACCTGCTCGAGGCGCTGGCCCGGTGAGCGACGACCGCCGCGCCTTCGCGACCCGCGTGGTCCACGCGGGTCTCGAGCCCGACCCCTCCTACGGGTCGGTCATCCCGGCGATCCACCAGACGTCGACCTTCGCCCAGCGCGCGGTGGGGGAGTACGTCGGGGACTTCGACTACGCGCGCTCGGCGAACCCCACCCGTGCCGCGCTCGAGCAGGCCCTCGGCGAGCTCGAGGGCGGGTACGCGCGCGCCTTCGCGTCCGGGATGGCCGCGACCCACGCGCTGCTGACGACGGTCTGCCGCGGGGGCGACCACATCGTGCTGCCCGACGACCTCTACGGCGGGACCTTCCGCCTCGTGGACAAGGTCCTGAGCCGCTGGGGCCTGGAGCACACGCTCGTCGACCAGACCGACCTCGACGCCCTCGAGCGGGCGATCCGCGACGACACGCGGCTGATCTGGGTGGAGACGCCGACGAACCCGCTGCTGAACGTGGTCGACCTCGACGAGGTGATCGCCCGCAAGCGCGGCGCCTTCGTGGCGGTGGACTCGACCTTCGCGACGCCGGTCAACCAGCGCCCGCTGGAGCACAAGGCAGACGCGGTCGTGCACTCGACCACCAAGTACCTCGGTGGGCACTCCGACACGGTGGGCGGCGCGGTCGTGGTGCGCGACGACCAGGCGGCCGCAGCCGTCGGCTTCGTGCAGAACGCCGTGGGGGCGGTCCCCGGGCCGTTCGACTGCTTCCTGGTCCACCGCGGGCTGCGGACCCTGCACCTGCGCATGGCCGCCCACGCGGCGAGCGCGGCGGCGGTCAGCGCGGCCCTCGGCACCGCGCCCGGCGTCCAGGACGTCCGCTGGCCCGGCTTCAGCGGGATGGTCAGCTTCCGTCACCCCGACGCCGCCGGGATCGCCGAGCGCACGCAGCTGTTCACCCTCGCGGAGTCGCTCGGCGGCGTCGAGTCGCTCGTCGAGGTCCCGCAGGCGATGACGCACCAGTCGGTGGAGGGCTCGGGCGCGGCCGTGCCGCCCGACCTCGTGCGCCTGTCGTGCGGGATCGAGGATCCGGCCGACCTGGTGGCCGATCTGCTCGCCGCCATCGGCTGACCGGCTTGCGCCGCCGGACGGGCTGGCACAGTTTGAGGCATCCTCGACCACGGGGAGGACCAAGACCATGGAACGCAGACTCGATGCCGGCCCCCTGCTCGTCGCCCTCGGCGCCGCGGCGCTGCTGATCGCGCTCTGGATCACCTGGTATCAGCCCGGCGGGACCGCCTGGCACGCCTTCGAGGTGCTCGACCTGCTCCTGGCGGCGCTCGCCCTCGGCGCGGCCGCCGCGGCGTTCGGCCTGCTGGCCGACGGCGACGGGCGCCTCCTGCTCGGGATGACCGTCGCCGCGCTCGTCGTGGTGGTCTCCCAGCTCATCGACCCGCCGCCGGCGGCACGCGGCGCGGGCCTCGACACCGGCGCGTGGCTCGCGCTGGCCGGCTCGGCGGTCATGGTCGTGGGCGCCGTGCTGTCCCAGGCGAGCATCGCCGTGACCGTCGACGTCAAGGGCCGCGATGCCCGCCGCCGCGTCGCCGCCGTCGACCGGCGCGGGAGCGCCGGCGCTGACGCCGATCCCGCCGCCGACGTGGAGGCGCCGTCGCGTCCCGCGGCGGCTGCCATGGGCTCCGTGCGCGCCGACGAAGGGTCCGGCGTGGCGCGCCGCGGGGCGTCCCGGGGGGTCGAGGGCAGCGCCCCGGTCGGCCGCGCCGCCCGTCGCAAGGCGGCCTCGGACCCGCAGCGCACGCAGTCGATGCCGGCCGTGCCGCCCGACGAGGCCGCCGACCCCGACGTGCCGGAGCGGCCGTGATCACCACCCAGACCTTCGAGGTCCTGCGCTTCGATGCCGCGCCGGTCACCGAGGACGTCGCCGTGGTCGAGCTCGAGGGCCGCTGGAGCGGCCCGGCGCCCGGTCGCGAGCGGCGGCTGCGGCTGATCGTCGAGGGCGACGACGCCGAGCGGCTGGAGCTCACGCCGCTGTCGACCGGGGGCGACGCGGATCGCTGGCACGCGAGCTTCGCGGTGCCCGCGCGCGACGACGCGACCTACGCGCTGGCGCTGCGCGGCGTGCGGCTCGACCTCCCGGTGCCCGACGCGCGCGACGATGCCGAGCGGCTCGTGGCCCTGGCTCGCGAGCTCAACGCGCTGCGCCGCCGCCTGGAGGCCGCGGAGAACGCCGCCCAGGAGCGCTCGGCCGACGCCGAGCGGCTCGTCGCCGCGCGCGAGGCCGCCGCCCAGCAGCGCCTCGACGATGCGGAGGAGCGCGTCCGCGCGGCCGAGCAGCGCGCGGGCGAGGGCCAGGAGACCTCCATCCGCCTGCGCAACGAGCTCGAGGCCGCGCGCGTCGCCCAGGCGGCCCGGGAGACCGAGGCCGCGGCGGCGGCCGAGGTCGGCCGTGACCTGCTCGAGCGTGCGCAGGCGGAGACCCGGGAGCAGCGCCGCCTGCTCAAGGCGGCCAAGGCCGAGCTCGAGGCGGCTCGTCGCGAGCGCCTGCGGCCCGTGCCCGCCGGGCCGGCCTCACGGCCCCGGGGCGAGCCGCCGACCGCCGTGGGGCCGCGCAACGGCGACCTGGAAGCCGACCGGCCGGACGGCGAGGAGGCGCCGGGGCACGACGACGCGCCGACCACCGCCCACCGCGGCGGCGTGCTCGCCCCCGGCGTGGGGGAGGCCCTGCCCGACCCCGACGGCACGGCGGCGAACGCCGAAGGCCTGGACACCGTGCGGGTGATCGGGCGCGAGCGCCGGCGGACCCTGGCGAACACGGTCCCGCCGACCACCGCGGAGCTCGACCCGCCGCCGGCGGCGCGCTGGCTCGCCCTCGGCGCCCTGGTCGCCGTCGCCTTCGTGCTCCTGCTCGTCGTGGTCTTCAGCGTCTGGCTGTAGGCGGTCCTACCGCTCCGCCGCCGGGCACGTGATGCGGTAGTCGCACATGGAGCACGCCGTGTAGGACGGCGTCGGCTCGAAGCCCTGGCCGAGGATGCCGTCGGCGACCTCGTTGACCGTCTCGGTGATCCAGCCGCGGTCGATCTCCTCGGTCGGCACGCGCACCTTCTCGTCGTCGAGCACGTAGAGGTAGGCCTGGCGCGAGGACTCGAGCTCCCACGCCTCGCGGGCCGCCACCGCGTAGAGCGACAGCTGGACGTCCTCGCGCAGCTGCGACGTCGTCTTGGGCCGTCCCGTCTTGTAGTCGATGAGCTCGTAGCCGCCGTCGGGCAGGCGGTCCACCCGGTCCACGCGGCCGCGCAGGACATGGGAGCCGAGCTTGAACTGGAAGCCCTTCTCCAGCCAGACCGGCTCGGCGTCCTCGGCGGCGACGCGCTCCTGGTAGCGGTGCATGGCGGTCACCGCCTTGCCCCGGAGCTGGCGCTCCTGGTCGGTGTCGCCGAAGCCGCCGCGCCGCCAGCCCGTGTCGAGCAGCCCGAGCAGCTCGTCCAGGCCGCCGGGGCGGCGCGTGGGGCCGCCGGCGGCGTGGAAGCGCTCGAGCACCTGGTGCACGAGGATGCCGAAGCGCTGGTTCAGCGTCGGCTCGCTCGGGATGCGGAAGACGCGGGCGAACTTGTACTTCAGCGGGCACGAGCGGTAGGTCTCGATGTCCGAGGCGCTCAGCATCAGCCCGTCGCCGCGCTTGGGCAGGAACGGCTCGAGCGAGGGCTCCTCGCGGGCCGCGATCGCCTGGGCCCGCGCACGGGTGCCGGCCTCGGCGCCGAGGACCAGCTCGTCCAGCGAGCTGGTCTGGAAGACCTCCCGCTGCTGGGCCGACGCGGCCTGCAGCAGGCGGGCGTTGATGTCGGGCAGGGCGTCGGCGACGGACTGGCTCGCCGGGCGCTCCATCAGCGCGGCGAGCTTGACGAGCTCGAGGTACCGGGTGACGCCGTGGGTGACGTCGAGGTCGGTGTCGAAGCGCAGCTCGCCCAGGCGCGTGCCCACCCGCGAGACGCTGCCCAGCAGCTCGTCGCGCAGGCCGGTGAAGGCGGCGTGCAGGGCCTCGTCCGGGCCGAAGAGCTCCTCCTGGCGGTCCTCCCACTCCGCCTCCAGCGCCGCGCGCGCGTCCTCGGCGAACGGCGACGGCGGCTGCAGCGCGCCGCGGTCGCTGGCGGAGGCGTAGGCCAGGACGAGGCCGTCCCGCGCGCGGGTCATCGCCACGTGCAGGACGCGGCGCATGTGGGCGACGTGCTGGGCCCGCCCGTCCTCGCCTGCGGCGTCGTGGCGGTCGGGCCGCGTGAGCCCGCGGGGCACGGGCTCCGCGAGCGCCTGACGCGCCCCCGGCATCCGCGAGGATTGGAGGCCGAGGACGAAGACGTGGCGGAACTCCAGGCCGCGCGCGGCGTGCATGGCGAGGACGGCGACCGCACCGCGCGGCACCTCGCGCCCGGCGGCCTCGTCCTCGTCGCGCAGGCCGGCGTCGGCTACAGCGGCGAGGTAGCGGGCGAACTCCCGCGGTGTGGCCTGCGGGGAGCGTCGCGTGTAGCCCGTGGCCAGCTCGCCGAGGCGCGCGAGGGACACGAGGCGCTCTACCACGTCGGCCTGGGCGGCGAAGAGCTGCTGGCGGCGCAGGCCGAGCCGGTCGATGAGCCGGTGGACGAAGAGGTCCGGGCGCGAGGTGTCGAGCGCAGCGGAGGCCTGGCGGTGCAGCTTGAGGAAGCCGAGGATGCGCTCGCGCGCCTCGGGCGGCAGCTGCGGCGACTCTGTCGCGGCGACGAGCGCGCTGACCATGTCGAGCTTGCGCCGCCGCGCGATCTGGATGCAGCGCGCGAGGTCGATCGAGCGCAGCTCGACGGGCGGCCGGGCCAGCGCGCGCACCGCGGCGCCGGCGTCGGTCGGGTCGGCCAGCAGCCGCAGCCAGGCGAGGACGTCGCGGACCTCGGCGCGCTGGAAGAACGCCGCCGCGCCGATCAGCCGGTAGGGCACGGAGCGCTCGTCGAGCGCCACAGCCACCGCCTGGCCCTCGTTGCGCACCGACTGGACGAGGACGCCGATGTCGGCGGGCGCGACGCCGTCGCGTACGAGCCGCTCGATCTCCGCGGCCACGCCCTGCGCCTGGGCGCGCTCGTTGGCGCAGCGCCAGAAGCGCACGTCGCCCGGCACGCCTGCGCGCCCCTGAAGCGCCTTGGGCGGACGGCCCGGGATGCCCTCGACGACCGAGCGCGCCGCCCGGACGACGCGCTCGGGGCAGCGGAAGGACCGCTCGAGGGTGATCGTCGCCAGGCCGGGGAAGTCCTCGGGCGCGCGGCCCAGCGGATCGAAGCCGGTGTCCGGGGTGGCGGGCTCGGCATCGCCCTCCACGGCCTGGTCGTCGTCCCCGGCGAGCACGACGTGCCCGTGGTCGGCCCCCAGCAGCGCCAGCAGCGCGAGGCCGGCGGGCGTGGCGTCCTGCACGTCGTCCACGAGCAGCTCGCGGAAGCGGGCCGCCGTGCGGAGGCGCACGTGCGGGGCGTCGCGCAGGAGCGCGTGGGCGCGCAGGACGAGCTCGCCCGCGTCGAGCAGGCCGCGCTCGGCGAGCATCCGGTCGTGGGCCTCGTAGAGCCCGGCGAACTCGCGCTCGCGCGGGGTGCGCTCGCCGTCGTCGGGCAGCGCCGCCGCCCACGCCGCGTAGTCCGCGGCGCTCACGAGCTCCTCCTTGCAGCGGTCGATCCGGGCGATGACGCGGGCCAGGGTCGCGGCGGGCCGGCCGCCGAGGTCGTGGCGGCGCAGCTCGAGCTCGTCCATGCGCCCGAGCAGGACCGCGAGGCGGTCGGCGGGCGTGGCCGTGACGACGAACGGGTCCAGCCCGGCCTCCAGCGCCTCCTCATGCAGCAGGCGCGCCGCGAAGCCGGCGACGGTGTGCACCGCCAGCTCGGCGAAGCCCCGGGCGCCCAGGACGTCCTCCATGCGGGCGCGCAGCTCGCCTGCGGCGGGCTCCGAGGCCGCCAGTGCCAGGACGGCCTCCGGAGCCGTCGGCGGGTCGCGGTGGGTGGTCAGCCAGGCGAAGCGCGCCACGAGCGTGGCGGTCTTGCCCGCGCCCGCGCCGGCGAGGACGAGCAGCGGGCCGTCAGCGTGGGTCACCGCGCCGCGCTGGGCGGGGGTGAGCTTGGCGAGGTCCACGGGCACCACACCTAGTATGTCTCGCATGCCCGTGACCGCGCCTGCGCTGGCCTACGACTGGCTCGGCGCCTGCCGGCGGGCGACGGAGGGGCTGCGGGGGATCCTCCACGACAACCCCACCAGCCGGGAGCGCGTGGTGGAGACAGGGGCGCTCGGGGAGGGCGGCGATCGCACGCTCGTCATCGACCAGGCGGCCGAGGACGCGGTGTTCGTCGAGCTCGAGGCGCTGTACGCCGAGGGCGCCCGCTTCACGGCCGTCTCGGAGGAGCGCGGCACGGTGGACTTCGGCGATACCGACGTCCTGGTCTGCATCGACCCCCTCGACGGCTCGCTGAACGCCAAGCGCGGGCTGGTCCACCACTCCATCTCGATCGCCGTCGCGGACGGGCCGACGATGGCCGACGTCGCGTTCGCCTACGTCTACGACTTCGGCCCTGGGGAGGAGTGGCGGGCGGCCCGCGGCGCCGGGGCGTGGCTGGGCAACGTCCCCATCAGCGATCCGCCGTCCGAGCGCCGCAAGCCCGACGGCCGTCTCGAGCTCGTGGCGCTCGAGCAGACCGACCCCCGGCACCTCGCGCGCGTCCTCGACCCGCTGAGCGACGCCGTGGCCCGGATCCGCGCGTTCGGCTCCATGGCCGTCTCCCTCTGCCAGGTCGCGCCCGCGCGGGTCGACGGCATGGCCTCGCTCTGGCGCACCCGGGCCGTCGACGTCGCCGCGGGGCAGCTCGTCGTCCGCGAGAGCGGCGGCCTGGTGGCCTTCCTCGGCTGCGCCGAGCCGCTCGGCGCCCCGCTCGACCTCGAGCCGCGCGCCCCGGTCGTGGCCGCTCGCACGCAGACCGCCCTCGACGAGCTCGCGGGGATCTTCGCGTGATCGATCGCGCGATCGCCGAGCGCGTGGCGTCCGCCGTGGGCGGTGGGCCCGGGGACGAGTCGCCGCTGCCGGCCGACCTCCCGGAGCTCGTGGCGCGCAGCGAGGAGCTCGTCGTCGCGTACACCGGCCTGCGCCCGGCCGGCCCGCTGCCGCCGCCCGAGGAGGTCGGCCGCGCGGAGTGGCGTGCGACCAACCTGGCCTCGATGGCCGCGCTGCTCGACCCGCTGGCCGACCGGCTGACCGGGAGCGGCGGCCCGCTCGGCGGCGCGCTGCGCGCCGGCACCGGCCTGATCGCCGGCGCGGAGGCCGGCGCGCTGGTGGGCTATCTCGGCGGGCGGGTGCTCGGGCAGTGGGACATCCGCCTGACGGAGCCCGAGGTCCCGCCCCGCCTGCTGTTCGTCGCGCCCAACCTGCATCACGCGGCCAAGGAGCTCGACGCCGACCCGGCCCAGCTGGTCGCCTGGGTCTGCGTCCACGAGGTCACCCACGCCGTCCAGTTCACCGGCGTCCCGTGGCTGCGCGAGCACCTCGCGTCGCTGCTCGGCGAGCTGCTGTCGACGCTCGACGTCAAGCTCGACCCCGCGGCCGTCCTGCGCCTCCCGTCCCGCGACGACCTCAAGGCGCTGGCCGACGCGGTGCGGTCGGGCTCGCTGGTCACGCTCGTCGCGGGCGAGGACCGCATGGCGCTCCTCGACCAGGTCCAGGCCACGATGGCGCTCATCGAGGGGCACGCCGAGCACGTGATGGATGCGGCCGGGGAGCAGCTCGTGGGGGATCTGGG
>JAXDGY010000060.1:0-4366 GCA_034664785.1 Solirubrobacteraceae bacterium
CAGGTCGCGCCGTCGCCGGTGGTGGAGCTCAACCGCGCGGTCGCGGTCGGCATGGCCTTCGGGCCCGCCCAGGCGCTGCGCCTCGTCGACGACCTCGCCGACGAGCCCGCGCTGAGCGGCTATCACCTCCTGCCGACCGTGCGCGGCGACCTGCTGGAGAAGCTCGGCCGGCTGGCCGACGCGCGCGCCGAGTTCGAGCGCGCCGTCACGCTGACGCAGAACGCGCGCGAGCGCTCGGTGCTGCTGGAGCGGGTCGCGGGCTGCTCCGCGCGCGGCTAGCCGGCCAGGCCGGCGCCCGGCGGCCTGGAGGAAGGAGGCCCGACCGACAGGGCCTGCTGCGCGGGCTCCGCCGCGGAGCCCGGACCACCGAAGGCCGGCGGCGGCGCGGGCGAGAACGGCACCGGCTTCTCCGGGATGGCGGCCATGAGCCCGCCGATGGTGGTCACCACACATCCGGCGAGGGCGATCCAGATGCCGCCGCCGAGCTTGACCATGTCGGCGCCGGGCGCACCGGCCCCGGGCTTGACGGCGACATGCCAGCCGACCAGCACCGTGCCGGCCGCCCCGAGGGCGCCGCTGATCCTCCCTGCGGCGGCGCGGTCGATCCGCACGGCGCCCCCGAACGCGCCGGCCGCTCCCAGCATCAGGACGACGATCGCCAGAGCGCCGACGCAGAGCGCGACGTCGGCGCCCTGCAGCTCGCGCCAGCCGGACGCCTGGATCCGGGAGGGCAGTGCGGAGATCAGGCCCTGCGCGATCTGACCGAGCGCGCCGGGCGCCTGGGACGCTTCGCCGGACAGCGCATCGCGGAAGGCCGGCGGGAGGTCGACCGAGTACCAGGGCCGCCAGAGCGAGGTCAAAGCCGCAACCGCCCCGCACAGCGCGATGAGATGACCCGTCCGCAGGCCTTGCTGCTCCATGGTCCTGCCATCGTCACGCTCCGCACCCGTCGCCAGCCGGCTCGACGAATCGTCGAGCGATCGTCCTCGTCCGACGCGCCCGCGAGTGCCGTCAGCGCGACGCGCGGGTGTGGCAACGACGATCCCGGCAGGCCTCGCGTTCACGCGTCTGCATCAGCCCGACCGCCCAGCAGGTGGGACACCCGCGCCAGGCTGCGACGGTGAGGATCAGAAGGGCGAGTGCTGCCGGTGTTCCTGCGGCTGCCCCCGCTACGGCCGTCACGAGCGCGAGCAGTCCGAGGGCGCCGCGCGCGTAGTGCACCGGGAGAGAGCCACTGACGAAGGGTGAGGACCGCATCGCTGCTTACAACGCGCTCGCGGACCGACCGGATCAGCCGACCCGTCGCCGACGCATCAAGACAGGTTGGTGTCGTCTCGGCCGTGTGATCACCCCAGCGCGACATGGCCAGAGCCCACCCCCGCGGTTCCTGCGGCTGGCGGGCACCCGTTGCGGTGAAGGTTGTCGAGCGAGCCGGTGCGCCGCGATCGGCGCTGAGAGGGGTCACGCCGGCGCCGGTGCGCCCTCGGTGACGATCTCGCCCGGCGCGACCGCGCGGGCGCTCACGCCCAGCGCCTCCGCCGCGGCCAGGAACTGTCCCGCCGGGTCCTCGGTCTGTGCGTAGACCGGCGGGTTGTGGATGGTGTCGTAGTGGATCGGGATGGCCTCGCCGGCCTGCAGGATGCTCGCGGCGGCCGCGGCCTCCGCGGGGCTCATGACCGCGCCGCGCGGGGAGCCGGGCCGGCGGTGGGGCAGGTCGACGAGCGGGGCGTTGACCGGCAGGAAGGCGTAGTCGAGGTCGCCAAGGCGCATCCGCGCCCGCCACCACCAGCCGTGGAAGAGCGTGTCGCCGGCATGGAGGATGCGGGTGCCGCCCGCCTCCACGACCCACGACACCTGGGGGTCGCCGAAGCCGTCGACGGCCGGGAGCGCCGTCGCGCGGAAGGGCCCGACCTCGACGGTCTCCCACTGGGCGACGACCCGCTGGGCGACACCGAGATCGGCGAGGCTCTGCTCGACGACCGCCGTCGCGGCCACCTCCAGGAACTCGCCGTCGTCGGCGACCGGGCGCAGCAGGACGCCGTCGGGCGCCAACGCGGCGGCGATCGCGGCGGGGTCGGCGTGGTCCTGATGCAGGTGGGTGACGAGCGCGAGCACCGCGGTGCCCGGGCGCGACGGGCCCGGAAGCGCCGTACGCGGGCGGCCCATGAACCGTTCCATCGGCTCGGCGTTCTGCAGCAGGTCGATGACGGCGAGCTGTCCGGCGGCTTCGAGCTCCAGGCCGGCCCAGCCGAGGCGGGTGATCTTCATGTGCGGGACTTATAGTGACCGACCGGTCGCTATGTCAATAGCGACCGATCGGACGATAAACTTCCGTCTGTGGCTCGCCGCTCCGTCACGGACACCGCCCGCACGCGCGCCGCGATCGTCCACCGCGCGGTGGATCTCGCGTCCGTCGAGGGCCTGGAGGGCCTGACGATCGGGCGCCTGGCGACCGATGTGAAGATGAGCAAGGCCGGCGTCCTCGCGCATTTCGGCACGAAGGAGGAGCTGCAGCTCGCGACGCTGGAGGCGGCCTTCGGTGTCTACGCGAGGGAGGTGTGGGAGCCCGCGCGGGACGCCACGCCGGGCCGCGCGCGCCTGTTGGCGATCGCCGACGCCTGGCTGGACTACCTCGGCCGCGACGTGTTCCCCGGCGGCTGCTTCGTCACGGCCGCGTCCTGTGAGTTCGACGACCGCCCGGGCCGCGTGCGCGACGCGCTCTCGGCGGCGTACCGCCGGTGGTTCGAGCTGCTCGCCGACGAGGCGCGCATCGCGGTCCGCGCCGGCGAGCTGCCGCGCGGCACGGATCCGCAGGATGTCGCCTTCAGCCTCAACGCCATCGCGATGGGCGTCAACCAGGCACGCCATCTGTTCGGAGACGCGGCCGCGGCTGAGCGCGGCCGGCGCGCGATGCGGGCCCTGCTGGGCGCGCCGCGGGCCAGGCGGCGCGCCGCCCCTCGCACCTAGGCGCCTGACCTCTGTCCGAAGGTCCGTTGCGGCGGGGCCACCCGATCAGCTGACGTGGGGCACCGCGCGGGCGAGCATGTGCGTCACGACGGCGGGGTGCGCTGCAGGCAGCGCCCGGCTTCCAGTGAGTCCGACGGTAGCTCCGGCCGGCGGCAGAGGAAGGTGGAAGGCCAGTGACTCTTCGCAAGCTTGCCGGTGTCGCGCCGGTCATCGCCGTACTGGCGCTCGCCGCACCCGTGGCGAACGCGAGCGCCCAGACGACGGCCGGGCCCGGCTCGATGATCCCGTGCTACCCGTACCCCGCGTTCTGCGGGCCGAGCGGGCAGCCGTGGTTCTCGTCCCTGTTCCCGTTCTCGTCCCTCACGGGGCCCGGTGTCTCCTTCGGCCCGGGGCCCGTTCAGCTTCCGACCGGCGGCGGTGCCTCCTTCGGCCCGGGGCCGGTTCAGCTTCCGTAGCCCGAGGTAAGACCTCCGGCCGCCGATCGAGCCGGCTCGATCGGTGGCCGGTCGGCGAGCAGCGGACGACCTCGGGCGCGTTCAGGCCGGGCTGGGGTGACGTTCTGGTTCAGGTGGAAGACGTTGTCCGGGTCGTAGGCGTCCTTGAGCGCGACGAGCCGCTCGTAGGTCGCCGGCGCGTAGGCCGCCCGGACGCGGTCTGCGCCCTCGGTCCCCAGGTTGTCGACGTAGACGCCGCTGCCATGCGGCTGCATCGCGGTGAAGAACTCGCGCGCCCGCGTCATGTGCTCGGGGCTCTCCGAGGGGTCGTCCCAGACCGTCAGGATCGTGAAGTCGAACGCCGCCTGGCGGTGGCCGAACGCGGCGGTGTCGGGGCCTGGGCGGCTGATGGCGCCGGCGAGGTGCTGGAAGTAGAACGACGACGACGGCGAGGTCATCTGCGGCGCGTGCTCCATCACCTCGGCAGTCGCGGCGTCGCTGATCTCGTCGAGTAGTGAGACTTCCAGTAGTTCTGCCGGCCGCTCGGATAGCTGTCATCCGAGCCTGACTGCAGCGCAACGTACGGCACCGGCCTGACCAGGTCCGCCAACGGTCGCCCGCAGCTGCGCAGCGGCCGCAGCACCCGCTCGCCGGCGGCCGGGTCGCCCGCGCCGAAAGGTCGATGACCACCCCGTCGTCGCACACAGCGTTGCCCGGTCGACCATGCCGTTCCAGACCCGCCTTCCGGCCTCGTACCGCCCGTCGCCGGGTCCGATCAGCTCCCCCGCGAAGGCGCCGTCCAACGCCCTGACCAGCGTGTCATCGAGCATGCTCGCCCCTCAATCAGATCGCCGGGCCGACCTTAACGGAGTGCGGTGCGCTCATCGGGGCCGACTGGGACGGACGAGCAGGCGATGACCGTGCGCCGTGTCGTCGGGAACGACGAAGCCGGCTCGTCGGTAGAG
>JAXDGY010000061.1:0-6376 GCA_034664785.1 Solirubrobacteraceae bacterium
TGCGCTACCAGGGCGAGCTGGGCCACCAGCTCGCCCGAGCCGTCGACGCGGCGGGCGGCGCCGCCCGGCTGCGCGCCTGCGGTGACGCCTACACCGGGCCGTTCCTCGTGCCCGCGGTGGCGTGGCAGCTGCACGTGCACACCAACCAGGTCGACCTCGAGCCGACGCGTCCCGAGGTGGTCTTCCGGGTCCGCACGAACCCGGGCGGCCGGATCACCCCCTCGCTGCGGAGGCTCGGGTCGACGCCCCTGCAGACGCTCGCGGTCACGCGCGACTGGCGCATCGTGACCGCCTGCCGCTGACCGCCGCCGTACCCTACGTCGCTGGATGAACGCAGTCGCAACACCCGCACCGAGCGCCGTACGCACGCCGGCCCGCGAGCGGGTGCGCGCGCAGCCGCGTGTGCGCGAGCTGCTCATCGCCGCCGCGGGCCTCAGCGCGCTGCTCGGCCTGTCGCTCGCGTTGCGCACCACGGCGATCCACGCTCCGTTCTGGATCGACGAGGGCTTGTCGGTCGGGATCGCGTCCCACCCGTTCACCGACATCCCGTCGGTCCTGCGCCAGGACGGCTCGCCGCCGCTGTACTACCTGCTCCTGCACCTGTGGATCGTCGTCTTCGGCGACGGCCAGGGCGCGACCCACGCGCTGTCGGTCGCCTTCGCGCTCGCGACGGTGCCGATCGCCTGGTGGGGCGCGCGCAGCATGTTCTCCCGGCGGGCCGGCTGGTGCGCCGCCGCCCTCGCGGCGCTGAACCCGTTCCTCACGTACTACGCGCAGGAGACGCGGATGTACGCGCTCGTCGCGGTGCTCGGGCTCCTCGTCGCGGTCCTGCACCTGCAGGTGTTCGTGTTCCGGCGCCGCGCGTTCGTCGTGCCGTTCGGCCTCGCGCTGGCGGCGCTCGTCTACACGCACAACTGGGGCCTGTTCATGGCGGTGGGCACCGTCGCGGCGATGGTGCCGGCGGTGCGCTTCGCGCCCGACCGCCGTGGGGTGTTGCGCGACGCGGCGATCGCCTACGGCCTCACCGGCCTGCTCTACGCGGCCTGGCTGCCGTCGCTGATCTTCCAGGCCGGGCACACCGGCGCGCCGTGGGCGGAGCGGCCCGGCCTCGGCGACGTCCTCGGGCCGATCACCGGCCTGCTCGGCGGCCAGGTCGTCCCGCTCGGCCTGCTGCTGGCCGGCGGGGCCGGGCTCGCGACGATCGCGCAGGCGCCGCCCGGCGACGCGGTCGCCGACCGGCGGCGCGCCGCGATGTGGACGCTGGTCGTGATGCCCGCCGCGGCGCTCGCCGTCGCCTGGACCGCGTCCCAGGTCTCCCCGGCCTACACGGGGCGCTACTTCGCGATCCTCATCGGCCCGCTGCTGCTGCTCGCGGGGATCGGGCTCGCGCACGCGGGACGGCTCGGCCTTGTCGCCCTCGCGATCATCCTCGCGCTGTGGTTCGACCCCAGGACGTCGACGATCAGCCACAAGTCCGACGTCCGGGTCGTCGCCGCGAAGGTGCGCGGCAGCCTCCAGGCGGGCGATCTCGTGATCTCCGTGCATCCCGAGCAGGTCCCCGTCCTGCACTACTACTTCCCGCCGAACCTCCGCTGGGCCACGTCGCTGGGGCCGATGCCCGATCCGGGGGTCTTCGACTGGCGCGACGCCCAGGACCGCCTCGAGGCCGCGCGGCCGACGCCGACGCTGAACCGGCTCGTGTCGACGATGGCGCCGGGCCAGACGCTCGTGCTGGCGCTGCCCATCATCCGCACCGGTGCGTGGGGCGCACCATGGACGTCGCTCGTCCGCCGCCGGTCCTCGCAGTGGCAGCGCGTCGCGGACCGCGACCCGCGTCTCGTGCGCATCGCGGCGGAGCCGCGCTTCGGGCACCGGCGCCTGCCGCGCGGGATCCGCACGGTGCTGTACCGCGTCGTGCGCCCCTGACGGCCCGTCAGCCATCTGTTAGCCCGGGTTAGGGATGGTTAGGCCGGCGCCGGAAAGCGCCCGCGCCGGGGAAAGATGGAGCCATGACGTTGACCACCTCGTCGGACGAGCTCCGCGCGCCCGAGCCTGACTCCTCCCACCCGTACGTCGTCATCGGCGGCGGCCCCGCCGGCCTGACCGCGGGCTACCTGCTGGCCAAGGCCGGCAAGCCGGTGATCGTCTTCGAGGCCGAGGACCAGGTCGGCGGCATCGCCAAGACCGTCGTCGACCCGGACGGCTACCGCTTCGACCTGGGCGGCCACCGCTTCTTCACGAAGAACCAGGAGGTCAACGACCTCTGGCTGGAGATCATGGGCGACGAGTTCCTCCTGCGCCCCCGGATGAGCCGCATCTTCTGGCGCGGGAAGTACCTCGACTACCCGCTGAACGGGATGGACGTCATCAAGAAGCTCGGGCCGTGGGAGCTGCTGCTCTGCGGGCTGAGCTACCTCCGCGCCTCGCTGAAGCCGAAGGGCGAGGAGGAGAACCTCGAGCAGTGGGTGTCCAACCGCTTCGGCTGGCGCCTGTACTCGCACTTCTTCAAGGGCTACACCGAGAAGGTCTGGGGCGTGCCCACGACCGAGCTGCGCGCGGAGTGGGCGGCCCAGCGGATCAAGGGGCTGAGCTTCTTCTCCGCCGCCAAGGCCGCCTTCCTGGGCAACAAGGACAACAAGATCAAGTCGCTGATCGACAAGTTCCAGTACCCCCGCTACGGGCCGGGCCAGATGTGGGAGATGATGACCGAGCGCATCGAGGCGATGGGCGGCGAGGTCCGCCTGTCGACCCCGGTCGAGTCCATCGAGCACGAGGACGGCCGCGTCGTCGCCATCCACGCCGACGGCGAGCGCATCGAGCCCGCGTTCACGATCTCGTCCCTGCCGCTGCAGGCGACGGCGTCGATCGCCGACCCGCCGCCGCGCGCCGAGGTCCTCCAGGCCGGCAAGAGCCTGCGCTACCGCGACTTCCTGACCGTCTCGCTGATCCTCGACGGCGAGGACCTGTTCCCCGACAACTGGATCTACATCCACGAGGACGGCGTGAAGGTCGGGCGCATCCAGAACTTCCGCTCCTGGAGCCCGTGGATGGTGCCCGACCCGGACACCGCCTGCGTCGGCATGGAGTACTTCGTCTTCCGCGGCGACGACATGTGGAACGCCGACGACGACGACCTCATCGCCCTGGCGACGCACGAGCTCGAGGTGCTCGGCCTCGCCCGGCCTGAGCAGGTGCGCCGCGGCTACGTCACGCGCGTCCCGCTGGCCTACCCGGTCTACGACGAGGACTACGCCGAGAACGTGGCGACGATCCGCACCTGGCTGGACCCGCTCGAGGGCTTCCAGCAGGTCGGCCGCAACGGGCTGCACCGCTACAACAACTCCGACCACTCGATGCTCAGCGCGATGCGGGCGGTCGACAACGCGCTGCACGGCAGCGGCCACGACATCTGGGCGGTGAACGTCGAGTCCGCGTACCACGAGGAGCAGACCGACGCCGACGTGGAGCAGCCCTACCGCGAGCGCCCGCAGGCCGCGGCGCCGGTCGCCTCGTAGCCCGCCTGATCCCGACGCGACCCTGCGGCGCCCGCCCGGCGGGCGCCGCTCTAGGGTGGTTGGCATGAAGCCACTCCGCGCAGGCCAGCTCGTGACCGTGACCGACGACGGAGCGACGTTCGACGGGATCGTCGTCCAGACGCCGTCCCTGCTGAAGGTCGTCGTCGCCGTGCGCGACCCGAAGGCCGATGTCGTGATGCGCACGTTCCACCGCGGCGCGCTGCGCGAGCGGTCGCGCGCGGGCGACGACGACGCCGCCCTACGGCGGGCGATGGGCAAGGCGGCGGCGGCCGGCGGCCACGGCGGCCCGACCTCCGCGCAGGGCCACCGCGGCCACACACGGGCCCCGGCGCACCGGTCCACCGGGCGGTAGCCCGAAGCTCGGGCCCATCGGCCGGCACTGCCCGATCTTGAGCAGGCTGCAGGATCCCGGCAGCCTCGCTCCAGCGATCCGTCAGGCTTCTCGTCGCACCGGTTTGAGGGACGGACGGACGCGTTGAACTCGGCGCGTGCCCGCCGCCCGCCGCCCGCTCGCGGGGCTCCTCATGAGCGTGATCGTCCTCTGCCTCGTCCCCCTCGGCGTCGCCGCGCCGGCCCTCGGGGCCCGGAAGGCTGCGCCCCGGCCGGTGTCCCCGCGCGCGGTCGCCACCGCCGAGTCCGTGGCCGCGGGCGTCTGGGGCGTCGCGGCGTGCTCGGGGAAGGTGGCGATCGCCTGGTGGGCGCGGCCGCGGTCGGTCAACGCCGTCTCGAGCTGGGCCAACCGGATCAGCCCCTACGGCGACCCGCGGGGGAACTTCGACTGCAAGGTGGAGTTCAACCCGCGCGCGGCGTGGACGTGGGCGAAGTTCTGCACGGTGCTCGTGCACGAGTTCGGGCACCTCACCGGCCATCGTCACAGCGCCGATCCGCACGACGTCATGGCGCCGGTGCTCGGCGAGCCGCTGACCGCGTGCACGTCGGCCCCGCGACCGCCCGCCGCCTGACGCGACCCCGCGCGCCGCGGCCGCTCAGGCGACCGAGAAGGCCACCGTCCGCGAGGCCGGGTCCGCGCGGTCGAGGCGCACGGAGACCTCGCTCCCCGGCTCCGGGGCGTCCCCGTCGAGCCGCGCGCGCACCGCCGGGTCGCGGAGCTGTGCGAGGCCGTCGTCGACCACGACCGCGTCGAAGCGCTCGCCCTCGCGGCCCTGCAGCAGCACGGCCTCCACGAGATCGACGATGCCGCGCTCGACGGCGTGGGCGCGCCGGTCCGCGGCGGCCATCACGTCCGGCAGCCCGGGCAGCGCCGCGCGCACCCAGCCCGGCACCTCGCCCCCGGCGCTCGCGGCGAGGCAGCACTCCGAGACGTAGCGGTCCTGCAGGCGGCGCAGCGGAGCGGTGGCGTGGGCGTAGTCGGCCGCGATCGCGAAGTGCCCGTGCTCGGCGGGAGGCCCGCCGTCGAAGGCCGTGTACCCCGCGCCGCGGCCGACGCCGGTCGCCTCGTGCATGAGCGCGGCGTGCGCCGGGAGCGCGCCGTCCAGGCCGCGCACCCACTCCGCGTAGGGCGTCGTCTCCGGCCAGTCCACCCGCAGCGCCCGGGCCTGGCGGCGCAGCCGCTCCAAGGAGCGCTCGTCGGGCTGCGCCTGGGTGCGGAGGATCCCCGTGCCGGCGCGCAGCATCAGGGCGGCGGCCGCCATCCCGGTGAGCAGCGAGATCTGCGCGTTGAAGTCCTCGGTCTCCAGCGTCACGCGGTAGCGCAGGATCCAGGACCCGTGCTCGAGGACGACCTCCTGCTCGGGCACGTCGAGGCGGATCCCGCCGCGGGCGCGCTCGAGCGCCACCCGGCGCTCGCCGACCTCGCGCAGCAGCGCCTGCAGGCCGGCGGGCACGTCGGCGTAGGTGTGCTGGGCGACGCTGCGGACCTCGGCCCGCGCGACCGTCGTCGCGGCGAGCGCGCCGGTCGCGTCGAGGTCGAGCGTCCAGAGCACCGCCGGGCGCCACTGCCCCGGGAGCAGGCTCGCCGCCCCCTCCGACAGCACGGGCGGATGCAGCGGCGACTTGGCGTCGGGCGCGTAGATCGTCACGCCGCGCGCGTGGGCCTCGCGGTCGAGGGCGCCGTCCGGCGCCACGAACGCCGCGACGTCGGCGATCGCGTAGCGCACGCGGTGGCCGTCGCCGCGCCGCTCGATGTGCAGCGCCTGGTCGAGGTCGCGCGAGCCGGGCGGGTCGATCGTCACGAAGCCCACGTCGACCCGGTCACCCCCGTGCTCGCGACGCGCCGCGGCGGCCTGGGCCTCGGCCTCGGCCTCGGGTGGGAAGGCATGCGGCACCCCGGCCTCCCGGCGGATGGCCTCGAAGCCGTCCCGGAGCGCCGTCACCGGGTCCACGCGGATGCGGCGGGCGGGCATCGGCGCGAGGCTACCGGCACACTCAGGGCGGGGCCGCGTCCGGCCGCCCGGGAAGCGCGCCGGCGCCCTGTTGTCCGACGCTGCAACATCCGGCGGGTCTTGGCGCCTCTTCATGGGCATGACCCCACGCCCTCCATTGCCGCCGTGCCGGTGCTGACCGCCACGCGCGCCGTCCCGACGGCCCTCCACGGAGGGGGCGACGACGGCGCCGCCCGCGCTCTGACGGTGGCCAGGCGCACCGCGCTCGGCGTGCTCGGCGACCGCGAGGCCGCCGCCGACGTCGCACAGGAGGTGGCCGGCGCAGCGCGCGGCACTCCTGGACGTGCTGGCCAAGGACCCCGCCGCGCGCGATCTGGGCACGGTGCCCGACAGCCAGGGACGCGTGGGGTGCCGTGTCGCGCTGGACTACGCCGGCCGGCAGCTGCTGGCCGGCGCCGCAGAGCTTCCAGGTCGTCTTCGACCCTCAGACCTCCGAGC